>DASQQK010000164.1:0-5466 GCA_035643435.1 Nitrososphaeraceae archaeon | reverse complement strand
TAATCAGATACTAAAAGACTTCAGGTAACAAAGTGACGTATCATAGGTGAACAAGGCATTTAATATTCGGTCTCCAATCTCTCTACATGACAAAATTCAAACGATTAGTCAGCAAGAAGGTACTTGTACCAGCTATCTTGGTAGTTGGAGCGCTGTTAGTTGCCACCTTCGTAGTTTCACCAATAGCATACACACTGGCACAACAAAGACAGTTTATTACAGATGCTGATATGCCTACGAGAATACCCGGAATTAACGGATCAGTAAATGTTGTGGACAATATGAAGGAATTCTTTACGGAGAATACCAAAGTTCCATTCACAGCGGCCGCTGAAACGGCACAGGAGCAGGTCGTAAACAGTACTTTGCTGGGAGGTCGGCTGGGATTAACACAGGGATATCTTACATACACATTTCTAGTGGCTGATCCGGCCAATGAGACTGGACATGAGGTAATTGTTGATGCAGGAAACGGACAGGTCCTATATATCTCAGAAGGTAAGTCATTCAATCTTACAGGTCCATCGTCATCATCTATGTTTGGAGGATTTGGACAATGGAAAGGTTCGCATGAGTTTGGCGCTTTTGGACACGGCCCATTAGGGCTTGGATTTGGACCATGGAGAGTACCATCAGGAGGGTTTATGGGAGGGGATGGAATTTGGCATTGAGTGGCCATCCACTCTCCCGTCTGAAGCGGTAATATCTTTTTTGAGCTGGGCGAGTTTGAAGGAAAACCTTTTTCAACTCTTATGATGATGTTGTGCTCATGCGTGAACTATTATCATCATTAGTAGCTGGAATTCTCTTGACAGGAATTCTAACTGCTACTCCATTTTCTGCAGTAGCACAACAGCAGCAACAAGCTCAGAATATGACGACAGCGACAACACAAGTGCAGTCATCACCACAATCCGAATCAATGGAGAAGGAGAACAACAAGGCACTTGTCACGTCATTTATAGAAGAGGTCTTCAATCAACATAATTTGAGTGCAGTGGACAAATACTATGCACAAGACCTTATACAACATTCTCCACAGGCAGGAAATGGAAGTGAAGGCTTTAAGCAACAATTTGGTCCATTCTTTGAAGCCTTTCCGGACTCTCATATAACGATAGAACACATGATTGCCGAAGACGACCTCGTTATGGCTTTTCTAAATACTACCGGTACACGGACAGGCGAATATTTGGGAGCCCCACCTACCAACAATACGATTGTATTGAGAAGTGCTGACCTATTTAGAATTCAGGACGGAATGATTGTGGAGCACTGGGATGTAGTTGATTCTCTCAACCTACTAAGCGAGATAGGTGTAATTAGCTTCAACAACAACAACTAGTGAAACAAACTGAGAAACAATGGCAAGACCTTTCGTTTGAGCTTGCATTATAAGCTCCTCTTTTTTTAATAACCCCTTGGTTAGCATAATAACCATTGATTCGCTACACAGCGTAACTAATGATATTGCTCGGATTATTGATCTAGCACCCTACGTGGCAGGAGGGTATTCGGTCAAGTCTACACAATATTTTAATCCACCAGTCAGAGATGCATCAGAGATACCAGTCTAGAGCCACAAAAAGTTTGATTTCCATCTGATTTATTTTTCTTTACTCGGTCTGAGAACTTTAGTTTAGTTACGCCATCTCCGGTACTGTCAAGATTCTGCCTTTCCTTCAGAATCAATACCAACATTAGTTTCATTTAGTATAGTTCCGTTTAGTTTCTGAAGTTATCTACTCAATGCCTTTCTAACCTCGGGAAGTGCGAGGGCAAATCCAACATGTATGCAATAAGAACTATTTTCAGAAATGCATTTCAAATTCTTATTTCTTATCTGTACTTCTATCAATCTCCCATTCTTTCTCACATCCTTTAGTATTACAGTATCATCAGTGAAGCCCATCAATGAGATAAACTGAGCCTCCTTAAGCATTCTTCGGCGTTCGAGTTCTATAAGAGCAGATTCTGAAACGAATACTGCAAAAGACAGGTTCGGGTGTTATTTGTCTCAAGTAAGAAAAGCAATTGAACAAAACGTAAGGATGATCTTTATCGACGCAACACAATCAGGTGTAGGATTTGCAATGAACAAGTGGGCATCAGACAATAATAATGATGATTTTAGCTTTTCAAAATCGCTGATAGATGCATTTTTATTTAATGAAACCAGTAGTAACTGGCTCCCTTTAGTATTTTCAGCAGGCGCGTATGACTACAATTATCGCTTGTCATCAATTTGTTTGAGATTTCCAGTTATTAAAAAAGAAAGGGGGCTTGTTCTCGATGATAATAGATTAGATTCAATAGATCTGATGAATATGAACAAAACATAATTCCCTTGGGATGCAAGCTCAGGGGGTTCTATATTACTACCCATTTCTTTCGTACCATAGAGGATAGTTGAAAGATTGAGCAAAGTCAAGGGACAATCTGCAACTCTTAATAAGAAGAAAGATCATTATAACCAAGATAGCATAGTAATAAATAGAATTGCGGGTGATACAGTAAGCTATGTGGATCATCATTTCAGCTTGAGATTCCCTCCCTCCCTCTTACGTTCTTCGACCTTTAAATAAGTGTCAATAACTAATAATATATTAGTTAATGACCGATAAAAAGACAAAAGTCCAAACTGATCCCCGTACAGACTCTTATGAACATGACAATAGTGACTCGTCTATATATGATGCCAATGAAAAAATGTCAGCTATAGACCTTGAAATACAGGATATAGATGGAGTAGGCCCAACAACAGCAAAGAAGCTTAAGGAGGCTGGGATCGTTTCAGTAATGGATCTAGCAGTAACTAGTGCAGAACAATTAGCTGTGGATATTAACTCTTCTAAGGATAGTGCTGCAGCATTCATTATGGCGGCGCAGAAACTGCTTAGGGAATCTAACGTATTAGAAAAGGAATTTGTGACCGCTGATTTTGTTCTTGAAAAAAGGAAGTCTATGCTAAGATGCTCTACAGGTTCTAAATCTCTAGATGAGTTATTGCTGGGAGGAGTTGAAACACAAGCTGTCACAGAATTTTATGGAGAATTTGGTTCAGGCAAATCACAGATTTGTCATACTCTATGTGCTATGGCGAAACAACCTACAAGTGAAGGAGGCCTTGATGGAGGTGTAATCTATATCGATACAGAAGGAACATTCAGGCCTGAAAGATTAAATCAGATCGCTAGAGCAAGAGGTTTTGATCCAATGGCAGTTTTAAAGAATGTTGCAATATGTAAAGTATATAATAGTTCACATTTGGAATTAATTATAAAGGATCTTGGTAGATATATAAATGAGTTTAACGCTAAATTAGTAATAATAGATAGTATTATATCTCTTCATCGAGCTGAATTCTCAGGTAGAGGCACACTCGCAGATAGACAACAGAGACTTAATTCTATACTACATAAATTAATAAGACTTGCTGAAATATTTAACATAGTAATTACAATTACTAATCAAGTGCAATCATCCCCTGATACATTCTTTGGAGATCCAACAAAGGCAGCAGGTGGAAATGTCATAGGCCACACTTCTACATATAGAATATACCTTAGAAAATCAGGTGAGAATCGAGTAGCGAAAATGATTGATTCACCATATCATCCTTATTCTGATATACGTTTTACGGTTAATGAAAGAGGAGTAGATGATTTAGAAAAATAATTATTAGCAAACTAGCCATTGAAATGAAACAAATAAGAGTAATATCTTATAATTTTATTAAGAGTATATAATAATTATTTGATCAATATAGAATATATGCAGGATTTAACTTTAGCTAAATGAATATGACTAGTTACCCACAGTTAGAACATTAATTAAAGTATATCACAACCTCCATGATTATTTTTTACATGACTATGGATTCTGAATTCTGGGTCTATCACCAATATATTCTATGGGTTAGGTGTAGTTATGCCGACTATAATCTATTCTAGATATGCATTTGCTTATTGTTATCAGTACAAACTAGATGAGCCATTGGTTATATATCTTAAACATTTTAAGCATAGGCTATTTCGTAGGATGCGTTGAATTAACAGTTCTTGACATTATAATATGATACGTATATGGATTAGTATCTGTTCCAAATCTCGACAACTGAACAGAGTCAATGATATAACCTTCATCTTTTAGCATATCAACCCCTTTCCAAATTAGATCATTAGTTGTATATCCAATAGTATCTTCTGCTAACCTTAATAATTTGCCCTCTAACACTATTGTATATTGACTTTGATATTCAACATTAAGGTACAAAGAGCAAAAGTCTAGTCCACACACTTCTTCACTAGTCAATTCATCTTGGAAGAGTTCTGTGAAGTTAATCATCCCTCGATTGATTTGATCAAATTGTGAAAATACCTTTGGAAGATTTGTAAACTGTAATAGGTACATTGTGATTATAAGAATTATGATAGCGCAGTTCAAAAAGTACATATATGATGATGATAAGTTTCGACTGTTTGGTTCTGCGATCTTGTCCAATTATTAAATTATTATGATATCAGTCATAAATATATCGAACTGAATATTTGGTCTGATAGAGACATTTTAGTTATTCCTCTTCTGAATTAAATTCATTACTAAAACTAAAAACTTTTTTCTCCTCTTCAATACTCTATTCTAAAGGCAATGGTGATAGATTCTCTTGTAATTATATCATAGTGATGGATTTCCATTCTCATTTAGAATATGTTTAATATTTAATATCATTGTATAATTCATCATATAGAAGGCGTATTGTTAACATGTTGTTAGAAGGAGCTCTGAAGTATAATATCATTCTTATCTTGATGCTACATATGGCCTGCTTGCGCATATCAGTTCCAACAAGCAACTTTATCCGTGTCTTTTTCTCAATCTGTCCAAAAGTTTTTAGTTACATGTAACGATTCATCTACAACTTCCATCCATCCCCTGGGCTACCTTCTACGATGTCGTCGATCACCAAAGTAGACTGTCCAAACTCACTTGGCAGATTTATAGATATGTTATTCTCAGCCATGATTGTGTACGTTAAACTATTAGTAGCTATATCATAGACAGGAGTGAATGATTCTATTATAGCAGTCTCTAGCTCATCTAAAATATTAACTGTGCCTTACTTCAAGGCGAGCGTAGCAGTATAAACTTTGGGCTCACTCTTTCCAGATAGGTGTTCAGGCCCTGTCAAATGCAGCAGTACAAAACCAAAGTTACCCATATCAGCATCCTGAGCATCACAGCTACACAAAGCTACAACACCTATCTTTTTGGAGGGTATAAAGGCTAAATTAGCATTCCAACCGTTGATTGCTCCAGTAACCTTGGTGGCCTCGCTAGTTTAGTATCTGATAATGCCTGATACAACTGTGTTACATTATAATTTGGATTAATATTACCATCCTTACTTAAAAAATTAGGAGGAAACTCTGGGAGCCCAGAAGTATGTGTGGCCAAATGTTCAAG
>DASQQK010000163.1:0-2506 GCA_035643435.1 Nitrososphaeraceae archaeon | reverse complement strand
ATAACTAATAATTGAAACAGATGTCTTGTTTCATACATGGGTGGTAAACAGATATCTTATTTTGTTATATCCATCTAGGACGTAAGGGTCAAAATGGTCGTGGTTACTCCATTTAGTTCAATGACTGTTTCCTTTGTATCAAAGTATCAAAGTAGATTCCTAGGGGTTCAAACATTGATTTGATTCGCTTGATCAACTTGATAGCAATATCGGGAGATATGTACAGTGGTTGTGTGGAAGATGCTGGTAATGAAATATGTGATCAACTATTCAGGAGATAGTCTTATCATATCCAAAATACAGTAACAAGGGATCAGAATCATATCAACACTCATACTCAGAGGTAGAAACTATTGTCTTTGCTTTCATGCCCTGTTGAATTTTGATATTTAGTTTTGTATGTCATGTCTTTCAATTTCATCTAGCCTGATTTAGTTACTCGATTCTCTTCACTCTGATCGGTACCCCAAGATGCATGAGGATTCGTTCTACGCCTACGTCTGGTAATATTATATCCCTTCCACCGTACTTATAGGCTCTGCTTTTTTTGGAGTTCTCCTTTAACCATTTTGAAATCGTTCTATTGCTCTTTATTCTGCCTGAAGCAATGCCTTTAACTTTATCCTCAGTGTCCCTCGGGTAAGAGAAGCGGTAGCCATTAAGATTAAGAAAGAGTTGTGTGACAATTAGAGCCGTTCTTTTATTACCATCAGTGAAAGAATGAAAAGTAGCAAAAGCGAATAGAAGGGCACCTGCCTGTTGAAATACATTGCGGAATTTCCTGTAGCCATAAATATTATGAAAAGGATACTCAAGACATATCTGAATTTTACCCTCTGAAAATCCTCCCATTTCTCCGCCAGTTGTTTTTATAATTACTTTATGGATTTGCTTTACAGTATCAGGTAAAAGTATGACTGTCAAAGACAGAATCGAGTGTATGATTTCATATGTATAATATCGGTTAGGACTTCGCCAAGCGCCTAAATAATGCGCGGTTTTTTGCTATTGTCTTTTTCGTGAATTGTTCAACATCTGTTTGGGGTATTTTAACACGTATGACAGTATCCTTTTTGACATTTTTATCTAAATCTTTCTTAGATGGTTTTGTCTGCAGTGTTTTGATACTAGTCTTCATTGGTCTATTGCAGCAATATTTAGAAGAAGTCATATATTATGATAACTTAACCACACTATATAACAATCATCTAATGATTGAGACAGTTAAGACAGTAACTACCTTGACAAGTAGCATTCGTGATATATTATCCCAGGTGTATAAACTCACGAGAAGAACGTTAACACTACTAGGAAAAAATAAAGAATAGGGGATTAGTTTAGAAGACGATTTTTTTCGTTATCGTGACTATGTCCACTGTCACTGTTAGCGCCTAGGTTTCTATGGTAACCGTATTTGTCTACGAGATACATCGATATCTGAACGACCAATATGTAGTAGAAACAACTCGTAAGTATACCGAGGAAAAGGTACTTCAGGACGTTAATAGTATGAATGAAATGTTAAGTGAACACCTCAGAAAAAGTGGTGTTAGATATGTTTTTGTCCGAGGTTTAGTTAATGAACACTGGCAGATTTACAGAACAAGATGTTATTGAGTATATCAAAAAAGCTCAACAAGATGGATTAATATTTGAACGAAAAGTCGATATGTATGCTTTAGGATATTGATAATTCTAGTATACCATTACCACTAGGGAAGTAGGGCTATTCTCAGTTGCTAAATTTCTTCTCTGAGACTAATGATTGCACTTTTGTAGCTGCTGGATTTTACTATCCAAGCATAGTGTTACCACATTGTATAAACGGTAAAGTTAGAGCCAAATATAGAATACAAAGTTTGGATTTAATCATATTCATAGATTTACACCCGCCTTGTCTGCTTTAGATTTCAAGTAATTCACAAAAGCGGAACACGTAACAAGCATAAACCTGGCATCTTCTTCACATACTTGTTGGTTGCGTGCATTACCATGTCTTATTCCGCCAAAAGAACTTGCATATCCATAAAACTTGCTAAAACCCTCATTTAGTTGTGGATGTAGTGATATTGTCTTCTTTTTTCAATGATCTCTAAAGCCTGGCCCAAAGTTATTTCGGATCGCACTATCTTTTTGCATAGTGCTTCTACTGCACTAATTGATTCCTTTATCGTGTTCGGGTAGTCAGGATCAGGTCTTTTGGAGAAAAGCTCCACTGCATTCTCAATGTGAGATCTTGCTACTTGAAATGAATTCAAAGCTTTTTCGATTTCCGATATTTGTTCCCTATCCGTTATCGGCGCTATCACGTCACCAACAAATCTATATCCTGAATTTTCATACTTTAAAACACGATTACATTCATTTATAAAATTGGCTTTTTCGTCAAATTCTAAGGCCGACGCTATGAATTCCAAAAGATCGCAAATTCTGTTCCACCTTAGTTTTCTATATTCTCTCTTTATCCAGTCTATATGATTCCATAGTGGTCCATGTAAAAGATTGT
>DASQQK010000162.1:0-20766 GCA_035643435.1 Nitrososphaeraceae archaeon | reverse complement strand
TATTAGAACAAGCTAATTATTTATTGGTTTTCAAAATTGCCATGTCTAGGTCAAACGACCAACCGTTGCATATCCTTTGATATAAAATGGCGAGCAAGATAGTCATAATAGTCATAATTTGAAACTAGACATTATATCTGCAAGGTTTCCTGCCCTTTCCGAAGTAATCTTCACTAGCTCTTGTAGCGTTATAATGCTAATCTAGATTCACCCCATTACTCATCGTGGTAACCTCAGTAGGAAGATTAATCGCCGGCATGCAAATTTCAACCCCTATTCATAATTCTTGTTCTGTATGATAAGTCTTATATAATCAATAATCTTCTTTTTCTAAATCAAGATAAACCAAAAATTTCTAACATCCTCAGCCGTATCAAATGATCTGGCATATTAAAAAATGGTTATGTATGCTTATATTGGTAACTATTCTCATGCTTAATCTGACTACAGGGGGAACAGTATTTGCACAAGAATATATTGTGGATAGCATTGATATTATAATGTCATCATCATCAAAATTAGCTCTTTCTCTCTTCATATTTGTCTTTCTTATCTTATTAGGTTGGCTGCTTTGGAACCTTAGACATAAAACCAAGAAAAGAAAATCGTTCACTGCCGAGACCCGGCGGCAGGCTTTAAGGAACCAAGGATTTAGATGTGGAATCTGCAGAAACAAAGTAGGTATCTGGGATTACGATCATAAAGATGGAAATAGGGCAAATAATAGTAAATCTAACTGCTTAGTCCTCTGTCCAACATGCCACGCGAAGAAAAGCAGGCAACTAATCAATGTAGAATCACAGAGTCGAGGGAAGAATATTTGCATAACAGTCGGATTAGGGATGTTGCTGATTCTGATCTTGTACTCCATTATGTAAGAGTGGATCTCATGTTGTCACCTAAACCCATTTCCCCTCATTGATATAAGGACCCCTTATATGTCATCATTTGACTATCCATGGACTGTTAATAACAACATTTGATTTCGTTATGGTTAATTCGCCGTCTTGTTGTGCCTCCATTATTTCTTCTGCAGATTCTAAAATCCTAATTTGGCTAGTGTCGTTAGTATTCCATTCGACATAATTAATCTCAAATAGGGGACTGTAATCGGGATCACCCGGTCCTGCTGTTGCAACTGACAGTTGTCCACCCAGCGGACCTCGTTCTTCCTCCGGTGCCCCATTTACAAACACATAACCCTGCTGCCTTGCTGATTCGGTCGTATTGGCTAAAGAGGGAGCATAATTTACGTTAAATCCAGTACTATTATAGACCGATGCTGCTACGGCTTCAGTCGAAGCATCTGTGGCTATGAAATATGCTATTTCACCATCTATAAATCCACTAGATAATGGTATTGTTATGTTGTCCATTGTTTGGTTATTCGCCAACTGATACTGCTGCGCAAAACCATTCTGAAAATAGGTCGTAAAAACACATGCTGCAGCCGTGATAGTCATTACTGGTACAATAACTGCCAATACTGCATGCCTATCAGGTCTGGTGGACCTTTTCTCTAAATCTCGATTTTCTCTCCCGTTACTCATAACTCAATCACATATCTGAGAAGGCTATATAAAAAACGTATCTATATGGTTAGGACTGATGAATGTTCTGCCTCAACTACGGATCAGTTGTGCTCCAAATACGCTTGTTGTACACCTGATATACCAGAAGATAGTCTAGTAGTAGATAGTAAGTGTTAGAGCCTTTGGTCTAAGATGCTCCCCCAACCTGCAATACTACTTATTGTGGCAAGCTTTTGCTCAGGGTAAAATAACAACATAATCAGGTAAACAAAACTCAGGCCACCAACAAGTTGAGTATATGACCTATAAAAAGAGAAAGTGTCGTTGCCAAAGAGAGAAGAAGTAAATTCATCTCCGTACATATAAGGTATGCCACAAAATAGACTAAGTAACATAAAACCAGATAATACCAGATTTGCACCCTGTTTTAACCCCAAAGTGCCCTTGATACCATATGCGTTCAGAACGAAACCTATAGCCATTACCACCAATCCCCTCAAGAGTTTCTGTATGGTCGTGACGACCGGTACTCTGATTCTAATCCACAGTACCACTCCTCGGACTACCATAGTCATTTGCTTTCTTTAACTTACCGACTACGTTACTATCAACTATCAGAATTTGCTTAATATTATTACTCCTCATTGTTTTCAGAGCACTACTGACATTATCGGTACTTCTCAACATTATAATTGGTGATGACATTATTGATTTTATTGGAATACTTGAAATACGCCTTTCATTGGCAGGCACAACAAGTCTTTGCAAAATGTCCGAATTAGTTACTATCCCCCTCAATGTATATCCACTAGTAACGATTATCTCATCAGAGGTCTTTAGATACAAATCTTTTATTGCATCACTTCTCATCAACAAGTAGGGTATTTTCTGTGGACATAGTATATGAGAGGTCTGTTAAGTATATCTGATGTCATTTATAGTATGTATCTAACTATAGAGATACTGGTACATGCTCTGGCTATTACATTTTCGTACTTAATACATATTCCAGCTCATGCCGTAACATTATTGCCACAGTAGATGCGCATTGCCAAAGTAGAAGCACATTTCTGACTCTTAAGTTTTTTACGTATTACACGATCGCAAAGTATTGATGATGTTATTGAAGGTATTATTGCTATTACTGTTAATCATCACAACCGATGCTTCTTGCAGAAATCAGCCCTTATTTTAAATAGGAATAAACATCATAATTCTTGTTAATTGGTATACATCCGTAGAAAAAAAGTAAAAGGTAACGACTATGCATACATTGTAAGAAGCGTATGGGATCAAACGAATGGAACCTCGAGACAGGAGACAGTAAAGTATCTAGGCAGGGCCTCTCGAGTTACTCGAGAAATGATCCCCACTGAATATCGCGACGATCCAGCCATCATTACGTTCATAACCCGATATAGCATCGTTAATGCAAAAAAGAATGACCTTCTTACTATGAAATTAGGTCAAGATTTATTTAGGATGCTTTCGGAAGGCGACCTTCAAGGTTTAGTCAAGATTTATGACAAATATACTAATCTCTTCGGAATGGTCCAATTCTACGACAATCTTCTAAAACCAGTGATGTATGATATTGGGCAGAAATGGGCTGAAGGAAAACTTGACGTCGCGACAGAACACGTTTGCGCTAACATGGCCAACACGCTAATAAAAACAATAGATGAGAGGCGACTCTTTCGGGCGGCCAATCGTCGTCAGAAAAAGAAGGGCACTATCTTTATCTGTACCCCCAATGGTGAACACCACAACCTTGCTTGCAATATCATTGAATCAGTATTGTTGTCAAATGGATATAGGGTTTATAATGCTTCACCTTCACTACCCGCAGAATCTGTAATAAATTCATTGAATAGTATTCTTGTCGATGCAATCCTGATCTCTATAACCCTACTAGAAAACATTGAGACTGCTAGGAACCTGATAAAAAAAATTAGAATCAAATTTCCATATTTGCCTGTTCTTGTAGGCGGGATAGCATTGAACGAATCAGACAAGTTTTCTGATTTTGGTTCTACAAATGTGTATGTTATTAGAAACATGCCGCTTGCTGATTCTATCAAATTAGTTAGATCAACAGCGGCACAAAAACAAATCACTCTGGCCAGTTAAAACTAGCTGTTTTCAGAAAGTACCTAGGCATAGATAATAACGCGTATTACTTCGACACACATAGATGATGATCATGCTATCTCTACACGAGGAAGTAAATCGCCATATATTTCGGATTCATTTTAGCGCTATCATTTATTGCTCCTTTTATTAATTCATTTATTGATGCCGAAGCGCGACTCGTATGATATTATCAAAAGCGTTCTATCCATTGTAGCAAGCGCTAAGCCACTTTATCGTAACCAAATGAATCAGACACGGATCGGTTATGAAGCAAATTTAACTCATCCACAAACCGTCAAGTACCTGAGAACGCTCGTCGATCTAGAACTATTGGTTTCGATAAAATTTGAGACTTTTTCATATTACGAACTCACAAGAAAAGGCCGCCGTTGTCTACAGTTATTCTGTGAAGTAGAGAATGATTTAAAGCCTTCCGTAAAGGATTAGCTAACGTGTTAGTTAGCGTGTAATACAATACACTATACGGCTACGCTCACTTTTCATTTTTACTTTGTTCTTATTGTTGTGAGGGGTTTGTTCTTATTGTAGAGGTGAAGTACACATATAGTCGAAGGTAACGAAGAATATGAGGGGATGTATTGGCTAAGGTGAGACAACCAACAAATTTGAATCTGAACGGGATTCCTGAACCACCATACACTCTCGTAGTCTGCGAAAAACCTTCAGTTGCGTTCAGGATAGCTCACGCTTTAGGGACTTCTCATTTCGCAAAAATTACAGGACTACAGAAAAATTTAAGCCCTGCAGAAAAAATAAAATCTAGATTTCAACCGACTGTGTTTTTGGCAATCTCTCAAAAAGGGCAGCGCTTTGTTGTTTGCTCTGCACTAGGTCATTTGTACGGGTTGGAAGATGTAAACGGAAACCGAAATGCATATCCAGTTTTCGATGTCAAATGGATGCCAATTTCAAGAAAGAGAAATGGAAGGGGTCAAAGAACGGCAGTGGCTTCCCAAGTAATAATTAAGTCCATTTCCTTACTCGCCCAAAGAGCTACAAGCTACATTCATGCTTGTGATTACGACCAAGAAGGCGAGGTTATTGGGCACAATATTCTGGAATATGCGTGTAATAACGTGTATGAGCGTTCATCTAGAGCGAAATATTCTACTCTCACCGATCAAGAAATTCGAGATTCTTTTGGCAATCTACTACCCCCAAGCAAGAGATTAGCCGAAGCCGGACGAGCTCGGCATCTTATTGATTTTTTCTATGGAATTAATTTATCAAGGGCACTCGTACAAGCTTATAAGAACAGTAGCAATCACAAAAAGTACCATAACCTCTCAATAGGAAGGGTGCAAGGTCCTACTCTTGCTTTTGTGGTAGAAAAGGAAATGTCGATTACGAACCATGTTCCAATACCATACTGGACCATAAACGCAGAATTTGAAAAAGATCGACACATAATTATAGCACGATACCATCAGCACAAAATACTATCATTATCAGAGGCTACTACAATAACCAATGCCTGCGCAGGTAAACATGGTGAAGTTACTGATATTGAGAAGCGGACCAATACGGTCTACGCTCCACATCCTTTCAATCTAGGCGATCTGCAAAAGGAAGCTTATAGGGTATTCGGCTTTTCTCCCAGTTACACGTTAGCGATTGCTGAGAAGTTATATGTTTGTGCGCTAATTTCATACCCGAGAACCTCAAGTCAAAGGCTCCCATCTTCCTTAAATTACAGGAAAATAATTTCAGATCTTTCGAAATTTGTTGACTTTACAGCTACAGAATATCCAGTCAAGAGTAGGGTGTGGCGCGACGGTAATTATTCGAAATTATCCATCGATCTACTCTCAAATTCAAATCATCTGATACCAAATAATGGAAAAAATACTGATCCCGCCCATCCTGCGATCTACCCTACCGGAGAAAAACCTAGAGTCAGGCTAAATGAAAGTGAATCCAAATTATTTGATCTCATCATCAAGAGATTTTTGGCAACCTTTGGTCCATCAGCGATGAGTGAACATATTAAAGTTACAATATTAGTCAATGAAAAATACTTTTTCGAGGCTCACGCCAATATGATTATAGAAGAAGGTTGGAGACATTTTTACAGGCCGTATGTCAGTGTCAGCTTGGAAGGTGAGTCTCAACCTTATCTGCGAAATCTCCGGAATGGGAATATTTTGAAAAATAATGCTATTACTATGAATGATAGGTTCACTCAACCCCCTTCCAGATTCAATCAATCTAGCTTGCTGGAAGAAATGGAATCGAAAAACATTGGTACAAAAACCACGAGATCGGCGGTTATTAGTACTCTGTTTAAGAGAAACTATATCACTAGTGTTCATTCTTCAGAAAATCCTTCATACCGTGGCGGTATAAAGCCTACAGATCTCGGAGTTGAAATAGTGCAATGTATGCGTAAGCACGTACCGAATATACTATCACCTGATATGACAAGATCTATGGAAGAGCTACTTGAAGGAATAGCATCTGGCAATGACAGGAGTGATTCTGTCGTAAAATATGCAAAAACCAGACTGATAGAAGGAATTGTCCTATTTAAGGAAAAGGAGATTGAGATAGGGAAGCGAATAGCAGATGCAGTGAATGTTACTGCGGATAGGCAACGGGCTATTATTGGAACATGTCCTATTTGCAGCAAAGGCGTATTACAAATATTAAGATCTAGTACGACGCAGAAGAGATTTGTGGGATGTTCTAATTACAGATCTGGTTTATGTCAAGCAAGAGCCCCTTTACCGCAGAGGGGATCAATAAGACCAACGGGAAAGCTCTGTTCATCTTGCCAATGGCCGCTGATTGAGAGTGCATATGATCATCGGGGAAGACATCGGTGGAAATTCTGTACTAATGCAAAGTGTTCATCCAAGAAATGCTAAACAGCCACGATATTATGGTCTTTCCTAATAGCATCATGACAATTCCTGAATTCCCATGTCAGGAATTGCCTCACATGCTAAACGATAATTAAAAAGTGGATCTGGATGGAGATGCTAAGCAGATGCTCGGGTTATCCTTCCCTCTATACTGTGATTAGGCGGATCTTAAAGCTGCAACAATGTGTTCTCTAGTGATCGGCCCGGTCCTAACAATGTTTAGGGCTTCATCATCATCTAAGCGTATAATGGTAGAATGGGAATATTTATTCAAAGTACCCCCATCTAACAAGGCATCGAAGTTAGTAAGTGAACTTGCATTGATTTGGGATGGATTTTTGATTGACTGCTGACCAGAAATGTTAGCGCTAGTTCCAACCAAATAGCGACTTATTTTGAGAAGTGAAAGGGCGCATCGATTGGCTGGTATTCTTACTGCAAGTGAGGAGTTGTCACAAGTTAACCTAGAAGATATGTTCCTGTTGGACAACGGACAGATTATCGTCAGAGGACCGGGCCAAAATGATCTAGCAAGTCTTTTAGCCCTATTCGAAACTTCCACAATCTTCTCGAGGTCCATGAGGTTAGCGCAAAGAACCGGCATCGCCTTCTCAGGCGCCCTACGCTTTACTATAAATATACGTTCTACTGCCTCGTCATTAAATGGATCGCATCCGATTGCATATACTGTGTCAGTGGGATAAACAATAACACCTCCACCTTTTACTACGTTAGCACAGTTCTCAGCTGCTTTATCATCTCCACATTTAAATTTCAAATAACCCCTCGTCATCTTATCTGAGACCTGAAGAGTTTGAAGTTGTGCCTCCTATCAGCAGCTCCAAACCACCTTAATATTTACGTATTCCTTGAGCCCGTTTATTCCAAGCAAACATTAGAAAAACAAATGGTACCAACATAATCCCTGTAGCTATTAACACCGGTTGTATGACTCGAAAGTCAACTGACATACCTAATGCCATCATAAAGGGAAAAGGGTAAAGACCAGATACAAAAAACCAGAGCGCTACAAACAGTAGAATAAACTTCGCATTTCTTTTTAAGAACCCATGGGGAGCAGCCTTGGTCTTATCACATTTCACACATGTATTCTTTCCGTAGACTATGCATGATGAACACACACTTCTTTCACAATATGGGCAGATCCTATCACCAAATCTGGAACCACAGATTGTACAGCTTTGCATGGTCTACAATCCGATATAGGATAATAAGCATAATAACATTTTCTTATAGATTTGACGAAGCTTCTGTCCTATACATCTGTCTGAGGTGAAATAGATAAATATGCTGACTATCTCCTCCATCAGAGTCGAATATGGAAATTGAGCATTGTATATTTCCGGATGACCTATTATACGATCTGGACAATCTGGTTTGGGCGCGAAAAGATGCTGGCAATGTTCTGGTTATCGGAATTACGTCAATATTGTCCGCCATTGCAGGTAAAATTTTAGCAGTAAAACTGAAAGACGTAAATACGAAGGTAGTGCAGGGAAAAAACATCGGAACGATCGAAAGCGGAAGGTATTTTGGCGCTATCAGAGCTCCAGTCGCGGGTAATATTATAGCCGTTAATCACGAACTTATCCGTAATCCCAAATTGGCGAATGATTCGTCTTATGAAAAGGGTTGGTTCATTACTCTTGCCTCTACTTCAGATATAGATACCATAAAGGGTTTGAAATCGCTACCCGACGGCAGCGAGGAAATTAGATCATTGATACGTACATTGCATATCAAATGTTACACTGCTGTTCCGGATTTTGAAATGGTTGAAATAGGTATTGAGTGTGCGGCAACCCTATCTAAACTGGAGGATCTGATTTCAGGAATTGAGAGTGGACAGATCATTCACCTTGTTTCAGACGATCCTACAGCTGACATAGAAATGACCCGCTGGACTGAAGAGAACGGACATAAATTGATGGAAACCAGAAAAGAAGAAAATTTATTGCATTTCCTAATCCAAAAAATAGATTGAAGAAGTTCTCTTCAACAACTTGCTACTTCTCGATTGGGTTTGCGATCATGTTTCCCCATTCAGTCCAAGAACCATCATAGTTCTTTACATTCGGATAGCCAAGAAGGTATTTAAGAACAAACCATGTATGCGAAGACCTTTCGCCAATTCTACAATAGGCTATGATTTCCTTATCGGGAGTGATACCTTTTGATTCGTACAGCTTCTTCAGCTCTTCTGGATTCTTGAATGTGCCGTCACCGTCATTTACTGCCTGTGCCCATGGAATGTTGACAGCTCCAGGAATATGTCCCCCTCGTTGAGCATGTTCTGTTGGATACTCTGGTGGAGCCAGGATTTCTCCTGAGAACTCTTTTGGAGATCTGACATCTACCATCTTTAGCCCTGGCATGCCCACAGCGCGTTTGACTTCGTCTAGAAATACCCTAATATTACTATCGGGTTCAGTAGCAGCGAAGTTACCCTTAGAATATGAAGGAACATCTTTAGTTAATGCTCTATCCTCCTGCAGCCACTTTTTTCTACCACCATTGATCAGTCTAATATCCTTAAACCCATAGTACTTCAAAACCCAAAACGCGAAGGCAGCAAACCAATTATTGAAATCTCCGTACAACAATAGCGTAGTATCATTATTTACTCCTGCATTTTGAAGAAGATCTTGACAGGCTTCCTTGGCAAGTACATTCCTTGTAAGAGGATCGTTAATGTCCTTTTTCCAATCAAACAAAACAGCACCAGGTATGTGTCCTAATTCATAGTTTGCTTTGGAGTCATAGTCGACTTCTGCTATACGGACTTTGGGATCCTTTAGGTGGTCTTCTGCCCATTGCGTGTCGACGAGTACCTCTGGATGAACGTAACTCATTTTTTCTCCCTGAAGTGTGGCCTATCACGTAATATATTAGTTTAAAATCCAAAAAAAGCCAGTCCTGAGCTGAACACCACATACATCTTCAATTCATTCCTGTTTTTCTTGTTATCCCCAATTGCTTTAGAGACCCCTTGCGTTTAGCAAAGGCTTGGTCGCCCCGTTAGGATCTCCCGTGAAATATCCTTGACCTTCTCCGCCGCAGTTTGAAGATGGTTTTGTTCCACCATCATCAAGAGCAGCTTTGATTTGGTTCGGAGTCGCGCCAGGATGTAAGGATTCGTATAATGCTACACTTCCGGTGACATGTGGTGCAGCCATACTCGTTCCACTGAGTTCTGCATATTTTCCGTCATCATATGTTGATAAGATGCCCACGCCTGGTGCTACCATGTCTACAGCTTCCCCGTAATTACTAAATGAAGCAAAGGTATCATCATTCCCGTATTTAGTTGATGGCCCTTGTCCTCCGCATTTTCCGTCGCTATCAGCCATGGCAGATACGGCTATCACATTTGGATTTCGAGCAGGGGAAAATAAACTCGCATCCTTGTGATCATTTCCGGCCGCTACGACGAATACTACACCTGCATTTACAGCGTTATTGATGGCTGCATCTAAGGCAGGTGAACTGCATTCGCAGCCGAAGCTCAGGTTCACCACATCTATCTCGCTTGCATGTCCAGTGACATAATCAATGCCAGCAATAATGTCTGATATAGAGCCAGCGCCGCTACTATCAAGTACCTTAATAGCCCAGAGGCGTGCTCCCGGTGCGATTCCAACTACTCCTATTGAATTGTCTTTGGCTGCAGCTATCCCAGCCACATGAGTCCCATGACCATTGTCGTCATCTGCCGAAGGAGTACCTGGTACAAATGACTTTTCGACATAGACATTCAAATCCGGATGGGTAAGGTCTATTCCGGTGTCAAGAATTGCAATATCTGCATCAACTTCTCCGCGGCCATCCCCAGACGTGGTTGAGCTCAAATCCCCATCTACTCTATCTACTCCGACAGGAAGTTTCTGTGCTAGAGCATAGACTTTTTGGTCAGGTTCGACAAACGCAACCCGAGGATCCTGCTTTAATTCTGATACAAATTCAGCGCTCATATTCTCCGGCGTTTTCATTACATAACCATCCAGTGCATGCTCGTACATGTCGAGAATCTCCGCACCTTTAATTCTCAAATCTTCTGCCATTGCCCTCACCTCAGTTGCTCTCATTCTAGCAGTATCTGAACTACTAGTCGTAAATACTTCAGGCTTGAGTACAACTATATATTGTCCCTTTATTGGTTCCCTGGCTGCCTTAATCAATTCATAACGATCGTTTAGGCTTTCAAGGATAAATTCTTCCAATGGGCTGACTTTTCCCTGATGCTGTGGAGTTGCCGTTTGGCCTACTGTATTGAGGTCCTGAGAGACGGCCTGATTAGTAGCATTAATGTTCACGGTTACCGTTGCATTATTACTGCTCAGACCGTATTGATCAACTGCTTTATACGTGAAGCGATCCAAACCAGAGTAACCTTGGACAGGAGTATACTTGACACTTGTTGAAGTAGTCCCAATCGTAAGATTACCATGGTCTGGAAGGGTGGTTATGTAATATGTTAGATGATCGGTTAAATCTGAGTCGTTACCATTCAAAGTAATTTCAAATGAAGTTGCTGGGGAGACCATGACATGGATATCTGAAACAATTGGAGCACTGTGGATGGTGCTTGATTCGTTACCGCTTGTACCGTTATTAGAATGCGTGATAGGCAATTGGGAATCTCTGACAAATGGAACGCCTTGTACGTTTGTGCCGGGAACAGACATAGGCTTCTGTTCGGGGCTCTCGATGTTTACAGCAATTTCGCGTAAGGCAACGTCCTCGTTATTTTCAGAATCTCCGTAAAATGTGATCTTTAAATATCTTCCATCCGAAGGAGGGAACTCATATCTCTCCATGGATTCAGTTGTTCCGCTACTCGAACTCCTTAGTACATCTTGAAAATTCACTCCATCTTGAGATACTGACAACACGAAATTCACTGATTTTTCATCACCATCTGACCAACTCGCGTCGACTGAGCAAATCCTTTTCGTGTCGCCTAGGTCTAACTGTAAATAGGATCCCAGATTTTCCGCTGACCATTCCGTTTCAAAGTCCCCATCAGAAACTTTCATAGCATCAGTTTTTTCGTCCTTGGCATCGTCATTTCCTTTTTCATCTTCACTGGATGTAACACCTTTAATGGGGGCCTGCAAACATTGTGTATCCGTCGCAGAATACAATCGGTCTGCAAGATTCCGATCTGAAATACTTGGCGGCGATGTTGACATCGTTAAATCATCGTCACCTCTATCTCCTTCATCCGCCCTAACAAGCATTGCCGGAGTCTGCGAGGTGAGCATTGGAGTAAGAATCAACAGAGTTATTATGACACCGATAACATTTTGCCTAATACGAAGTTTCATCACACCACTCAATCCTTAGTTATTCCACCACGCAGAGCGACATTCCTTTCTGAGGTGTCAATTGGGAATACGGGATACAGAATCTCTTGACCAGTAATGTAGCTACTAAATCTTGTCATTTTCATGCTCTTCGATGATAACTTGGTATTTATGTAGAGTCCAATTTTCTAAGCTAAGGAGTACCAGTATTATACTAAACTAATTAAGTTCAGTGACTTTTAGCTCGTATTCAGCAGTAATGTGACTTCCAAAACAAGTCTGCCGTGAATATACTTTCACTCAAGTGGAGGTGGGAGTGTCATAGTCTGATCACGCTCAATGTTTTCTATTCGCATGTCAGTTACTAACGCATACATGATTTCTGTCTTTTTATCGGCCGGGATCTCGACAGAAAAACCATTTAGAGATTGACTATAGACATGGGTTATCTTTGCACCTTTCTCCTCTACCAACTTTGTAAGATCGTCCAAATCAGCAGATGAAGTTTGATTTTTCAAGGTGACAATGAAGGTCTCACCTTTACCTGACTCAGACCCGTCGCTCTGTGCTTCCACATTTACCGATACAAGAGTGGACTGAAATACGAGAGTTGCGCTAAAGAGCGTGACAGCTGCGAAAACGGCGACAATCAAATCATACTGTTTGGGACCGGAATTCACACTGTTTCTATTTCGTTAATCGTAATATTTATCGATTTCTTAGAAAAAGTTCTCGTAAATTTATGAATGTTATTCGTCAATTATTGCCGGTTATTCCAGTGGAGTGCCTCCTGCCTCCAAAACGCATGCAAATATTGCAGCACGGAAATTTACTTACAATACATCCCAGTTACTCCAACATTTCAATGGATTAGCTTTGAAGCTTCAGATACGAAATTGCATTTGTGCCCAAAGAAAACACTAGGACCACGGATTAAACAACTTATCCAAAACGCAATAGAAAAGATGAACTATTCTAATACTCACAAGGTTTCACCACTACTAAAAACCATAGAGATGACAATAGAAATATTTGAGGCAAGACGCTATTAAAATGAGTGGGGCCAACTTAGTAATGTAATAATTAACTCGTCAGGAGAGATAGTAGGAATAGGCTTTGACTACTCCAACTACACTTCTCCTGAGAAGTCAATGCAGCCTGCTGCACAGGGTATAGCAGGTAGGTAACCCACAACACTTTATATTGCTTGTATATAAATCAGAAGCAAGCATTTGCAATCATTAGTATTATTTAGTGCCATCATTTCATTTAATACTATATTATAGGAAGTAACAAACCATTCCAGCTACAATTCATTTTAGTATTACTGTAAGAAGCTTTATAAGATTTGTCTGGCAGTCTTGTTTCACCCAATTCACCTTGACTACAATAACAGCTTTATTAATTGTAATATCTGCAGTCTCAACGCTAACACCTGAATAACCAAAGGGCCATTCCTCCCTAACCCCCTTTCCTTACTTCCTACCCGTATTCTCTGACGTAGTGACAATTACATTGACATTCATGTTGGCCAGAACACTGACTGTGTCTGCTTGCCAAGCATGTTAATGATGACTGCGCAGCACCCGACCGAATAGAAATAATCCAAATTGTAACATAATATAGGTATGTTAAAATGTTATGTTCGACATATCAATAAAGTAACTATATCGGACTTCTATTCATATATGTACCTATGAATAAATCTCAGGGCTTGGCACTAGTTGCAATAGGAGTAATAGCTGTACTGCTGGTAACAGCGGTAGTAGCAGACCCGCAGGATGCAATGGCACACAAGAAGAAACACCACAAACATCATCATGGTGGTGGTGCGGCCGCAGCAGCAGCTGCAGGTGATGCAGCAGCAGCCGCAGCAGCGAGTGGAAACAGCGCAGCCGCAGCAGCAGCCGCAGGTGGTTCAGCCGCAGCAGCAGCCGCAAGCAATTAGAAAATCTTAAACCTTCAAGCTTTTCTTTTTTTTCTTAAAGTTATCAGCAATTGTTACTTTGCAAGCAGGTAGGTAACCTACAACACTCCGCCACCTGAAGAAATCTGTGGTGACGAAATAGATAACGATGGCGATGGAATGGTAGATGAAGATTGTCCACCACCAGAACCACAAACGTGTGAAGAGTGCTTCACATCAGTCCTCACCTCTGATGAACAAGCAGGCTGCCATATTACGTAATAAGCGCATCATAATGTAAGTTTCAAATGGATTCATATTTTCTTGTAGTACGCAGTCACTATTTTTCTCCTATTGGTCTCCTATTGATAGATTAATTACCACATCATTTTATCGTGTATTTTGTAGATAAATGACAGGAATTTAGTTGCATTTTTATAAAGATATACATTGGCGCGGGCAACTATAATTATTTCTAATACTATTGGTAGTATAGCTATTAATTTCATTGACCCGATGCCATTTTGTAACGGTAATCATACAGATATACACTTACAACCAGGGTTATTATACCCACAATAAGCAAGATAAGGGATAATTTATGCCAAATCAGTATACTTTATAAGCAAATTTTAAACCTTCAGTAATCCTGAAAGCAAAACTACTATAGCCTAGTTTTATATCGTTTAAATGATCAAAACAGTTATCTTAAATGTCTATTTGTAGATCACATTTATGAGAGAATTATGTCGAGAGCTTGGCAACGAAGGGATACAGGTTTAACATTACGGATTATACTGAGCTTCGTTATACTTACGGTAATCTATGTTATTTTCCTTGCTATCTTAGTGTACCTGGGAGTGGGCTTTATACCGATTACAGTAATCGCCTCAGCGCTGATTATAGCACAATGGTACTTTTCAGATAGGATTGTTTTATGGAGCTCTGGTGCAAAGGTGGTAAATAGAGAACAATATCCTGACTTGCATGGATTGGTAGAGAGAATAGTTGCAGGTAACAACCTTCCAAAACCAAAGGTTGCCGTAATTGATTCAGCTATACCCAATGCTTTTGCAACAGGAAAAAGTCAAAGCAGTTCAGTGATAGCCGTAACTACAGGATTGATGGATATCCTGAACAACGAAGAACTCGAAGGCGTCATAGGCCACGAATTGACACATATTAGAAATAGAGACGTATTGGTGATAACGCTGGCAAGCCTCTTCTCGACTGTCGCCTGGTACTTGATGCAGTTTGGCTTCTATGGAGGGCTTTATGGTGGAGGAATGGGTGGATATGGAAGAAATCGAGGCAGTGGCGGCGGGGCAATATTAATCATGTTAGCAGTGGCCGCGCTAACTTGGCTAATCAGTTTTCTAGTGATCAGAGCAATTTCGAGGTACAGAGAGTTCGCCGCTGATAGAGGTTCTGCTCAAATGACCGGAAAACCAGTACAGCTGGCAAACGCTCTCATGAAGATAAGTGGCACTATGCAGCGTGTCCCTAGCAGAGATCTGCGCAAAGTGGAAGGACTAAATGCCTTTTTCATTATTCCAGCTCATTCAGGCCGTCAGACGATAGCAAACCTTTTTTCGACTCACCCTCCTGTTCAGACGAGGGTTCAAAAACTTCTCGAGATGGAGGCATCAATGGCGTGATAGACTCGCTGCTCAAGAAACTAGGTAAAATCGGTTCTGCTTGGAAGGGTAAGGACTATCTCGAAGGTGGATTGTTCTCACTTACTTCTGCACATGTTACGCTCGAGACTAAATTAGGGTTGATCAGTACCAACAGGTGTGGAATTTGTGTCAAAAACGTGAATGGGACATACTTTTCAAATACAATCAGGGAAGTACAAGAATTTTTAAGAATAAGTAGTAGCGAATTTCAGACCAAACATATTCTTGTTAATGACAGATACGGCTATCTGTGGATCGTGATAAGGGGCCTTAGTATAGAAGATATCTTAGTGGCTTCAAACGGGATTGAAGACATCATCACAGACCGGGGATTTAGGGATCAGGTGTTGGCAGCAGTATTTGAATTCAGGAAAGATCCGGTTTCCTCCTCAAGCAGCAATAAGGTTGAACCCCAATTTTTGATCTTTAATTATAATAGACAAAAATTTTACCCCTTTGTTCCATTGGGAATCCAAGAGAAGAGGCGCAACGACCTAGAACTAACGATTATGTCAATTATTTCAAAGGAAATCCCATGGGAATCTGACATGACCCTGTGGTATCCTTTGTGGGATATGCCTTTTGATAAATTGAAGTTCTAGCAGGCCGCTGTACTAGTCAAGACCTGGAATAATTCCTTCACCATGGAAGATCTTACTTGCTTCTTCAATTGTTAAATCGCTGCTCGGTAATATAATGTCAGAGCTTATTATCTTCTTTGGATCTAATCGCTTTCCCTCTCTAGTAACGATCTCGCCTAGCTGTTCAATCTTCATTCTGAATTCTTCGCTTGTCAAGTTATTCTTTTCAAACCTTCGTACAATTGAATTATCAATCGCATTCAATCTTCTTAAAGTGCCTGAATCAACCGAGAATTGCCCTTGGCCTAAAACTCTAATGACTTTTTTCTTTGCTCCACTCTTAGATGTTTGATTCCTGAAAGGACGTCTGAGAGTCCTTGAACTACCTTTCGGCTTACGAAAGCTGGACTCGGAAGATCGTGTTCGAAGAGATTTTTTTTTAATAGTACTTCGTGTTCCCACCCTCGTTACCTTAGCAGGAAAAGCTGAAGACTTTTTCTTTCCTGTTACCTTGTGTGATCCCTTGGATAGAGGGCGTTTCTTTGATAAAGACTTGTCTAGGTTGGACTTCGATTTCTTGCCCTTTCTGTTATCCGGTCTCGAGCCACTTCCTTTTTTACCAGAACGCTTCATGATGTCGTTTCCTGCTGCTGTTCTGCGACTTGCTTTTTCTTTCGAAGTTTTTCAGCTTTTAGTTTTGCCAATTCTTCCTCTACAGACTTATTAACCGTGATCTGTTCTAGCTCACTTTCGATTTCATCTTTGTTAGAAGTGTAGTCCACCAACACACCCGAACTAATCATCTCATCCAATGCTTGCGCTTTTGATTTCATTCTTTCAGCTTTCTCCTCTGCTCTGTTCATTGCTATACCAACATCGGTCATCTCCTCAGATATACCTGTGATACTCTCCTTAATTCTAACCTGTGCCTCAGCTGAGGAATATTGAGCCTTAATCACCTCTTTTTTGGATTTAAATTCTTCTACTTTGGCGGAAAGCCTCTTTTCTGTTTGTTCCAGTTTATCCTGTTCTGCCTGCATCTCAGCAATCTGTCTATCCAGTCCCTGCATTTCAATCAGATTTGCATTCTTTCTCTGAAGGGCAAGCTTTGCAAGATCTTCTCTGTCGGCGTCGAGGGATCGTCTTGCTTGCTCATCCAGTGTCCTTATATTGTCCCACAGACGCGCCTTCTGCATTTCGAGTCTTTTCTTCGATGTAACAACCTCAGCCATGTCCCGACGAAGGCGGTTGACAAGCTCTCTTTGCTTCTCATATGAATAATCGAGAGCTTGCCGCGGATCCTCATACTTGTCAAGTAAATAATTTGCTTTCTGCTTGATTACAGTCGAAATTCTATTAAGTAATCCCAATTAATTTCTATCAGATAATTGAGCGAAAATAATTATTAAATGTGACTGATATGTAGGTTGAATGGATCCATTATCTATAATCATACCCAAATCTCCTTCTTTCATGTTCATCAGGGGGGCCTTCGTCGTCTTTCTTCTTAAAGTAGCCCCACCATATTAGAAAACCACCTCCAACCAACATCGCTATTACAAACTTTTCATTGTTGAGATAGGGGCTAAAATACCTAGCAAATGCCGATTCAAATGGCGGGTTTACTGATTCGGGTGCGTAAGTAACGAGTACTATATTTCGAATAGCTATAATCAATGCCATAACAATGAAAAGTACTCCCATTGCAGACATCCAATTTCTGCCACGATTGTTATTTTCTCTTTTAGTGAAAATCATTTCTAGTATGATCTAGGTTATTATTAGTCCTGGGTGCTTGATTTTGTTCCTTTTTGAAGCGTTTAGTAACATGGGAGTTAATATCTCCGCTTGATAGCTCATCGACAGCGGCCCCAGATAGATTGGTCGAAGTCCGTTAATGTCGGCTACTAACGAATTGATGGTTGATATGTTATTGGGATCGTCACCACATACGAATGTGTCGACGGCGAGACTCTGTTTGACATCCTTCAATTTGACTTCCGATATGGTATGAAATGCTGATACGATTCTCCCTCTGGGTCGAATGTAATCCGACACCAACTCAGCAGCAGATTTTACCCCTTCCTCTACGGGCAAATATGTGAATCCTTTATCCTCTCTTCGCATAGGGACTATAGGCGTTACAACAATGCAGTTGGGCTTAATATTTTCTGAAATGGTGGCACACGTGCTTTCAGTGGACTCATAAGGAATAGAAAGAATGACCAAGTCGCAGATTTCAGATAGTCGAACATTTTCTTCGCCGGTGATATCCCCGGTGATATTGCTTCCATAGAACTCCCTTGCCGAATTCATATACTGTTTTGCCGCTTCGTTGGCTCTAGTAGCATCTCGAGAACCAACGAATACGTCGTGCTTCAAGCACCAGCGCAAGGCAAACCCCTCTCCCATTCCTCCAGTTCCGCCAACAATACCGATCTTCATCCTGTTGATCCATGAGGATCGGGTATGAAAACATTTTCTGAACCTATTTACTAACTGACCACTTTCCTCACTTCGTTTGTGGGTTGACAATGCATTTTAATAGGCAATAATTGACTACAATCATGAAGAATTAGCTTGACATTGACGATTATGATGCGACATGGACAGGCGGAGAATAATGTAAATAAGATTCTGGTAGGTAGGCATGTTGAAGTACATCTCACAGAATATGGAAAGCGTCAGGTTGCCGACATGGCTATCTATTTAAAGGAAATACCTATAACAAGGGTTCTTGTTAGCCCAGTAATCAGAACAATCGAAACTGCGAAAATAGTATGTGAAATATTGGGGACCACTTATGAGGTTGACGAACGGCTCTATGAGATTGAGCTAGGAAAACTGGTCGGAATGAACTATGAAGAGATAGTCGAAAAATATGGAAATCTTTTCTTAAAATTTTATTCGGGAAACGATCCTACGTTACTCAGGTACGGTGTAGAGTCTTTTGAATCGGTAAAAAGCCGTATAAACAGTCTGCTCGAGGAACTTAGACACAAGTGCGAGGACGAGAATGTCCTTTTAATAACTCATCTAGATCCTATTAAAGCTGCGATTTCGATTCTCTTAGATCTCAATCCAAAGTCTCTTTACAGGTGGCACATACGCAACGCGTCATTGACTATACTCAGACAAGAATGCCAGATCTATTCACTTTCAGCAGTAAATTTGATGAGAATCAACAGATACTCAGAAGAATAGCATGCTCACAGTAGCGTACTGTTGCCGTTCACAATTTTCAGCTGACCGATATCGTAGGGTGGTGTGCTTGCCATCTTTTTTTCAAAAAGCATAATGTAAGCATGTCCCGCTCATCTAACATATCGCATAGCGTGAGAAGATCCCTTCCAAGCAATAATCAGTCCCTTCGAATTTGTGATCCATGACCTATATTAGAAACCTTAAATTAGAAGTTCAGGACTATTGAGCTAACGAGTGAATCTTAGATGGTGTCTAGATCAACAATATCCTGGACCATGATAGGATGCCTGTCAGTTATATGTTATTTATCTATTTTCGGTAGCAGTTTCATTGATGTTTTCGCACAAGAAGCTCAGGAGCTTATTGTAAGAAGAGTGGCTATATGGGATCTTTTCTATCAAGGTATGGTAGCTGCATTTGTGGTTGGAGCACTGGTGCAGGGTACAATAATTTACATCTACTGGCGCTTTAGAGAATCCAATCCCAGAAACCAACCACGAACTGAAAGGAGGCAGGTCTAGAAAATTTGGGCCATGCTACAGTAGAATGGATCTATATAGGCGCCGTAATAGCGATTCTTTGTTGGGTGGGTGCTTCCGCATGGAACGTAGAACACCAACTTGAAGCCGCACCGCCTGATGCGGAGACCATAAAGGTTACTGGGCAGCAATGGTTTTGGACTTTTGAGCATGAGGACGGAACAAAAGAGGTCGGGGAACTGCATGTTAAACAGAATGTTCCATATAAATTTGAAATAACGTCTCAAGACGTTATACATGATTTCAACGTGCCTGATTTCGTTATCTTGATGGATGCGGTTCCAGGTAGGATTAATACCCTCTGGAATGTGTTTGATGTTCCAGGAGAATATTTGATTCAGTGCAGGGAATATTGCGGATTGCTTCATTACAATATGAGAGGTAAACTGTTTGTTGAACCTGCCTCTGCGGAGTCAACTTCGGCAGCTGCACCTGCCACAGCAGCTGCTCCAGCTGCAGCACCTCCGGTTCCAGCTGCAGCACCTTCAGCTGCTTCAGGGAATCAGACTAACCAAACCAGCAGCATGGCAGGGCCTTCGGTGACTCTCACCATTCCAGAAGGAGCATCAGTACAAGGAAATCCATCCTATGATCCAGATCCATTAACCGTCTCTGCAGGAGATACAGTGGAGGTAATGAATGAAGATACTGCTCCTCACACAGTCACAAGTGGTACCGACTCGAAAGATCCTGAATCAGGGAGTCAGTTTGACACAAGTATTATAGATGCAGGCGCTACTGCACAGGTAGATACTGCAAATCTTGCGGCCGGAGAATATGATTATTACTGTACAGTGCATCCGTATATGGTAGATAAGCTGGAAGTATCATAGAGAATCTGTCGTACGTGGTAGGCACTGTAATTGTCGAGGTTACATTGCATGCAAGTTATCTCGAATGCAATTTCATTGGGGTGTAAGCTTGCTCCACGTGAGATATCGATGTAGGAGAAGCTTGCTACATTCAGAAGCTTGATTCAC
>DASQQK010000161.1:0-6365 GCA_035643435.1 Nitrososphaeraceae archaeon | reverse complement strand
CTATCTCCAGCAATTATGTCTTCGTAGCCATCATAATTAATATCCATGGCGATTACGTTCGACGAAAGCCTATCCAAAAGTTCTAAATTTTCATCCACATAAAGAGTACTATCATCATTAAATATAGATATTATTGCAAGGGTCTTCTTATTCAGTGTAGGAATTATTAGATCATCTTGTTCGTCGTTATCTAGGTCTGCAATGGCATACATTCCAATATTTCTAGATCCGTAGTCATGCACAGAGAATCCCTCTGTCTTCATTGTTTTACTTTTGTTTGTAATATCAATGAATTTCACTATTCCAGATAGGTGAGGTGTCTCGTTTATAACTAGCATGGACTCGTTATTGTTAGTCTTGACAGATCCCAGTATTAGTAGCCACCTAAATCCGTGACCAATAGGCTTTGAAGAAAACTGGATAGATGACTTATCATTATATACATATGCTGCGCTTCCTACATCGATATTACTGGCTACTAGAGCAATATGTTTGGAGGGTTTAGTACCATTTGAGTATTGCATTATTACGGGCTTGATAGTTTCAAAAACCGTCATACCCTCTGGAGGTTCAAATATTTCTTTTAGACATAAAGCTCTGATATTATTATTGTTATCTTTCTGGCACCATCCAAGTATCAATAGTTCGGTGGGCTCGAGAGTATCACTAAGCGCACCATGAGGATAAGTGCTTACAGGATCTGTTAGTATTAGTACTTCGTTACCTGGATTATTATTATCAATATTAGCTATAACTATTCTATCATCAATCAATAGATTTGAAAAATTCGTTTCAATAACTTCAAAGCTAAATTTAAAGGTGTTACTGCGAATACTATTATTATGATTATTATTATGATTATTATTATTGCTTTTATTTGGATTAATCATCAGTAATGTACCATTTTCAGATATTCCTAATAGTTTGCTTTTCTCTTCTAGAGTATCAAAGTACGGAACTATCTGTGTTAGAGGAGATAAATTAGTATTATTGTGAAACATAGTTACACGATCGAGATAATCAATAATTGCCAAAGAACCATTTGAAGTAGTTGACAAAATCTCATCATTGCCATCATTGTTCAAATCGATTATTATTGGCCCCCCAGTATCGACCGATGCATTTACTTCAAATGTACTGATATTGGAATTAGCGGTAATAGATTGTACAAAATGTGGTATATCCTTAGAAGTCATATCCAATGTGTGAATACTTCCATCACTGGTTTGAGTCACTAACAATGTCTGTTTAGTATCAGAAAAATTATAGCCAGTATTTTCATTCATGTCATTATCGTAGAATTTTCCGGTGATCCATGATATTTCCGATGGAAGTTCAACTATATGTCTGGTATATGAAATATTCTTAGGAGTTGCGTTTTTGATTGCCATAAGATCTGTAATGGATAACATATACGTGAAGGAAAAAATAGATAACATTACGATATACATAATTAGGAATGTTGATAAATTAACCATCTAAATGGCTAGCAAGTTACAATATATTAGTATTAGCATTAGTATTGCTATTTTTTTGTTTTTTCATATACCAAAATCTGTTATGGTGGCCTGAGTTGATTTTGATTTCTTGCTCAGGTCTATATCGTTACTATCATTGCTACCATTAGTTGGGCCATCTATTTTTCTAATTATTTTTTGCAATATCCCCGAACGACACGTGTGCAGAAACGGTAATATCCCGAAATGTCCTATCCTCTTTACGCATCTTGATTACAAGGCCTTCTTTTTCGTATTTGTTGAGTACCTGCATTCCGTATAGTATTATCTGGAGTTCTACTATTTAGGACTGTTGTTGCTACAGGCTGATTTTAGTTGCTGTTTTGTGTTGTATTATACTAGGGGAAAGTGTGTTATGGTTGATAACACTTAATTTTCCACACTGAATCCGCTCCCATAGCTTTCTGAGCTTGATTAAGGCCAAATGGATGGTTAAAATGACAGCGTAACTGGGTAGCGCCGTTGTCAACCGAGTCCCAGTTTAGATGATAATCGGCTTGTCTATCCGTCGCACATCCAACCGTTACTTCTTGTCCAAGATACATCCTGTGTGCGCTTGTAGCGATGCCCATTGGATTATCAGAACATACTAATAGGTATGCCCATCCATCCATCTGTTGCTGCAATGAGCATTACTGCCATCGCTGCTATTACGAACACATATCTGGTATTCATTGTTGGAAGCTGAAATGAGGATAGTGTTTATCTGAATTGAGCAAGAGCAGGCTCCAACTTTTATCTGATATGTTTTCTGTTAGACCTAGCTGTCTGCTAGACCAGTACGTGAAAAAAATAACGCATATCCAAACGCTTTTCTTCAGTCTACTCCCGTTTAATTGGTGAGCTAGATACCGAAATCGACTATAGGAAGCTATGTATAGATGTTAGATTTATGCTATCACGACCAATATTATCATTACTTAGGTTGACTATCTTTTATATGTTAATGCAGTAGCAAGGTCGATGGAGGCTAATTGTAATTGGTAAATATATATGGGATAAACAGATCTCATCTGAGATTTTTTACTGATGCAGTATTTGGAGTCGCGATTACGTTGCTTGCCGTCGATTTTGCGATTCCACAAGTAGGCCCAGACAACTCTTTCAACGAGAGTGAGATCGATGATCTAATATTGAATATTATCTTGTTTATTATCAGTTTTGTGATTATCGCATTGTACTGGATTACGTATCAGTCAGTATTTAATATGATAGCAAAAACTACAGATTTAACAGTTTGGCTAAACATCATTTTCCTCATGTTTATAACGATGATACCATTCACATTTAAATTAACAAACGTATATGATACAAATATCTATGCGTACGGATTTTACTGCGTAGTTCAGATTTTCGCCGGATCTATGCTATTTGGCATATGGATTCATACACTAAAGGGCAAGCTATATCCTCCTGATAAGAATATTACTAGGGAAATTAGGAGGTTGACGTACCTCCGTACTATCATAATCCCAGCGGTTTTTATGATTTCATTAGGAACATTGATTTATTCTCTCGAGCTCGCCGTGGGGATCACGTTCCTCCTCATTCCAGCCTCGTTGGGAATGAGATTCATCTATAGAGCAAAGAAAGACCTGTGTATGACTGACTAATCCTCTTTGTTCTACCATGAATGGGAAATGCATAGTTAGTACGACATGAATTAAATAATAATGATATTACTATAAATTCAGATTAATGATTCGATATAATTGGTGGTCTATTAAGTCTATTTCTGTATAGTCGAGCCCTAAAATATTTATAGAGTACAATTGCAGTCATTGTTCCCACATTATTTTCTATCGTATGACCAGCAATGAACAAATTAATTGCTGTCAGCCATAAAGTCAGACTCAACGCTGGATTTTGATCATGATTTCCTATCAAATGCGATACCAATGTAAAGTTACATTGTACATTGTATCATGTTTAGCGCTGCCTTCCATTTTGGTCCTGTAAACATATTTCCAGGCGAATTAAACATTGCCGCAGCATTGAGGTTATCTAGACTTATCTCCTCATAGTTACCTTTTCGAATATGCCACACACATGTAACCCAACAATCACCCTCAGTCGGGTCTAGTTTGAAGATACAGGGACAAATCGACTTACAATTACACCCTTCAAAATAGTCTCCCTCAAGCTTCCACGACGCCTTTTGTTTACTGGACATGTTTGTCACGGACAATAAAAGCGAGCTCTCCGATAATTATTAATGTTATTTACATGATATCAGATCTTTAACAAACTAAAAAAATTTAGTGGCCGCAGCCGCAACCGCCACCCATACCACCATGTTCGTGATGACTATAACTTTGCTCCGAACAAGTTGGACATTTATCAGCTGTTTCTATTTCTGACATAAACATTGTACTGCAACTGGTACATTTCAATTTTTGAAGACCTTGCATTTCGTACTGCAATCTACGACATCCATATTAAAACTTCCAATTGTCGCGGCATTTATCTAGAGCTTGGTTAAGCAGACCTCTAATTAGTTTTCACATATCATATGACCCACAAAAGAAATCATATATTGCCAACAATGATTTAGACTCAATGTCGAGACATTTACAAACCTCGCTCAAAATGAAGTTCTTTGACAACATCAGGAATCACCCCAAAGTAGTGGCGAAGGTGGTGCATCAGGAGATTGTGATATGAATTTTGAAAACATGTGTCCAAAGCTAGAAAGTACGACGTAGAAGGAATTATCATCAAAAGGAAGATCCTCCGCTTCTTTCCATTCTATACCATTAGCCTTGGCCATAGCTGCATCCTCCCTTGCACGAGCCAAGAGTTCAGGGGTTAAATCCAAACCTGTGACCTTTGCTTTTTGTTTTCTGGCTGTTATAGCTGTTATACCGGTCCCACACGCTACATCAAGTACCGATTCGCCTGACTGAAGATTAGATTAACTAAGTGAGAAGATGCTGGAAGAAGATAGTATGATACATCTCCATAAGATCCTGAAGCCCACATTGTTTTTGTTTGATGTTTAACATTTTGTAAATCTTCGATCATTGCGACTGTCTTTTATTGTGCTAAATGTTTTGTCATTATAGTTCTAGTTCTAAACACAACTTTTGTTCGCAGATTGATCCGTGAATATATATTTCAACCGTCTAATGCATTATCAAACATACAATTTAAGTACTACGTCTATGCTGTTGCCTCTAACCCAGCACTGCCAAAAAGAACAGAAAATGCTCTACACCAAATCAAGATTGTATCATATTTTGTCATGTCTGTTCCGGCAGGAATCGGATAGTTTTGATTCCCAATATTAGCCTTCAATCTGCCCAAATTTACAAAGTCGGACGCGCTTTTATCTGTTGAAAGATATACATACAGATCGGGTCCATTTGTAACCATCAAATCCTCAAGTCTAAGAACGTTACCTCCACCCTCAATAGGAATAACTTTTGCGTTTCCTTGGGCATTATGTATTCCATCCCCCGCTCCGATAAATGATCCAGTTAATAGGGTTCCCCTAGTAACATTTCCCCCTTCAGATATCTGTAGCTCTTCCATTGATTCATTGATGCTACTGCTATTCATTCTGGAAAATTCCATCATGATCTGATTCTTTTCCTCTTCGCTCATCTGGTTACCCGCCTCAATTCTTTCTTCTTCGCTCATAGCGACAAACTCACGGAAAGGCTCTGATGCAGATGATGGTAATGTCGACAATTCCGCTCCTTCAGGCAATGGTTCATCGATCTCAGATGAAATAAATAATGGAGAAGCCAGATAAAATGCACCTGCACCTATTATGATAACTATAGCAGCTATTAGTATCACCTTAATCATTATTATAATAATACTCCCTTCCTCTCTTATGAACGTCACTAGTGATATTTTATCACTTCCACGCTCAGGACTTGGTTACTCTCTAACTAGTAAGTCTTTCTAAGCTATATATTCCTACTACCATATAAAAGAGGAGGCAGCCATGTAGTAGCGGTTGTTAGGAAGAGAGTGCATTAATGTATGAACTTGACTGCCTGCCTCCCCTGTCCATTGTTTCTTGGTATCTATTCTTTAAGTAATTCAATTATTTGTCCTTTTTGTACTTGACTATTTTCTGCCGCCGTTCTCTAGATGAAAATCGTATGCAATTAATAAGGTAGACGGCCAAGGATTGATGGATCCTAATTAGCCTGAGCCGCCGTCTACATATCCTTTGTTTGAGGCATCAAAATTTGTTATTCAAACTATTAAATGGTTGTAGTCTGAGAAAAAGGTAGACGGCCAATACGTGATTGGTTCTGAGGATGCTACGAAGTGGCCGCCTACCTCCTTTTTGTAAGGTACTTTCATATAACGCGTTTTCAGATTAATAGCCTTATGATAGAGGTAAGGTAGGGCGACCATAATGAAGCTTATTGGCCACTTTTACCAGAGTATACAGGAACGGTCGCCTACCTTAATGGATTCTCACCTATTCTTCCGAATCTGGTTTGTGTATAGCAGCAGTACTTCTGTTGTGTACTGCAGCCGCCCTTTTCGAATATATGGTATAAAAGGATTTTAGTCACATTGCTGCTGTGTCGAATAACTGGCTGTCATAGAGGTCATCCACCTAATGCTGTTTACATCTAATACCGTTGCTTTACTCCTCTTCTAAAGACACAAAGATTGAAGGACATGCAGTAGGAAATAGACTTAAGCACAACGTGCTTAGCTTTCTAGTGTGCATGTGGTGGGGGCGCGCTGCCTTTAGCTAATTCTTCGTTGAATGTACCTGATGCTCTTTCATGATATTCTAGATTAGCTTGATCTACTTTAATCGCTTGGGGTGGACAGACAGATACGCAGGCCATACACCAAATACAATCATGTTCT
>DASQQK010000160.1:0-6451 GCA_035643435.1 Nitrososphaeraceae archaeon | reverse complement strand
GGATATTCCACTCCCTGGCGAGGCATAGGTTTAGGACAGTATATTTTAGTCATATATACAATTAATGGCGGGGTGTCTATATATCAGCATCTTTGTCTAACTGAATCTAAGGGATGATCTTTTCAACAGGATCGATCTGAGTAACTACAGGGATATTTTCACTTAGTACATTACAGGCTGGCTCTTGCAATAAATGGCTCAGTTAATCATCGCACTTCTGTTCTCTTCTTGCAATTCTCAGCTGATGAGGGTAATGTTCCATAATTCTAGTTGTTATTAGTACCAATTTCTGCTTTTTCTGTCTCCGGTTGAAATGTGAAAGATTCAACTATACGGTTCTACCCTTCTATTTCTGATGCTTCCTGCAGCTGATGATCCATAAGCCGTTTGCGTTCTTTATTCAGTTCTTGTCTTTGCAGATAACTAATACGGATTTTGGTCGTATCCTTAATTCCGCAGATAGCAGCTTTCTAAGATAACCTTCGCTGGTCTAAAATAAACACTAATTCTCTCAATTCTCACGACAGCTAGGAACTGCATTAAAAGGCGAGTTGGCATGTTAGAGAACATCTCAAATCACACACAAAAAGATTGATATTGCATTCTTGACTAATACATAGAATGGCGAACTGTACAAAATGCGGAGTAGATATTAAATCTGGTGGTTGTGACACAGAAGAATTAAAGCTTCCCAATGCTACCTGTTATTTGGTTTCATGTAAGCAATGTAAGACTGTGCTCGGAATCGTACAAGAGTAAAGAATTTTGAACAGATCTATTCAATATACTATAAGATAGTTATTTCCCAGAATCATTTTACACCATTCATTAGAGCAATTGGAGAGCATCTGATTATTTGATACTCAGATGGTTTCATGATGCATAGCATCATGTGTTGATTATCAGGAATGGTTTCTTCTTTATCATTAGCCATACAATCAGTCGATAACCATGAATTGTGAATATTCCTGTTACTATTTACTGTAATACAGGACAATTTGTTTGCTACACTATCATATTGGGACGTTCGAATAGATCTAACCTGCCTAGATAGACATCTTTATTTTGCATTATCTCTATCTATCTATAGAGAATGTCTGATACGATTTTCTCTCAAAATGAAAAAGATTATCTTAAAACCAGCATATCACAAGAACTGCTACAGCATCAATATCCTCAGAAGAGGGAATAGGGCAGTCCAACCTGATGTTGTGCCAGTTGGTTTTGATTTCGATGGTGAATTTCGTTATGTAAGCGGTATGAATTATCTCAAATCCACAAAATATAAAAATGTTCTAAAGAACCGAAACGCTGCAGTTGGTTAGATGATTTAAAGTCTGTAGATCCCAGGGATCCGCTAGGGATTAGGCTCTATGGTGATGCTGATGTAGTTACTAGGTAAGGTGGATCAAACTGGTCATCCGGAACATCACCACATTAGGGATACGTCCTATAGAGAAATGGAGATGGGGTACAGACGCGCCGGTTTTTGCAGATGGCAAGTTTAACAGGGTACTGTCAAAAGGGCACAGGGTCCTAGAATAGCCTCTACCGTACTGTCCGTAACTCATTAAAGTCACGCTTAGTGGGTTGCATGATAATATGAACTAATGTATCAGCATCCACTCACGAAAGTCACTAAATCCATCAACTGATTTTCAATTAACCGATCAAAACCTTAGAAGTTAACAGAACTTGACACCACTCCAACATTGTGATCCACCGTTAGCATAGACTCCCTCTCTGATAGGTGTTTCAAATATAATATATTGTTTCGTTCATAACTAATGTAAAGTGATTCATGAGTATTTATCAGAATCAACTCTATCTGGTCGATATAGACATTGTATAGACTGCAATAAACGGTCGCTACAGGTATGTCTTAGGTGTAATTATTGTTATTCATGCCACTATAGATTAGAAGCTATAGAAAAACGTAACAATGTAAGAGATCTACCCACTAAAAGAAGTCATTTAACTCCAAAATTAAACCCTGAGGTTATACCTATTAAGAATCAACCCAATTTTATAAAATATCGTATAAGATGACACTATGTATATATGTATATTCCATCATGTTACTATCTTAATTTGAATTGATCGACCGAATACTCTATCAATGGATCTGTATGAACACGTCGGCAAGGAGAGACAGCCAATTTTAGTAATACTGATTGATGCTTGAACCGGCGAAGGGCTGGGGGGTTCAAGCAGGGGAATGAGGTAGAGAGAGTTTAATATCTGCCACCAATATAGACTGTTGCATTCTCCGTCATAATCATATATGTCAAAGTATTTGTATTCATATCATAGGCAGGATCGAAAGACTCTATGACAGAGGTTTCCAGGTTACCCGTCTGAGTATTTTCTACTATTAAAGCATCATATGGTGCATCTGCTGCAAAGCTATTAGTCCCAGTAGTCCAGTTACCAATGAAATCAGCAGTACTCACAGTTTCTACAATCCTATCAGGTCTGTCCGAAAACATAATAGTGCTATCTGATACATTGTCTAACTCAAGTGTGTAGGCCGTAGCATTAATTTCAGATAGTAAACCAGATTGAGCTCTTTGAATAAACAGGAATTGTATGTCAGTTGTATTTCCGTTAGCTACCGTCTGATTGGTTACCATTGTTGCAACATTGCCGGCTTCTTCTGCCACAGCTACATCTATATCTGCATCTGATGTATAGACGTTGTCAGTATCAATATCAAAGCCAGCCAAGACGCTAGCCATAGCGTTCTGTAAAGGTACTGTAGTTACGGTCATGATATATGCGACTGCTCCTACTAAGAATACTATACCAAATATTCTTGGGAAAAGATCGCAGAAAGACTCGCCGATGATAAAAAGCTAGTCGAGACTTGGATTAGAACAAATATATTTCATTGCAATAAACTCGCTTGATAAATTAATTGTAACCCCTGCGGGTAGAAGCTATCTTCGAGAATTCAATCCGCAACGGTGAACCGTCTATATCTTGATGCTACTTTAAAAAACTCATATCAGGTGAGATATCCATTTTTATAGACCTTGCTCTAGTAATTGTAAATTAATGGACGCATCTTTTACTCTTTTATCAGCGGCACTACTGATGACAGCTTTCGCAGTTTTGCAAATGTTACAACAAGGGGAGACTGCGTTGGCAACTACCGATGTTGATCGCGTGGATTCGCTAAGAGCACCTATTGAGTCGTCCAGAGATAGGGAGGCGTCGGAAACAGATCAGCAGGTACGCACACCCTCAAAAGCAGAGCTCGTCGCCGAGCTCCATCTAGCACCTATTGAGTCAGCTGGAGATAATGTGTATATAGTGTGGTTCACAGATAGGAGCACTCATAATACAAACAGTGATGTGATTTTCAGAGCCTCAAATGATGGTGGTGCGACCTTCGGCGACAAAATAAATTTGAGCAATACCAGTGATACAGATTCGATAAATCCAGAGATAGAGACAGTAGCAGACAAAACTGTAATAGTTACGTGGTGGGAAAGAGCAAATGAAACAAGCAATGAACCAGTCATGAGGATTAGTAATGATAATGGCCTGACATTTGGTTCATTACTCAAACTCACGACAAACGGAACTATTGATAGCAATAGTGATGGTGGAACGATTAGTAGTAGTAGACTGAGTGAAGAAATATCATGATTAGATCGAATTGCTTGTTGGGAACGACGGGCTATAGTTGGTGTTATATCAACGTGGAGTTGTCAGAGGGCCGTCCTACTATGTAGGTTCATATACTTCTGACGATGTTAGCCATCGATTTTACAGCGTCCTGTTATGATAGTTCTCGCAAATCGAGGAGTACCGACCCAAATGAAATAATAGATTATCTAGATAGGATTGACAAGGGGTGCGTGGGTCTGTTGTACACAAACAGGAGCAAATTACATGGTATATATTATAATATGTCATGCACAAAATACTGCTCTCTCAAGACACGACAAACATAAATTGTTGTACGATACTCTCTTCAGCAATGTTTAGTTCAGCAGCAGTATACATCGTTAAAGAATGCAGTTACTAATGCTTTGTTCTGTTCCTCTACCGCTTTTCATGCTATTCGATATCGCTAGATAGGGCAGTGCATATAACCTTTTTCGGCGCCGAGAAATAACACATATCACTCAAGACTTGTCCCAATGTCAGTAATTTTGTTACATACCACATAGTTACTTTATATGGTTATGTTCGTCCCAAGAGAATGATGTGATTCTTGCGCTAGGAAGGGACGCTGCGATAAACACAAAGAGTGCCGCTGTAAACCGCGTTACAACCGCTGCTCTAGCAGAAGGTGTTGCTATGACTACTAGTGTATTTAATTCACCAAGCAGATCTAGATCAACACCACCAGGATAAGGAAATGATATTCCGGTTTTATTAGCTTAGAAGAGCACTAACATGACAACGTTTATTCGCTTTTTTTCTGGACCAAAATCAGAAATAATGATACTCAAGTAAATCAGGTCTTTCATTAAAGGACTAGAACTACCTTCTCAAAAATGACAGAGGAGCAGCTGGCCCAGCTATTCAAATATTTGCAGAAGAGGACCTAGAAAACAAGTAGGAGATAGAATACTTTTGCGCTTCATGCAGGTCCAAGTTAGACCATTTGGTACAAGGATTTGGCAATACCGCATGGAGGTGCAATGAATGCATGACGTATTGTGATACCAGCATACAAGATATGCCACGCAAAAATATTTCTAGCTCTGGAGTGAGACGTGCCCAGGATTTCAACCGATGTACTTGAAGAAGATGGCCCAAACATGATATTCATGCAAGGAATAAACGCCGACGAACTAGGATATCAAGGCTTACCAAAAAAAGTGGAAATAATAAGAGATGACGGCTTTAGAATAGAACACATTATCTCTGTTGCGCTCTAGCTAGAGTCCTGTTTCTCCCCTGAGTATCTGTTATTGTTATTTCTGATAGTATAATGCTCGCGTCCTGATTTACTAAATATTCACTTGCGTTAGCATCAAAGATATCTTCATATCTGTCGTATTCATCGTATGTCCGTTCCAACCCACTATATTCAGAAACATACCTCTCCGATTGGTTTGTACTTCTGCTGCCAGTCCCTTGTCTAGAAGCAGTAATCCTAGACCTCTTCTGAGGTTTTTTGTCTATGGAATCTTTCTTCTTCTTATTAGCACCAGATTTTGTATTAGTTTTCAATCTGTGACCTTCTATTACGTATATTAATACATTCGATTAATAAAAAGTTTAGACTAACGAATGAGATGAATTATCATAGAAATAACTACACTATGATTCTATTACCTTTCCAATTGGCAAGCATTTCTGCTGGTAATCTATCTAGATTTGTTACTATCATGAGGTCAGACGTTGGATTAGGCTAACCTTCGATAATATGTGATGTTTTATTCGCACAAAAAAATAGATATCGGCGACTTATTTGGTGATCAAACCGCCCACTCCACATTTTAGCAGGGCCATGGTTACAGCTTTAACAAGGCTAAACGCCATTTTCGTAGAGTTTCCCATTTCAAATATTTGGTATTGTCGTTACCCAATAATGCCCTATGGTAGACATTTCACGTTCGAATCGAATTCAAACCATCAGCATGCTAGCATCAGATTCTTGCTAGATTAAATCACATTGCACACTCAACGTCAAACACAATCATTATAATAATTAACTATTTTATACTCATCTCCGTATAATGACCATATAGGACATCCACTACAAATGACCGTCAGAGTTGTAAATATTTCTCAGTTCTATGCTCATAGGAATTATTCTTGATTCTTTTATTAAGTGGATGTGAATACACTCTGCGCCAATATGCTCACTGCTATCTACATGCATACCATTCTATCCAATTGACTGAAATATATTGATGGTTAAACATAGAGTATGGTAGAATTATGATGCAATAATTGTAAGAGAGTATTTCAGTATAACTGGCGAAGACAAGTTTTATACGAACTGTCCACAATGCAATGCTCGGGTGCTTGTGGCAAACCTAGAGATTTAGCTTCTTTCATAATCAGCAGCATATACGCCCTTATTTGATACTGCACCTAAGAAGACGGATACTACTACTACTACTACTAATGTAACAGCAGATACTCTAACCTTCTCACGCATACAATATGTAATCTATCATTGACTGCATATGTCAGTTAAGAAAAAACAATAGAATACAGAAATCGTATATTTGCACTATACAAAAAATCTACATAATAACAAAAAAAAGGGATGTTGTGGACGCTTTATTCTTCTCCGTTATCTAGTTCAACTTCGGAGAATGTCTGCTGTGCTGTTTGTGCTACTCCATTCTCGTCGCCTTGGATCTGAGAGTCAGTATTCTGACATCCAACATTTATTGGCATGAAATCATTTCCACAGGCGTTGGCCTGTGATGTTGCTTGATTGTACTCTCTCTTCTTTCCTGCGAATGCATCTTCT
>DASQQK010000159.1:0-40119 GCA_035643435.1 Nitrososphaeraceae archaeon | reverse complement strand
GGGTTGGTTTTTTTCATGTTGCCTGGTCAAAGATTGTAATACAGGCATATGGGACGATGCCCATTGAATTTTTCTCCTTCCCTCATTTGCTAAGGAGATGTCAAGAACACGATGACTCATACTGCATGCCGATACGCGGGCCATATATTATTTTAACTTCAGAAGGCCCATTGCTACTATCCCGAGCTATATGTAACTGTCTTCCTGCAGCCGCAAAGGTCATTCCACAAACCAGAACCGCAATGTATATGATGATCGGGCCATTCTTAGGAAAGTTGTGCGGAAAGTTCAGATTGGTGTTATTGGTTATAATGATGATCGTTGCACCGAGGCCGCCAAAGGAATAGCATATAGCGTCGGCAAGGAAATCGCACTCTCCGGATCAGTCCTGATTTGCGGAGGTCTTGGAGGGGTGATGGAAGCCGCTTGTAGAGGCGCTAAGGAAATGAATGGCAATACGGTCGGCATAATTCCGCAAGATAGCTTCAGTTTTGCGAACCAATTCTGTGATGTTGTGATTTGTAGTGGCATAGGGTTTGCTCGAGATTTCATCGTAGCCTCATCTTCTGATGGGATAATCGCTGTCGGCGGAGGAATTGGAACACTTATCGAGATGTCTGTGGGCTATATGATTAAAAAGAAAATCGTCGCGATCTCATCCAGCGGAGGAGTCTCTAAAATTTACGCAGGCAAATATCTCGATGAAAGGAAAAGAGTACTGATCGAGTCAGTGCCCGATGCCGAGACTGCGGTGCAGGCTATTCTGAGCGCTATAAAAAGCATTTAGATTGAAAGCAGTCCCCCTACTTGCTTCCATAGCCTATTGTTGCACCTGAGATCACTTCTTCGTATGTGTTACAGTTTGTAGAGGTATGGGTCAGGCGTATAAAAATTGCCATACTTTTCGGACATTTCATTTAATTTGTCAATAACCTGTTTTATCCCGAATTCTTGTGCAGTGGCTAGGAGTTCCTTTTTAAGACCCATGCCAAGTCGCAGAGCCTTTTCCAAGTCGGGTCGAGAGCAGACGCCGTTAGTGAGTAGCCAACCAGCATTGTTCGAAGCGACCGCTAGCATTACAATAGGATCAAATGCTTTAGAGTCAGCTTGAACAAGATCTTTGCGCTCATATTTATTTGAAGAATAGGTATAGAATCCTTGACCAGTTTTTTGTCCCAGCTTCTTCTCTTCGAACAATTTTTCAATTAAGGGATGTGGACGGATAACCTTCTCATCCCTTAAACGCATTTCTTGACTTGCCTTATTAATGACATCTAATCCGGTATAATCTGCGAGTTCAAATATCCCCATTGGAAAGCCCAATCTAGATTTCATTGCAGCATCAATTTCTTCGTATGTTACGCCGTCCCTATCCTTACAATAGACGGCTTCATGAACTAGTGGTATAAAGATCCTGTTTACAATGAATCCGGCCACATCCTTTTGCACTAGCACTGGCGTCTTTCCCAAGTCTTCCACAAAGGCCATTATTCTTTCGACCGTACTTTGTCCGGTCTTGTGACCTTGGATTACCTCCACCAACTTCATTAGCTGAGGGGGGTTAAAGAAATGCAACCCTATAAACGACTCAGGACGATCTGTTAGATCAGCCATCTCACTTATTGGTAGAGTGCTCGTATTGGATGCAAAGAGAGTCTTAGGGTCAGCATAGGAGCTCACTTCTTTGTATACCCTTCTCTTTAAGGAAAGGTCTTCAGGTACTGCCTCGACAACCAGGTCCGCATCTTTCAAGCCTGTCTTCAAGTCAATCACAGGTACTAATCTAGAGAGTGTTTGTTCAAAAGACTCTTTGGTCATCTTGTTCTTTTCAACCAACTTATCCAGAGACCATCTGATCTTATCCATTGCACTATCCAGAAATCTCTGCTCGACATCTCTCAAGTGAACGTTGAATCCCGCCATTGCAGCAATCTGAGCTATTCCGTGTCCCATGGTCCCAGATCCTAAAACTGTGACGTTTGCGATCTTTTCCATTTCTTACTATCACATTCTTCGAAGGGGGTTTTTAGTCTTGCCTTGAATTGAAAGCAATTTAAGAGCATGATTCTTTAAAACCAGACTGTAAGTGATTGGACTTATTCAGATTTACTGCTGATGTCTGCTCCATTTCAGAGCGTATGACAAAGGATTCGTCGGCAGAGGTAATTGATAGACTCGATTTTGTTAAAAATCGCCTTGTCGATCTCTACAAACGCAACTTGGTAAAAATAAATCACTCTGTTATGGAGCTAGTCTGCGCAAAACATCTGATAGAGTTCGGATACAGCGTTGACGTGGAGAGAAGGTTAACCGACATTTTGGTCTGCGATGTTTTTGCAACCAAAGGTGACGGGGAAGCGATCGTTGAAATTGAAACGGGTTTCACACCCCCCGAACATGCTCTGGACCCGACTTCATATTATGTAGCAAGAATCGCCAGCAAGATCTCCCGGTACAGTAAGCATGCTAGCAAATTTGTCCTTGCCACAACTCCTGTTAGTATTCTGCCGATCCCCCACCTTTTTAGATTCCCAGTGAGAGCAAGAAGAGCCGAAGAGATTCAGAAACTGAAGCTCGTGTGTGACAACTATTACAAGGATCCTCCCATAGAAGTTGAAGATATTCTTAATGGAAGGTTGCACATGATCTATATCATAGATATAGACGCGGGCGAGATCCGGGAGATGGATGTAGAGAGTTACTTCGAGGAGCTACAGATTGCATCTAATCTTTCGCGTAGAGTAATAGAAAAATTCTAGCAATGAATTTCTGTTATCCAACCTATGTAAATCTTCCTTACATTAAGGTAATAAGATTCTGAATAAGCAATTTCTGAATGTATAGTTATGATAATCTTCGTCCTACCGCTTAATAAATATGTAAAAGGAAATCCTTCGATGTCTGACAACAAAGAAATGCTAACGATAGCAGTCATAGCTGCAGCATTGATGATGGTATTAGGTACTTCGATACCATCAAGCGTACTAGCAACCACTAGTGATAGCGATAGCAATGATGGTGGCATCCAAGCCGCAGAACCCGACAAGAGTAGTGACAAGAGCGATGACAAAAGCAGCAATGACGATGGTAGCAAAGATGACGATGAAAAAGATAATGATAATGATAGTTCTGACTCAAGTAGCGACGGCTTCCCTAAAAAGTATCTGGGAGAATATGAGACATGTGTTTCGGATCTATCCTCGGACGACAACGTTTTGACGCAAGATGATGTAGTCGATTGTTATGGCCAAGTTTTCGGTCCTAATCCGACTCATGATCTAGGTGCATTGGACCCACAATTTACTCAGAGCGCTCCAACATCACCTGGTACAAACATGCCAGGATTTGAAAACATGCCATTCGCAATGCAACAGCCTGGAGACCAACAACCAATGTGGCCTTTCTCTCAAACTGAGCCACAGGCAGGAGACCAACAACAGATGCAGCCATTCTCTCAAACTGAGCCACAGGGCGGTCAACAACAATCATATCCAACTCAGCAACAAGAGTCGTATCCTGCAGTAGACAATCAGATGCAGCCATTAAGCCAGCCTCAACCACAGGATGAACAACAACAGATGCAGCCCTTAGGTCAAACTCAGCCACAGAGCGGTCAACAACTACCTACTCAGCAACAACAACAACAACCATCTGGCATTGGAGACCAACACCAAATGCAGCTTCCACTGAATGCTGGAATCTTGGACGTAGAGGATATCAGAGATTTAGTTAAGACCAGATTAGGAATAAATTAGATAGCAGCTGACTGCGAAGAGTTTTGTAGTCGACTAATTCTTCCCTCTTTTTTGGAATTTGGAACCATAGCAAGAATTAAAATACCAAAACGTTAACATTTGTGCATAAGTTGTTCCATGAAGCTGTTTGCCATTCTTCTGAAGCAAGACGATCCATCAAAATGTACGGCTACGAAACTGGCTAGATTTCACCTTTTGAGGACGATCGTTCGCCCACGGCATAACACTCTAATCTTAAACCCGTTTTCTCGAGTCTGGATGACCAGAAGCGATCGCGGCCTCTCCTCCGCCCTGTGCGTTATCGATTGTTCGTGGGAAAGATCCAAGACTGCTCTTCAGAACCGGAAATGGTGGTCTTATCCCTTGTTACGCAGATTACCCCCATTATTGGCTGGTAATCCGACCAACTACGCTAAGTTGGGGAAACTTTCGAGTGTCGAGGCCCTCTCAGGAGCACTACTGATAATGGGATACAATTCAGAAGCATTTGCTATCCTTGACAAATTCAAGTGGGGACACACCTTTTATGAACTAAATAAAGATATTCTGGAAGCGTACTCCAGAGCAAACAATGAAAATGAAATTTATGATATCCAACAACAGTATTTTGAGGGGGGAACTTAAATTATGGTTGTGATAATCATGGGCTGAGAAGTGGTGAGCTGGTGTGTGGGCTACTCGAAAGAGAGGAAACTCCTCCCTCTATGCAGGCACTCGGATCAGAGATGATCGATCGGAGACGGTCGGCTCCGGAACAGAAAAGATATCCAGCCTGGACTAGTAATAAAGCTGTGATGGTGAATAGCCTGAGTGTCCTCAACTGGAATGAAACTGCCGCCCCGAGTGGAGCAAGGCCAAACTCAGCATAGGATCCTGCAGCAGCTAAGGTAGGCCGCTAAGCGGAATCCCACTTAAAACAGAAGGAGGGTTATTGCCAGGACACCATTTCTCTAGAATATGATTAGGTACCAATTAATACGGGATAGGCCAAATAGTTGATAACCTGGTTAGTTGAGAACTGTAATTTTTCCTGAGACGACCACTTCACGAGAATTAGCATACACTTTTGGCTACTCTGAATGGATGGTCAGCCGCTTCGTAGAATATATGCCTGATGTGGAGAGATGCTTGGCTACAATGGAGTCTGCTTCAAGCACATACATACGAACTAACACTTTAAAGATTGACCCAGATTCCCTTCTGAGTATATTTTCGGCTAAGAATATTGAGGTGGATGGGACAGAGTTAGACGAAGTATATAAAGTGGTTAACAGTCCCTTACCGATTGGAGCCACCACTGAATACCTGGCTGGATTGTATTACATTCAGGATCTCAGCTCCTGTATTGCCGTGGAGGAGCTCGACGTTTCACTTAATCAACTGAACATGGATATGGCGAGCGCACCGGGAGGCAAGACATCGTTCATGGCTCAGAAAATGTGCAACTCAGGGGCGATATTGGCTATTGAGAATAGCCGCAGACGCATTCCATCGATAATCTTCAATTTGTCAAGATGTGGAGTTCTTAATACTGCTATCTACAATATCGATGCTAGGTCTGCGCGTTGCCTAAAGACGAAATTCGACCGAGTTCTGCTTGATGCCCCTTGCACGGGTGAAGGCATTATTTCTAAGGATAGAACACGGAAAACTAGTCGCCATCCTTCTTCTATTGAAAAATCAAGCCGACTCCAGCTTGAGATGCTTTTGGAAGCATCTAAGGTTGTCAAGCCGGGAGGCCTCATCATATACTCTACCTGCTCCTTTGCGCCTGAGGAAAATGAAGTAGTTGTAGACGAATTGTTGGAGATCTCAGGTGACTCGATTGCTGTCGAACCCGTTCGGCGAGGACTTCCGGGATTGACACATTTTGGCGATCGAAGGTTTCATTCAAGCCTCAGCCATACAGCCAGATTATATCCACATCTGCATAATACAGTTGGTTTTTTTATCGCGAAGATAAGGGTGAATTGATGGACTATTAAATACCAGCACACAAACGCAAACGCAAACTTGATACCGTATAGAGAACCAACTCATCAGGAGCTTACTGTCTTACGCAGAAGCTTCAATCATTGGGGAATCTTCGATTATGTTCTCGACAAGGAAATATTACTTAAGGAAAAACAATTTCGCGGCTATAAGTTTATGGAAGTGTACTTATCGACAAGAGAGAACATCGTAGTAATATCAAAGAGAATGTCTTTATCTCACACCGGGATGTTGATCGGTCATCTAAGACGAAGGAGTTTTCTCCCATCAATAGCGGGAGCAGATCTAATTGCCAGAGAGGGAGTCGACTTTCCATTTGCTATGGTGAATCAAACAGCTGAAGCGTTGGTTTTGTATGGCCGAGATGTAATGCAAGGTTCTCTTATGAACTATGGAAACCTTGGTAGAAATAATACCATACTTATCATACTTAACGAAAATCGAATCGCTATTGGCGTAGGAATAACCATAGTACCAATTGAGAAAAATATCTATCACGATGATAAGAGAATAGTGATAAAGACCATAGCTGATGCTGGACAGTACTTGAGGAACGAACATCGAAAAGATTCATGCGAGTGGCCTTCGTATCACAACTTTTCAAAATGAAGGCCTAGAAATGACCATATGAACGAGCCTATTTTGTTGCCATCAATCATCTGTAAGAGGAGAAGGCTATAAGCAAACCTTACCCTTAATACTTAATCTTGATCCCATAATCCTGGATATTTCTATTTCCTCGTTTTTAATAGAACGAAAACAGCAACTGCACCCATCATCCCGCCTAATACTAGAAGGACTTGGATCGGAAAACCTCCAGTAGCGGTAGTGGTCCCTGCTGGTGCTTCTTGGGTTACGACGGCGAATTCGTGATCACCAGTCTGCCTGATAGTGGAGAACCCAGCAATAGTAATTTGGGCCGATGGAGGCGGGGTTGTAGCAGAGACTTTTATTGGCGCACCACCGACTGTAGCGCTTGCCTCCTTCTCTGTTTCTGTAAATGTTCCCTCCCTGAAGCTACTTTCTCCCAATGAATATATGGATACTACTCTTGCACCACCTATTTCTTCAAACCCTACAGCACCAGCTTGACTTCCTGTCGGATCAAACAAGAAGTGCCATGTATCCATAGGCCTTCCAACATCCTGAAAGTTGAAGAGAGGATCCGTCATCAACTGCGAAGCTTCGCTATTTGTTATTTGATCGGCTACCTCCGAATGATTTGCCTGAAACACTCCAATAGGATAATTGACATCCATATCGCCGTAAGGAGTAGTAAGAGTTAACGGATCCGTAACACTTATTGACCTCCAGTCTAAATCTATAACATCTGCAGTCTGATTCTCACTAGAAAGTACTATGTTTGACATAAAACTGGGATTCAGCTGGATGTTGTATGAAAGTGACAGTTGATTTTCAGTCCCTCTTAATTGACCTGTATATGTCAAAGTTGCATTATTAATTCGGACAGGACTGCTTTTCTGAGATGCCATTGCATTGTTAAAAGCCTGAATAAGTTGAGGCATTCCGTCCTCATCTGCCTCCATAGTGAAACGGACAGTTTCAGACACCCCGTTAAACTCCTGCGATAGTGCACTATTTGGAGGATACTCTATTGTTATGAACCTAATTGCACTCCAGGCAGTATCTCCCAGATCAGTGGTGGGTACCATCGATGAAGTTAGCTGAACACCATAAGTATTTGGCAACTGATTTAAGAGTAGACAGGACGCAAGACCAAGGGAAAGAATAAGAATCAGAACCCGCACACCAGAAATCATCGTATTCTTGCTTATATTCTTTTTTGAAGCAAGTATTCTTTACATAATGGATCATGATAAGAAATCAGCACAATTTGATAGAAATTTGGAGGATCTGGAATAAAACTGGAAACAATCTAATCACCAAATCTAGCAACGAAAATTTTACATTCCGAATATTCAGTCAAAGTTCTGTATAATGATAACTATTCTATCTGGTGGCACAGGTTCTATAAAAATGATTAGAGGATTCACTCAGATCAACAAGTCTGTTGCTGTTATTTTAAACGTAGGTGATAATATCTGGAAATATGGACTGTACATTTGTCCTGATGTTGATACCATATTTTATGGATTATCAGGACAGCTCGACACTGTACGGGGGTGGGGAATAAAACGCGATTCATTTAATTTCATGGATCAAATAGGTAAAATGGGATACGAAAATTGGTTTCGGATTGGCGATCGAGACTTGGCTACTCATGTGCTTAGAACAGAATTAATCCGAAAAGGCATGAGCTTGACCGAAGTAACTGACTACTTTAGTTCAATCTATAAGTTGGGTACCAAGTTGGTTCCTGTCTCGAATGACCATATGGAAACACGCATTGTCACCAGCAACGGCGAAATGAATATCCAAGAATTCTGGATAAAATATAGAGCGGCCCCCGAAGTATTTGGAGTTAAATATAAGGGAGCTAAGAAATCAAAATTGTCTGCAAGAGTCTTAAGACTAGTACGCGAATCGGAGAGGATCATTATAGCTCCAGCGAACCCCATAAGTAGTATTGGGCCCTCACTTGCTGTCCCAGGACTGAAGAACGAACTTACAAAGGTAAAGAGAAAGGTAATTGCGATCTCCCCCATTATTGGCAAGAAAGCATTTAGTGGCCCGGCCGGCAAGTACATGAGTGCCATGAAACTAGACGTCTCTCCTCTGGGAGTAGCCAAGTATTATTCAGACATTATAGGTTCGTTTGTGATTTCTAAAACGGACATATCATATGAAAATGATATTAAGAAGCTAGGCATGAATGTTTACGCCGAGGATATAGCCATGAAGAGATCAAACCAAGAGCGTAGGCTTGCTTCATTTGTGTCATCTATACAGGAAGTCTGAGATTGGCATGGATGTATGCGCAGTCGTCCCAGTAAAAAAATTCGATCAATCTAAATCAAGGCTCTCCTCACTTTTGGAAGGTGAAGAACGTATAGAATTATCACGCACCTTATTACAAGACATTCTGAATACTCTTCTGCTTTGCCGTGAACTGACAAAAATCGTTGTTGTGACCAGCGATCCTTCAGCTAAGGAAATAACCGAAAATCTTGGGCTTGAGTGTTTACTACAGTCTGAAGACAAGGGCGTCAACAGCGCAATAAGATGCGCAGATCGATATCTGTACCAAGCGAATATCGGGACCAGTATTACTGTACCATGCGATTTGCCACTGCTTCTTCGACAGGATATTGACTATGTGTGCCATCTTATTCCAGGAAGAGGTTCGTCGGTAATCATCTGTCCTTCGTACAAATTCGACGGAACAAATTTGCTTGTGCGGAATCCGTTTAACATCTTCAGTGATACTAGATATGATTGCAGCAGCTTTCAGGGTCATCTTGAGGCTTCGATAAAGGCGGGAGCATGCACAAAGGTGCTGCTATGCAGCAGGTTAATGATTGATCTCGATACCCCTGAGGATCTACCACTAGTGCTGAGCAGCAATACGTCACCAAATAAATCGATCTCCTATCTTAGGAAGATCGGGAAAAATAGTTTTAGCTCATCTTTCGCATCAGCAGAAGTAGCTCCGCAACGGTATACAACTGATCGCGTGTCGACTTCAGCCACTGACCAATCCTGAATGAATCCTAATCCAACATTACTTCTAAACTGTCTTCGGGCCATCAACGAGGGACCTATAACTTTAGACTTATTCGGGGAGTTAGCAGGCATTAAAAGTGCTACCACATTGAATGAAATCATTGATTACTTGCTTGAGAGAGGAATAGGTAAGCGCCTAGGCATTGCACTTCTTTCATTCACCTCAACTGATAGGTTGAAAGCTTCTATCTTAGCAATCGGTTTAGGTGGTGATGTTGTGAAAATCAGCCAGTATTTGTCTTGGAAAGATTTCGAAAGGTTAGCGTCAGAAATTTTACTTAACTGTGGTTATCGGACTCTGAACAACATTAGACTCGTCAGGCCGCGAGCAGAGATTGATATTGTAGCTGTCAAATCCAAATTAGCCCTATCTATCGACTGCAAGCGCTGGGCCAGGAACGGAAGTAATGAGCTTCTTGAGCACGCTCAGAGACAAATTCAAAGAACAAAGCGACTGCTTAGCAGTCCCATTGAATTTAGGACAGTGGTCCCTGTACTACTCACTATATATCCAAATCGTCAACCTCAAAACTACAATCTTGTACCTATTGTAGATATAAACAAGTTCCGACGCTTCGTGGATGAGATAGAAGTCCATATCGACCAATTACTCTGCATGAGCAGAGACTAGACTTGGCGTTTAGTAAATCCAGACAAAATCTAGGGCACAAGTAACTATATATTTACAAGTTTGATGGCTTCCCAGATCTTGTCACTTATATAATGCAGAGTCTGGACAATGTAGCCTTTCTCTTCTTCCATAGCCTTGTCACTATCAATTAATGCTATGCCAACAGCCAAGGGCTTGTTATGTACCTCGTCCTTAATTACCACTATGTTTCCCTTTTTAAAGTTGTCAAATGCGGTAATTCCAGGTCTTGTTACCTTCGCACCATTGCAAACAAAGCGAACGGCACCCATATCAACAGTAATTGAGGGGAACCGATCCAGAAGTGACACGTTTCCAAGATATGGAAGAATGTACTTCTCCTTGCCTACTTGAACTGCAGTAAATTCCTCAAATTTATAGAATAATTCATCCCCAGCTATTTGGTATTCTTTAACAGTCTTTATCTTAGGAACAATATTCGCAGGCCATGAGGCCTCTATCCTCTTGACAAGCAGTGCAGTGTCCCTTTTAGAAAGAAAGGTCGATTTCATATGATCCCAATCTATCGATCATTAGTCGTTCTCTTTTCTGTTACTGATAGGAATATATTCACAACCCATGGGCCCACAATATTTCCCAACGTACAGAGCTTTGGGTCTGTATAACGCTGGTCTGGGAGCAGCTTCCGCAAATTTCTCTTCTATTACGTGAGCTGTCCAACCTGCTATTCTCGAAATCGCGAATATAGTGGTATTGAGCTCGACTGGTAATCCCATACTGTAATACAATGAGGCACTATAGAGATCCACATTTGGATATATTGGCTGCTTCTTATGTTCCCTCATATACCTCCTAGTGGTATCCTCTACCCGAGCCGTGATATCATACCAAGGTGTATTTCTTTTTCTTGAAATAATCTTTGAGAGTTTGGCTAGAATATCTGCTCTAGGATCTGTCGTCTTATAAACAGCGTGTCCCATTCCCATAACCCTGTCTCCATTACCGAGTCTTGACCTCACCCACTTATCTGTCTCGTCCACATTTCCTATCTCAAGCAACATTTTCATTACTTGAATGTTAGCTCCGCCGTGTAATTCCCCAGAAAGGGCACCGATTGCTCCTCCAATACAGGCGTACATATGCGCTCTAGTAGATGCGATTTCTCTTGCAGCGAATGTAGAGGCATTAAAGCTATGTTCAGCGTGGAGAATTAGGGAAATGTCGAATATTTTAGCCTCCTCTTTTGACGGCATTTCATCCGTTAGCATGTAAAGAAAGTTAGTCGCATGATTCGTATCATCGCCGAGGGGTTCGATTGGTTCATTTCCTTTTCTAATTCGGTCCCATGCTGCTACTAGCGTCGAAATCTTCGCTATAAGACTGATTGCCCTCTTGATGTTTGCTTCCTTATCATCCCTATCCATATCAGGATCATAGTCCGGCAGCTCCGAAATAGTCGACTGGATCACATCCATGGGTCTGGCTAATTTTGGCCTATTTTTCATATTATCGATAATCGAACGTGGTAGACCTCTCGCACCAGATAGCTGCTGAGAAAATCCTCTAAGATTGTCCTTGTCCGGCAAGTCTCCAAAAAGCAAGAGATAGGCCGTTTCTTCAAATGTAGAATGGTTAACAAGATCAAAGATATCATAACCACGATAGATGAGTTTACCGTTCTCACCATCGATTGAACAGATTTTAGTATCTGCAACTTCAATATTTCTTAAACCGATATTTCGTGTATCCATCTGATAACTCTTGATTTTTCTCACTTTCTATATTAAAGTAATGGACATATGAGTTATTCCAACATTCATTTCATCCAAAGTAACTATTCTGGTGGATTCATTCATTTGTTGAAGTATCTATATAAGTCAAACTCTGGATTCCATATCTCGAAGTTCAATCTCCTGTGCGATTGGATATTAGAAAGTGTTACCGATCAATATTCTGTACATTATTTCATGACTTGCTCTTGGACTATGCTTACCTAGTAACAAACGATTATCGTACACTCGTAGAACACATCACTTTTAAGTAAGGCATGAAAGTGAACTAGTAGAATGGTCTTTGGTAGGGACATTAGGCTCAACCGGATCTTAAGGGATGGGAAAATGGTGTGTATCCCTATGGATCATGGAATTACCAACGGCCCAATATCCGGTTTGGAGGACGTTCATAGAGTTATTTATGATAATCAAGACGCAGGATTGACCTGCGTGTTAATTAACAAAGGGATAATAAAATCAATGTCAAGGCCTCCTAAGATCGGATTGATCGCTCACCTCTCAGCTAGTACAGTATTGGGCCCTTCTCCGAACCGAAAGGTACTCATGGGTAACGTAGAAGAAATCATTAGGCTAGGAGCTGATGCAGTATCCATACATCTCAATATAGGATCCAAAGAAGAACCAGAAATGCTTCAAAAACTAGGCATGATCTCAGACCAGTGTGATGAGTGGAGTGTCCCGTTGATTGCTATGATGTATCCAAGAGGAGAAAATGTCAAGGACCCGCATGACCCGGCGATCGTAGCTCATGCCGCCAGGATCGGTGCGGAAGGGGGTGCTGACATGGTGAAGACGGTGTACACTGGAGATATTGACTCCTTTAGAAGAGTAGTCAAGTCATGTCCAGTACCTATTGTAATTGCTGGAGGTCCTAAGACGACAAATGACTCAGAAATTATGCAACTATGTTACGATGCTATGAAAGCTGGAGCTAAAGGGATTACCTTTGGTCGAAACATTTTTCAGCATAAGGATCCATTCATGATAATTAAATCACTGACAGAGATTATTATGTCGGGAAGAACTCCTGAGGAGGTGAGCTTGTTTTCTGCCCACAAACAAGGATAAAGTTCTCATCATTAAACCCGATTTGAAGGGATCTGGGACTATTCAATTTCTGAAGTCAATCCCAGCTAAGTATATCGTCTATGCGAATCCAGAGCAAATACATGGGTCTCCTCTCAAGAAGATGTACGAATCCGCACATGCTGATTACGTAGTGTTTAGAGATATTGAACAACTCCACAAGTTTCACGACCATGAAAAAGTAAAAGGATTTTACAAAAGAATAGAAAACAACAACGATCTAGATCAAATACTCGAAGCTGTTGATGCAGGTGCGAGCTTTATAATCGTGGATACTCGCGACTGGAGAATAATACCACTTGAAAATGTAATAGCGACTTTGCAAAGGACAAACACAAGTATCTATGTCCCTGCATCAAGTACTCAAGAGATAAGGACCCTTTTCTCTATCTTAGAGCAAGGGGTGGATGGCGTGATACTTTCAACCCAAGACCCAATTGAAATAGAAGATGCTATGAAGTTGATGGATTCTGCTAATCTGTCCATTAGTGTGCTAAAAATACGTGAGGTAAGAGAGGCTGGTATAGGAGAACGTGTTTGCATTGATACAGCCTCAATTCTGGGAATGGGGGAAGGAGTCTTAGTTGGTAGCAGATCGAATTTTCTGTTTCTGGTCCATAATGAATCTCAAGGGTCTTCATTTACGTCACCTCGACCATTTAGGGTCAACGCGGGTGCTGTTTATTGTTATACGTTGGTACCTGGCAAGAAAACAAAATATCTTTCAGAGATTGAATCTGGATCTGAGGTTCTTGTTATTGGAAAGGAGGGGAAAGCCAGAGTTGTTACTGTTGGTCGCTCAAAAATTGAGACAAGACCACTTACACTGGTTGTGGGTGAATCAATGGGGCAAAAGGGTACGGTTATTCTTCAAAATGCGGAAACGATTCAGCTAATAGGAGAAGATGGTAGATTGATTCCGGTCACCAGCCTAAAAGCTGGAGACTCGGTACTTGGAGTTGTTCAGCAGAGCACCGGAAGACATTTCGGAATGGAAGTCTCGGAATACATATTAGAGAAATAGATTGTGTAAATAATAGTACCTTGGAGAGTCCATTTTTTTAAAGCATTTGGAATATCTCTAGATGGTTAAAGAAGACTGCTATATGCTAGTTCAGAAAAACCCATTGAATGATATTATTGCTGGAGATTGTAAAAATATATTATCATGCATTCCAGAGGGCTCGGTTCAAGTAACAATCACTTCCCCACCTTACAGAAACGCAATAGACTATGGTATGCATGTTTCCGGGACAGGAGCGTACTACAGAGGCAAGCATCAGGTGGAAACAGATCAGTATATGCTAGAAATGCAGGAAATCTTTAATGAAAAAATCTATCGGGCGACTAAGGAGGGTGGATACTGTTGTATAGTAATAGGAAATGAAGTGGTAAATGGGACTATTTTACCTCTTCCACATATGTTGCTTTCGAGACTTGTTCAGCCATTTGGTAACTGGCAGCTGCATGAAGAGATTATTTGGCACAAAGTTACTGGCGGCACCAACAGGTACGGTTCATTCGTAATAAATCCATATCCTAAGTATTTTAGGGCCAACATTATGCACGAGTTCATCCTTGTCTTGAGGAAGGGCGATGTGTCAGTGGGTAGAAGGAAAAAAGAGGCATTGCCGGCCACCCATGAAGAGTGGACCAAGGAAATCGCCAACTCGATCTGGCATATAGCTCCAATTCCTCCTGGATACATACGACACCCATGCCCATTTCCAGAAGAAATTCCCTATAGGTTGATGAAATTATATTCATACAGAGGCGATACTGTGCTAGATCCGTTTAACGGGAGCGGACAAACCACGAAAGTAGCATCCCATTTTGGACGCCAATATATTGGAATTGAGATAATTGAGGATTATGTGAAACTTGCACTAGCTAGACTGAATGAGGAAGCGTTGCACATACGTTCGGAGGCTCTAATAGCCAAATGGAAGAAAATACCTTCTCACTGCATATCACGATAGTCTGAAGTAACTTTCCAGCAGAAGTAATTTGGAGTATTGAGGCGTTTATTCTGTAAATGCTTCTCCAGAGTTTTTGATTCCAGAATTTGGCTCATAAATATATGTTTGAGATTCTAATAGTCTCATGATGAAGATTTGTGCATCTATAACAGAAGTCCAACCTGGAGAATTCGATAAAACTGTTGCTCGAGCCTTTGATATGGGTGCTACTTTTCTGGAGATCAGATTTGATTATATTTCGAAGAACAAGTTTTCAGAGGCATTGGCGACAGTCAGACCATACAAAGCAAAATGCATCTACACATTAAGAAGGACCGGCCAGGGTGGAAAATTTGACGGACCGGATAAACAGCGCGTCAGGTATTTGAAAGAATTAGCTTGTCAACTACCGATGATGATCGACGTGGAATATGAAACCTTACAAGAATGTCCTGAACTTTGTAGTTTTATCAAATCGCTAAAAATACCAATTCTCTTGTCCTGGCATGATTTTAGATCAACACCATCAGAGAAAGAAATGTTAGAACTATTGGCCCTCATGAGCACTTATAGTAATAATAATAAACTGGTTACTATGGCTAAATCATTAGAAGACACACTGAGAGCGATGAGCCTTTATGAAACCGTTGATAAGTCGGTGAGTCTGGTAGCCTTCTGCATGGGAGAAATTGGATTATTATCAAGGGTGCTATGCTCATCGCGATCTAATTGTCCATTCACTTACGCTTCGCTTGACCGACCCATTGCTCCGGGTCAGGTTACAGTAGAGCAAATGAAAAAGTTGCAAAGTATGATTTCCAGCATGCACAATTGAGGTTAAGATAATGAGGATGTATTGCATAATTGGGGATCCTGTAAGTCATTCACTGTCCCCCGCTATGCATAACGCGGCTTTCAGATCACTATCACTAGACAATGTCTATATTGCGTACAAGGTCGCATCCGGCGAACTTGAATCCGCTATAGAGTCATTAAGATCGGTCAGAATATCGGGATTCAATGTTACCATTCCTCACAAAACAGCTGTGTTGCAGTACTTAGATGAAGTTGATTACCTTTCACGCAAGGCGGGAGCAGTAAATACTGTAGTTAGTAACGACGGAAAATTCAAGGGCTATAATACTGATATTCAGGGCTTTTTGCAGCCCCTTATTAACCGTCGTACCGACTTCAAGGGTCTGTCCGTGATCCTCTTTGGTGCAGGGGGTTCGGCTAGAGCGGTTGTCACGTCCTTGTCCAGTGTTAACGGTATCTCCAAATTAGTCATCGCAAGCAGGAATAGTAGCAAATCGTTGGAGTTATCTCGACTGGCTGAATTGAGCGGTTTGCCGTGCTCGGCCTCAATGATTGAAGAAGCGAAAGCTATGGCAAAACATTTTGATCTGATCGTAAATGCAACACCCGTGGGATTGCAGTCAAATGAATCAATCCTGGGTAGGGAGGATATTGAGAGCAACAGTATAGTATATGATCTCGTATACAGACCTGTTATGACCAAGCTTCTTGAAAATGCACGCAATAAAGGAGCAAGGGTCGTTTACGGCTATGAAATGTTACTTGAGCAAGGAGCTCAAGCGTTTGAGATTTGGACGGGTTTGAAAGCTCCTATTCCTGCTATGAAGAAGGCTCTGTTTGGGATATTTCAAGAGCCGAAATGAATAGATCGATACGTGTGAATATGCACGGAGCTGTATCTGTTGTAAACGCAGTAGCAAATGGACACGGATCCGCTCTAGGCATATCTCTTAAAGTGGTAGCAGATTTATCTATCTCTGCTGGAAAAGGCATTTACCTTAATTCAAAACAAGGTGATAAGCTACTCGATGTACTGGTTAGAAGAGCGTTACCAAAAACAGTGCTCTCCGATCATGCTGTTCACGTTGAGATTAAATCGGAAATCCCTGCTGGATTTGGACTAAAGAGCTCTAGCGCGGTGACAAGTGCGGTTGCATTGGCAATTCAAAAGTTTCTGGGCGACGAGATCGATCATGAAAAAGTGCTTAATCAATCTGCTGATGCTTCAATTGAAGCTGGTATTTCCTTGACAGGAGCCTTCGACGATTCGGCTGCCTGTTATTTCGGCGGATTTGTAGTTACCAACAATTTTTCGAGAAAGCTTATAAGAAGGGAACCCGCCTCAGAGGACCTTTCTGTGATAATTTTACTTCCTGCCAGGGTGAGAAGAGGTAACGTATTCAACCTTTACCTAGCTCCAAAAATATTTGACCTAGCTTTTAAGATGGCATCTGACCGAGATTATTGGAACGCAATGAAGCTTAACGGGATGGCAGTCGGAGCACTTTTAGGCAGCGATTATGCTCCTGTTGTATCGGCGATGAAGGAGAATGCTCTTTCTGCAGGTATCTCAGGCAACGGACCATCAGTGGTGGCAATTTCTAATTCCAAGCACCTTAAAGGGTTAGTGTCATCGCTTTCTAGTTTTGAGGGCCAGATATTAATATCAAAGGTTAACAATCAAAAGGCAACAGTAGAATACTTAGATGGCTAAAGTATCTCTCAGAAGATCACAGCTTAGTGGAAAAGCAAGGTGCCCTTCAAGCAAGAGTTATACACATAGAGCTATATTCTTGGCCGCCCTTTCAGACGGCGAGTCCAGGATATACAATCCTTTGATTTCAAGAGACACTGTTTCTACTGTAAACGCTTGCAAGGCCTTGGGACCCCAGATTTTTCATGAAGAATCGTCATTACGCGTTGTAGGATCTACGCTGCAAGCTCCAGATACTGTCATTGATGCAGGAAATTCAGGAACAACGATTAGAATTGCCGCATCTGTTTGTTCTCTAATTGAGTCGGGTTATAGTGTATTGACAGGAGATAGCAGCCTAAGAAAACGTCCCATGGGTCCACTTCTTAGCTCGCTTGGTGAATTAGGTGTTGAATGCTTCTCTACAAAATTAGATGGTACTCCCCCTATTGTAATAAAGGGAGGTGGATTGAAAGGAGGTAGTGTAACCATAAATGGTTCCATTTCGAGTCAATTTTTGTCGTCCCTGCTCATCGCATCCGTTCGAGCTGCTGGTGATGTTTCTATAGCAGTCGAGGGAGATCAAGTATCCCGTCCCTATATCTTGTCAACAATAGCCACGATGGAAAAATTTGGCGTAAAAGTCGAACGGGATAATGATTTAAGAAACTTTAACGTGAAGAGTGGTAAGTATTCTCCTAGTACATTCTATGTTCCATCTGACCTCTCTTCAGCATCAATGATGATAGCAGCCGGAATTTTGATCGGTAAAGATAGAATACAACTGTCGGGGTTGAACTTTGACTTACCCCAAGGGGATTTTAAGATTTTCAGTATAGTCGAACAGATGAATGGGAAGATCTACATGGACGCCGCTAAAGGCGAGTTGTATGTTAAAAGCTCTGAAAGGCTGGATGGGGGGGAGTTCGATTTGAAAGATAGTCCCGACCTTTTGCCCGTGGTCTCGATATTAGCACTTAAAGCAAAAAGTCCTGTCCTAATAAGTGGAATCTCTCACGCTAGGTTTAAGGAAACGGACAGAGTCAAAAACATCACAACCGAGCTAAGAAAGCTAGGAGCAGTTGTATCTGAGAGCTATGATTCTATCTTAATACAACCCCCAGTCACTATCAAGAACGCCTCACTAGAGTCATTTGATGATCACCGTATTTTTATGGCACTAGCTATTGCATCTCTTATGAGCGATCATTCTACATTAGATGGCGCAGAGTCAGTTGGTGTATCCTACCCAAGCTTCGTAGAAGACCTCAAAATGATGGGAGCCAAGATTTCTGCGTGTTAAGAAAAGAATTAACAATTTACTGCGCCCCAACATACATTAAACACATGTAAGTATTGAATGGTCTAATCTAGTCATGCTTGGCAATGTAGTAGGAGAACGGTTCATAGCATTGAATTTCGGAGAAAGCCATGGAAGTTGCGTTGGGACAGTAGTTGACGGTTGTCCAGCAGGACTTCCCCTGGTTGAATCTTTTATCCAGAGAAAACTAGACTTACGTAAGCCGGGACAATCAGTAGTAACTACGCAAAGAAAAGAGGATGACAAAGTGGAGATTCTGTCCGGGGTTTTCCGGGGCCGTACTAATGGCGGACCGATCTGTATGCTTATATGGAACAAAGACCAGGATTCTCGGCCGTATGAGCAAATCAGGACAATTCCCAGACCAGGTCATTCAGATTACCCTGCTTCTGTAAAATATGGAGGATACGCTGACTATCGCGGTGGGGGTCGGTTTTCTGGACGCCTAACTGCCACTTTTGTGATGGCAGGAGCTGTTGCAGAACAATTGTTAAAAATTGCACTCGGAGTAGATGTTGTTGCCTACACTATCGCAGTAGGTAAAATAAAGTCAAGAGATATCGATTTTGAGTCTGCATTGAAGCTCCGCTATGAAAATGAGGTAAGATGTCCGGACACTGCAGCAGCAGAGAAAATGAAAGAGGCAGTGGTGGCTGCCAAGAAGAGGGGTGATTCTCTTGGTGGTATCATCGAGTGTGTTACCAATAGGCTTCCTGTTGGATTGGGTGAACCACTCTTTAGCTCGCTAGAGTCGGATATAAGTAGGGCGCTCTTCGCGATCCCCTCGGTGAAAGCAGTGGAATTCGGCTCAGGATTCTATGGCTGCACAATATCAGGTTCAGAGAATAATGACACCTATATTTTAGAGAAAGGATCAGTAGTTACTAAAACCAATAACTCGGGAGGAATCCTAGGTGGACTCTCTACAGGAATGCCTCTAGTTATCAGAATCGGATTTAAACCACCATCGTCAATAGCTCAAATTCAAGAAACTCTTGATCTCTCCAGTGGGACCCAAGCTAAATTGAAGGTCCCTGGAAGACACGATCCTTGCGTGGTCCCGAGGGCACCACCAGTCGTGGAAGCCGTAGTCTCTCTGGTCCTTGCGGATCACGCAATTAGGCATGGAATCATATCATCGTCACATCTAGAGGTGAAGCCCAATACCTGATAGTGAGATAGTGGCGAAAAATAGAGAGCTAAGAATCCTCCGTTCTGAAATTCATGGTGTGACGGGTGAGATATTTCAAAAGATTAAACGTCGGATGGAACTGGCGCAAAAGATAGGGGAGATCAAGACCGAGTTAGGAATGGACGTAACTGATGATCAAGTCGAGACCGAAATCAGGAAATCGGTATTAAGCCTCGCTCATCAGATTGGACTTGACCCTTCATATTCGTCCAGATTGTTAAACCTGTTACTTATCGAATCAGTCGGCCTTCAAAGAAAACAGAAAGCAGGAGAGCCTCTAAATTCGCACATGGACATTCTAATGAAAGCCAGAGAAATCGAGTCATCTGGAAGACCAATGACACATTTGGAAATCGGCGAGCCAGATTTCCGACCGCCATCAAGCGTCAAAGATGCGTTTGTAAATGCGGTAAATTCTGGCTATTATCACTATACTGAGGCTAAAGGGATTGCAATGCTAAGGGAGAAGCTGGCCCTGTATCATGGATTTACGAAGGATAGGGTAATGGTGACCCCAGGCGGAAGGTTCGGAGTGTATGCGTCAATTGCCTCGTTGCTCAAGCCAGGAGAAGAGATTGTGGTTATAGAGCCCTCTTGGCCAGCATATTCAGATTGCGCAACATTGAATTCAGTCAAGGTCAAAACCATTAAGACGGCCCTTGAAAACCAATGGTCTCCGGATGTTGACGAGATAGATGATGCGATAAATGATGCTACAAAGATGATCGTTCTAAATTATCCAAACAATCCTACAGGGAAGATCTTAGATGCTGATACGATGGAAAGGATTGTTTCTCTGGCTGAAGAACACGACTTATACATTTTGAGTGATGAGGTATATTCGAAATATAGCACGGAAAAATTCAGAAGCATTTCCGAATTCAATTATCATAATTCAATTGTGATCGAATCATTTTCTAAAACCTATGCAATGACCGGATTTCGACTCGGTTATGTTTTATCTGACGCCGCAATTATCAAACAGATTGCCAAATTACTAGCGCTTGCTATGACAAGCGTGGCCGAGCCACTTCAGTATTGTGCAATAAACGCGCTTGAAGCTGAATACTCTACTAACGTCGACGAGACAGGCAATAGACTTCGTGTCTTAGTTGAAAGATTGAAGCAAACGGATCTGAGTTTCGCTGTACCTGATGGTTCGATGTACGTGTACCCACGGATTAACAATGTAACGCTGGATGATATTAGCTTGGTTAGCATGTTGCTTGAAAGAGGTGTTGCAGTAGCACCGGGAAGCGCATTTGGTAGTAGCTATAGCAAATTCATCCGAATTTCTGCAACTCAACCTGTAGAACAAATCGAAAAAGCTATGGACGTTTTGGAAGATTGTTTGTCAACGAGGACATGATCGGCTCCTCCCCCATAAGTAAAGTCGCGGTGATAGGAGCAGAAGGGAGAATGGGAAGATGGTTTGCTCAGTACTTTGCTCGATCAAAAACCGTGCAAGTATCTCTTTATGACAAAAAAAGAATTGGACTCAGACACTCGACCCGTGTTACACATAGCGAAACTATTCGAGCTTGCGTCAAAGAGGCTGATCTGGTGATAGTGTGTGTACCAATTGAAACTATTGAATCAGTAGTTCGAGAATGTCTTAGGTACATGAAGGAGGGAGCTACCTTATCAGAGATTTCATCTATTAAGAGACAAATATTTAGTGTCTTACGAGCTGCAAGAAAGGACATTACCTGCTTATGCATCCATCCGATGTTTGGACCAGCCACCAAATTGTCAAGTAATTTCAAGTTTTTGTTGATACCAGTTAAGAATCAGGCCAAGGAAATTGCATTGGTCAGTTCAATCTTTCCGCAATCGGGAGTAGAAGTGATTAGTAACCCGGATCTCCACGACGAGTACATGGCAGTAGTCATAGGGCTTACCTATTACGTTAACTTAGTTCTAGGTTCGATTCTCTCCCAGCTTGATCTCCGAACTATGAAAAGAGTAGCTGGGACCAGCTTTGGAATGCAGGTCATGATTACTGAAAGCGTTCTAAATGACTCTCCTGAGCTCGTTTCAACACTTTTACAAGAAAACCCTTTCAACGAGAAATATATCACTAAATTCCTTGGAGAGGCAGCAAATATTAAGAAGATAATTACTGGCAAGGGAGAAGGCACTGCTAGAACAGCAGTTGAGGAGATTCAGACTCGTCTAAATAAACATACCGAAACCGATAAAACTTATTTAAAATTTTATAACGCGATAGAGTGTCTCAAGACACTCGAAGTCCAAGAGGAGTTGAAGTCGAAATCTAGAACCAAGACTTAGATGTCCTATGTCCATCAGGATATCGTGATCTCACTTCGCTTCTAATTAAGTTAAAGCGTCATAGAAACGCTATTAGCAAGGTGAACACCTAGGAAGACAACATTTCTGGGTAAGTGGCATTGAAAACACAGCTAACTCGCCATTTGGCATGCATAAAGCACTATGGACGCAACAGAAGTTTATCCATAGATTTGCTGGAGCCTACGAACGGTTACGAATGTTCAGAAGGATTTCTCAAATGCGAAGATTGCCATCAGTTGTATCCAGTGATCGATGGTGTTCCACTGCTATTAGAGAATGTTGCAGAATATATATCCTCCAGGCCCACTTTGCTTGGAAAATGGATTCTATCGAGTAAAACCTCAGCGATGAAAGAATATCTTAAAGAGATCAGCTCAACTCTTACCAGGCTAAACAAACCTCAAGGGAATGATCTCTACGAGATTGATGGGTCGTTATATGAGTCCTATAGGTGGGCTCAGTTTAGTTTTGATAGTAACGATAGATTCCTCTCGTTACTGAAACACAAAATGAAACCTAATGACATCTACAACAAGGTAGTCCATAGTACGCCCACGAATTTAGATGGGGCCGCACTGGACTTGGGATGTTCATCCGGATATGCTACTTTCCAACTTGCAAAGAAATTTGCGTACGTAATCGGAATAGATCTGTCTTTTTCATTTATTAGCGAAGCAAGGAGACGCATGGCTGATTCAAGACTAGGTAATTTAGATTTCATCGTCGCAGATTGTCTGATGCCTCCATTTCTTCCTAACAAATTTGATTTTATAATTGCACTGAATATTGTAGAACTCATGGATGCGGAACAGTTATTGGACAGAATCCATAGCTTGTTAAAGAGAGATGGAGAAGTTGCCTTTTCGTCACCCTATGACTACAATAGAACAGGGTTAAAAAACAGAGTAAACCCTCAATCATTTAGGAGGTTGTTGCAACGATCGGGCTTCACGATAGCGAACAAGTACATTAAGAATGAGTCGTTTATTCCTTGGACTTTGAAGATTAGCGAGCGGATATATCTCTTCTACTTTGTCGATTATCTTCGAGCGCGTAAAGCCTCGAAAACCAAGAAGTAGCCCTACTTTTTATACCCAATTTAGTAATGAACAACGGGGGCTTGAGGTATATATATTCAATAACCTGATACGCATGTATGAAAGCTCAACGATGGCATGACGACGACATCAACTTGGATGACGTCAAGAATGACAAAATAGCAGTGATAGGTTATGGGATCCAGGGGCGTGCACAGGCTAATAACATGAAGGATAGTGGATTGGATGTCCTTGTAGGGCTACGTCAGGGTGGCAAAAGCTGGGATCTCGCAGCTGAGGAAGGTCACAAGGTTATGACTGCGGCCGAAGCCACCAGAGCGGCGAGCATAATTCATGTTTTGGTTCCTGATATGGAACAAAGTAATTTGTACAAGAAGGAGATAAGGCCCAATATTTCAGAAGGCGCTGCATTAAGCTTTTCTCACGGAGCGGCGATACATTGGAAATGGATTGAACCGCCTAGCAATATAGATGTCATAATGATCGCTCCCAAAGGACCAGGACAGATGGTGAGGGAGTTGTTTCTGCAAGGATTCGGAACCCCCTCACTGGTCGCAGTCGAACAGGATTATTCCACTAGAGCATGGCAGAGGGTTCTTGGACTTGCAAAGGCAATTGGAAGCTCGAGACCGGGGTTAATAGGAACAACCTTCAAGGAGGAGGTTGAAACGGACTGGTTCGGAGAACAGGCGGACCTATGTGGTGGCACTCATAGCCTCATAATGAACGCATTTGAAACCTTGGTTGAAGCTGGATATCAGCCAGAAGTAGCATATTTCGAATGCTTACACGAGCTTAAGTTGATAGTTGACTTAATCCACAGATACGGGATAACAGGCATGTACAATAGAGTTAGTGAGACGGCTCGGTATGGCGGTTTAACTAGAGGACCCATTGTTATCGGTAGAGAGAGCAAGGCAAAGATGAAAAGTATCCTTCAAGAAATTCAATCAGGCTCGTTCGCAGACGAGTGGGTGAGCATTTATGAAAAAAATGGTAAGAATTCATTTGAGACCTACATGAAAAAGGTTCAAAACCATGACATAGAGCGCGTAGGCACGGAGATAAGGAAGATGATGTGGCCGCACGAAGATCGAACAAATCAAACGTAAATGAAGAGGATGCTTGCCCTAGCCAGAATTCAAACTACTTTCGCGGGTTCACATTTCTGGTTATGTAGTCAATTATAGTTGGCAGTGGAGTACCGGGGCCGAAGTTACCCATTATCCCCTCCCCTTCAAGGAACTTCTTGTCTGCCTCAGGTATTATCCCCCCGCCTATCAACAGTATGTTGCTTCCGCCTTTTTCTCTCACTAGTCTTGCAACTCTGGGGAACAAGACGGAGTGAGCGCCGTTTAACAGACTCATTGCAATTACATCCACATCTTCTTCAATCGCGATCTTCGCTACTTGTTCAGGAGTGCAGAATAAGCCAGAATAAATAACCTCCATTCCTGCATCCCTAAGGGCCCTGCAGATTACAAGCGCACCTCTATCGTGTCCGTCTAATCCTAACTTGGAAACAAGAATTCTTACAGGTCTCTTGTGCTCTTCCGTCTTCTCTAGCATACTGATCTGGTTACCTGATAAAGATGTCGGGAAGTATATCTAATTTGCGTCTATTTTTTTTGTATGTTCTCTTGTTATTGCCACCCATTACCAGTCTCAATCCTGCTGTTCTAACTGACGACATAGGTTGGATTTCATTCGTTACCAATGAATTTATACCGATTCGCTAATATCTGATTCATGTTACAAATAGTGGAAAGGCTGCTCGAAGGAGATCGTAGATCTTTGGCTCGGGCAATTTCTATAATTGATAATGATGACCCAGATTCTCAGGAAATAGTTCGGGAGATCTTCCCCTTAACTGGTAAATCTAGGTCAATAGGTTTTACAGGACCGGCAGGTGCAGGGAAGAGCTCTCTGATAGGGGTATTGGTGCAAAGATTTCAAACCATGGGCTATCGAACTGCCATCCTTGCGGTTGATCCTACTAGTCCTATAACTGGAGGGGCAATTCTAGGGGACCGGGTTAGGATGCAGGCAACCATGGATAATAGCGATGTATTCATGAGGAGTTTGGCTTCGAGAGGCGCCGTGGGTGGTGTTTCCAATTCACTTAGAAATGTGATGCGGATTCTGGATGTAGCTGGTTTCGATCTGATATTGGTCGAAAGCGTTGGAGCTGGCCAGGTGGAAGTTGAAATCTCTAGAGTCGTTGATATGACAATTGTTGTGTTGACACCTCAGACAGGAGATAACATCCAGTCTATCAAGGCCGGTCTCAATGAAATAGGCGAAATCTATGTAATTAACAAGGGCGACCTTGAAGGTGCTGGAAATCTATTCGATTCAATATTGGAATTTGTGGGTGAGACTGAAAAAAAACCCTCTGTATTAAAAGTGTCTGCGAGGACAGGATATGGAGTCGAAGACCTGGCCTTGCGTATTAATGAGAAATTAATAAGTAACAAAGAAAGCATAACAGAGAAGAGGAAGAGTATGTTGAAAAATGAACTACAGGAGATGATATTTAGAAAGGTGGAACAGAGGACTAGGTCGTTTCTTAAGGACAACCTCGAATATGACAATTACGTATCTATGGTGATCGCAAAGAAAATTGATCCGTACCTAGCTGCTGAACGGATTTCAGCTATTGTAGTGAGGTAGGTAGTGGAAACACATGTCCGGGTCCAAATCACTCCAGACTGACTCTGGTATAGAGGTACGGAAAGTATATTCAGATTCTAATTTGCGAGCGGATTATGTTAGGAGCCTCGGAGCACCTGGAGAGTTTCCATACACTCGCGGAATCTATCCTGAAATGTATCGTGGAAGGCTCTGGACTATGAGAATGTACAGCGGCTTTGGCAGTGCTGAGGAAACGAATAATAGATTCAAGTTCTTGTTGGAAAATGGACAAACAGGTCTTTCTCTCGCATTCGATTTGCCCACTCAAACTGGCCGTGATTCTGATAATCCTCAATCGGAAGGTGAGGTGGGAAGAACAGGCGTCGCAATAAGCTCGCTGAATGATATGATGACCTGTTTCGAATCGATACCCCTCGATAGAGTGAGTACATCAATGACTATAAATTCAACTGCCTCCACCCTCCTATCTCTATATATTGTTGTGGCTGAGCAGCAAGGGGTTTCTCCTGACAAACTCAGGGGTACGACTCAGAACGACATTTTAAAGGAATACATCTCCCGCAATACATACATTTATCCCCCTAGACCGTCACTCAGGCTAATCGGAGATATGATACAATATACTTCAATGAATGTGCCACAGTGGTATCCAATCAGCATCTCTGGTTATCATATGAGAGAAGCCGGCTCAAACGCCATACAGGAACTGGCGTTCACGTTCGCGAACGCGATGGAGTACATCGATACCTGTCGGCAACGTGGGCTGGATGTTGACTCTTTTGCTCCTAGACTTTCCTTTTTCTTCTGTTGCACAATGGAATTCTTTGAAGAGATCGCAAAATTTAGGGCCGCGCGCAGAATTTACTCTAAACTCATGAAGGAGAAGTTTGGAGCAAAAGACCCAAAGTCATGCCACTTGAGGTTCCATGTTCAAACCAGTGGTGAGTCGCTCACTGCTCAACAAGTAGATAACAATATTGTGCGTGTCTCTTTGCAGGCTCTTGCGGCCGTATTGGGAGGATGTCAGTCATTACATACCAATTCCCGTGATGAAGCGTTAGCCCTTCCAACCGAGGAATCCGTAAAAGTCGCACTAAGAACTCAACAGATAATTGCCAATGAAACTGGAATTGTAAAGACCGTTGATCCTATAGGTGGATCGTATTATGTGGAGGAGCTTACCGCCACGATCGAGGACAGGGTCCAAGATTATTTGAAGAGGATTGAGGCGATGGGAGGCGCTCTCGCCGCTGTGGAGAAAGGATATTTCCAAGAAGAGATTAGGAAAAACTCTTACAGGCTAAAGAAAGAGATTGATCGTAATGAGCGAATCATCGTTGGCGTGAATAAATTCCAAGATTTAGAGGACAAGGAACCTCAGCTCAACTTGATCAATCCTGAATCAGAAAGAAAGCAATTGATACGGTTGAAAGAATTTAAAGAAGCTAGGGATCAAGCTAATGTGGACTCGGTCCTCTCGAAACTCTTGAAGGCTACTGATAACGATACTGTCAACTTAATGCCGTATATCATTGACGCTGTGAAAAACCGCGCCACTCTCGGCGAGATTAGTGCTGTCTTTAAGGAGTCGTTTGGGGCCTATCTTCCAAAGATCTCTTTCTAAGTAATCTGCCTCGAAGGTGGATTTGAAACCAGTTGGTGTGCGGTTGCTTACTGGGATTTGAAATAGATACACAAATTAATGAGAGAAATTCATCAAAAGTTAGATATCTTTGCGCATTGATCACATCGCCATTGCTGTAAATGACCTCGAACCTGCTCTCACGAATTTCAAGAATGTTCTTACAATAGACCATATAGACCTAGAAGATGTACCCGCCGAAAAGGTCAAGGTTGCCATTCTAAAGCTTGGAGATACTAGAATTGAGCTGCTGCAGCCGACCGTGAATGACAGTCCTATTTCGAAATTTTTGACAGAGAAAGGTGAAGGGATTCACCACCTAGCCATAACGGCTGACGATATTGAAAAGGATGTGGAACGTGCTTCTTCTAATGGTGCGAAAATTTTGGGAGGCATTCGAAGCGGTTCATATGGGAGAAAAATAACCTTTATTCATCCCAAGTCTGTCAACGGGGTACTCATGGAGATATGTCAGGCTCCTCCAAAAGGCTAGGAAACTCATTTATATCGATCTTATTACCTCAAAATGGCAGCACAGGCGCATGATCTACATTCCAGAATAATTAGCTGATTCTGTCTACCAATAATTTTGAACTTCTTTGATCCACATTTGGCGCAGATGGGACACTTTCTTGGACTATTCTGGTTAGTCGTCAATCTCAGCTTAAACTTAGTCCGGAAGTAGCCACGACACGTTCCTGTTCTATTTGGGCCATTTTCAATTTCTTTAAACGCGAAACTCCGTCTATCTCTTTTATGAATATTGCTACTGGCAGAGGAACTAGGTCATGCCATTTACCGTTTCGAACAATTAGATTTCTTATTCGTGTTCCGTTGAAAATCTTGTACTTAACGAAACTGGGTGATCTGACTTTTACCTTCTCAGGCAAGAGCAATTTAACAAATTGATTGCCAGAATACACCGTCGAGACCTTTGGAATCATGGAACTGATACGCTCAAACCACGTGTAGTTATTATCACTATTCGGGACCGATAGAATGTAACACTTGGACAATGATAACCCATATTTTCTTAGTGTCTCGTGCACCATTGTAATTCTTTCTCCCGCTGTGAAGGGATCGTTAAATGAAAAATTAGCTTCAGGACTTCCAATCGCTATAACCAACTCTTCACATTCCGAAAGTATTTGTTTAGCAAGACTCAGGTGACCCAGGTGGAATGGCTGGTATCTGCCTATCATTAAGCCTCGACTTATATTGTGGGCGAACTCTAATCCACCTTCCATTTGTCGAGATCTAGTTTACTCTTCTCAATCTTCTTGAACAAGGGATGAATCTTTCCGATCTTGTGATTTGCCTTTACGTTCATTTGAGATGCCCCGTTCCAATCTTGGGTATGTACGTTTCCACCCAGACCAAGCTGATCCCAAATTTTTTCTGCAGAATCAGGAATAAATGGGTCTAACAAGATAGCCAGCGAATGTACAGCATTTGCAGATATGTAGAGGGTATTTTTAGCAGTTAGCCTTTCCTCCCAAGGCTTCTTTTTTTGGAAATATCTATTTAGACTAGTACTAAAATCAAGTATCTCCTTCAACGCCTTTTCAGTCTCGTTTTTTGAGATTGCGTTGCCCACACTCTCTGGGATGTCCGAGATTCTCTTTACAATTGCAGAATCAACATCCTCGAAAATAGATGGTTTAGGGACTGAACCTTCAAAAGTCGCATTGATAAAGGACAATGTTCGATGAATGAAATTCCCTACGTTCGCGATAAGCTCATTATTTATTCTTTCAATAAAAGAATCCCAATCAAAGTTTATGTCTGTTTGAGAATAAGGGGTTACTCTGGCCAGATAAAATCTCACATAATCGGGCGGAAATAATCGCAAGAAGTCCCTCAAGCCAATGTACCAACCTCTGCTCTTAGATATTTTTCGGTTGTTGAGCATTAGATGACCCCTTGTGGGAATATAATCGGGGAGTTTGTATTCATATCCAATTCCCATTCGTATAGCTGGTAGGAAAAGATAATGGTGGTATACGATATCCTTTCCGATGAAATGATAAATCTCTGAGTTGTTCCATAATACTTTGCCTTTTTCATTATCATTCCCTGATCCCTTTACCAATGAGAGGAAACTAGAAATATAGCAGATATGGTTATCAAACCATCCATAGAAAACTTGACCACGGGCTTCCTTCCTCGGGATAGGTACTCCCCATGATAAGTCTCTAGTTATATCCCAGTCGACTAATCCCTCGTTGATCCACTTCAGAACGTAGCTTGCGACGTCGGATTGTAGATTACGGTTTGTATTTAACCAGTCCTTTAACTTTTCTGAAAAGGCTGAGAGTCTAAAGAAATAGTGTGTACTTGTTTTTTTTATGGGGACCTTGCCACAGATTCTACAACTTGGTTCAAGAATCCTGTCTGGAACTCTACCACATTTTTCACACAGGTCTGAATACTGGTTTTCGGCGAGGCAAAACGGGCACTTCCCCACTATGTATCTATCAGGGAGAAACTTCTTGTCATATTCGCAGTAAAATTGGACAACATCCTGCTCGTAAATGTGTCCATTCTTGCAAAGTTTGTTGAAAATCTCCTGAGTTAGATGAATGTTTTCTTCAGAGCTCGTTTGGGAAAAATAATCAAAGTAAATATTCAAAGAGCGGAAATCCTTCAAATCGTTATCTCTCCAGGCTTTAACGTACTCTTGTGGCGTAATTGACTCTTTCTCGGCGTTTATAAGAATAGGTGTACCAAAATCATCAGTCGCGCAGAGATGGTATGCTTTTCTCTCCAAGTGCTTCCAGTAACGAGTAAATATATCGGCCGGCAAGTAAGTCGACGCTATGTGGCCTAGGTGTATTTCTCCATTTGCATATGGTAACGCACTCGTAATTATCAGATTTCTTTTCATGAGTTGTTTTGCCAGTATTCAAACGTGATTTCAGTCCAGATTTTAAACTTATCCTTAACATTGAGCTCACATGTAGGTTACCCTAAATTCAAAATGACTTGTACTTGCTTCGTTCCAAACTGATCCCGAAACTGTCCAATGCGTACTCCGATATCATGCGATCAATGTGGCTCGGAACATCATACACCCGAGACTCCAGTGAGCCCATCTTTTTGGCCAAGTAAATTATGGACGCCAGCTGGTTTGCAAATGATAATGCCATGACTTCTGGAGGATGGCCTTCTGCACCTACTAAATTAATGACACGCCCTGATGCGAGTAAGTAGATGCACTTGCCATTAACGGTGTACTCCTGAACATTGGGCCTAAGCTCTCTGGGTTTCTCATCCTGTGACTTCATGTACTCAATATCAATTTCAAAATCAAAATGTCCGGCGTTACACAGGGTTGCTCCATCCTTCATTCTGTCAATGTGCTCCTTTCTAATAACTCGGTAGCCACCGGTACATGTGATAAAGATGTCGCCGTATTTGCACGCAGATGCCAATGAACATACCTCATAACCCTCCATATGAGCCTCCAGAGCCTTGATCGGATCGATTTCAGTCACGGTAATGATTGCTCCCATTCCACGCAATCTGGACGCGACTCCCTTGCCTACCCATCCATAGCCGCAGACAACGACGTGTTTACCTGGAAGGAATATCGATGTGGTTCGCAGCAGCCCGTCGACGGTACTCTGCCCCGTTCCATATCGGTTGTCGAACAAATGTTTGGTTCTTGCATTGTTTACGGCTATCACCGGATATCTAAGTTGTTTTCCAAATTCCAGCTCTTTAAGTCTCGTCACTCCACTTGTGGTCTCTTCTGTTCCTGCTACAATATCATTGTCCCAAAACCTATGTGCCATTAAATGGAGTTCTGCTCCATCATCAGTAACAATCTCAGGCTTAAACCTTATCACCTTCAATATGTTGTCGTGATATTGCTTATAGGATTCGCCTCTTGCTGCAAAGATCTGTATCTTTTGATCTTGCAGATAACAAGCTATGTCCTTTTGAATTGACAATGGATTGGCGGAACACAAAGCCATTTTTGCACCCAGCGCTTTGAGGGCCATGATCAGCACAGAAGTCTCTTTGGTAATGTGCAGACATACTCCTAGCTTCACTCCCTCCAGCGGTAGCGTCGTAGACGTGGAAAAGTCTTTTGTTATGCGATCAATGATACTCATCCTAGACCTTGCCCATTGGTACGATTTTTGACCCGCTAACACTAGCCTTGATCTAGAAGACCTGTCTTTCAATCTCATGTGACATTGGGACAGATATTGTTTAATAAATTATCTCAGGCTTTCTATCAAGTTAAAGGATTCAAGTTCATATCTTGTGGCATTTGATAGTAAGTCTATAGATGTTTCGTTAAGCTTCGGATCGCCTGTCTCTATGAAGTCCCGAAACGCCACATAACTTGCACGTTCCGAATTCAAACTTTTTATGTAGAAATCAAGGGCTTGCTGGAACTTCTGGGGTGGATTAAGAGAAGAGGCTTCCTCCACTAGATGTTTATACTCGGATAGGAAGGAATTGGTAATATTAGCAAGCTCATGATCGTCATATTGCTCTCTTTCCCACTTCTCAATTTCCTTGTGGTATCTCTCAGTTAAACCAGTTGTGGCATCAACCAATGAATAGTAACTTTCAAGGAACTTCTTTTCGTTAGCAATTTCTGAACCTGAGAGAGAAACAAGATAAATCCCAGCAGAAGTTAATGCGCCCACGATACCAAGTATGATAAAAGCCTTAACTCGCTTCCTTGACACAGCATTTCGTAATCTGGGATACGCAACATAACAGAAATAAATGTATCATTCTCTTTTTATCTACATGATCAAGCCGCATGGTGCCGTTGGTACAAGCCAATTTATAATGAAGCACTTGATCTTTCGACCTTTTTCCAGAAAGTTCCCTCGGCGCGATCCATTAATTCGACTGAATATTCTTGCATAAGTGTAGCCCTTACTTTATCAGACTCGTTGTACTTTCGTTCTGCCCTGAGATGCTCCCTTCTAACAATCATGGCATTAACTTCCCGAATTTCGTCATCTGAAATGTCAACCAGTTTTAGGCCCAGCAATCCCATTATCTTGTCATATGTTTTGGAAGCTGCATTAGCAAGTTCTTCACTTAAACCATTAGGGAGAGCCATTTTGTTGACTTGAGTCACAAATTCTAGGAAGATTTTAAGAGCTAGAGACGAGTTCAAGTCGTTCTCTAGTGACATTTTAAATTTCTCAAGGGTCTTTCTTGAAAGATCAATTATTTCTCCTGCCTTATTGTCATAGTGAATTCCACTTCCCAACTTTAACTCCCACCCACAGTTTTCGATAGTATTCCAAATCCGCTTCGATTCCGCTAACACATCTTCTCTGTAATCCAGCGGTTTTGAATAATGAACGGAGTAGCAGAAGAGTCTAACTACATTTCCCCCCCATTTAGCTAAAGCATCCTCGAGAGTGATAATATTACCTAATGATTTGGACATTTTTTCGTTGTGATATGTGACCATCCCACAGTGAAACCAGAGCTTCGCAAAACGCTGATTTGAAAAGCATTCAGATTGAGCAATCTCATTTTCGTGATGTGGAAATATAAGATCGTTTCCCCCACAGTGAATTTCAATAGTACTTCCAAGATATCTCTCCACCATAGCGGAGCATTCTATGTGCCATCCTGGCCTACCTGTTCCCCACGGACTGGTATAATATGGTTTGGAAGACGTAAATTTCCATAACGCGAAATCTAAGGGATGTTCTTTGGAACGATCAACCTCGACCCGTGCTCCAGCTACCAGGTCACCGACCGTCTTTCTTGATAGCTTTCCGTATTCGGGATATGAGCTCACTCTGAAATAAATGCCATTTATCGTTATATAGGCATGACCCTCCGTTAGTAACCTATCGATCATAGTCGTCATTTCAGAGATATTTTCAGTCGCTTTCGGATATCTATCAGCCTGAACTATGTTCAACTTCCCGAAGTCTTTTTGATATTGGAGTATGTATTTGTGGGCAATTTCTTCAGCACTCATCGCTTCTTCTTCGGCCCTTTTTATTATCTTGTCATCAACATCTGTAAAGTTCTGTACAAATTTCACCTTAAATCCTGAGTCCCTCAGAAGCCTGTTTAGCAAGTCAACAACTAGTATGACCCTGGCATGTCCTATGTGGGACTTATCATAAACGGTAACGCCGCACAAATATATTCTAACTATGCCATTATCATGAGGTATTTGTTCAATATTTCTTGTTAGTGTGTTGTAGAGCCTCATCGCTGCGAAGTTTACCTGCCCCTAGTTATTTGCTATTTCAAGGTATATTTGATCATCAACGACTCTGACTTCGTACGTATTTAGTCGAACACCATCAAGATAATCTAGTAATTGCCCAGTTTTGATATTATAATGCCAAAAATGTAGAGGACATTCAACTATTTCCCCTTCTACTTTTCCAGGGGCTAATGACCCATCTTGGTGACGGCACAGAGCTTCTATCGCGTAATACCTACCATTTGCATAAAATAGCGCTATGCGGTTATCTCCAACCTTGACTTCCCTACCAGAGTTTTCCATGATATCTCCTACGTCTGCCACTTTCACAAGAGTCATTATTGAAATATTTCCTAGATACTTCCTGCAAGTTTCAAAACATATGAATTTATCTAAGCTTGGCAGGAGTTGACTACCCTGTCATGGATATGACATTCATGAATATATATATGGACGAAGCTGGTTCTGCTAATTGTTGGACTCCCAAAGTCAAATTCGAGAAGATGAAGAAAATCTAAGATCGTGTGCCTTATGTTCCAAAATTCTGGACCGTGCTAATGCAGTTGCATTGTGCGACGACTGTATGAAAATTGCTGATTGCTGCATCGGTTTGGAGAAGGTTTCAGAAAAGGAATAAGCGCCTATTCAACTATTTTGAGAGTATCACTTACCGTAATGACGCCAATAATCTCGCCCCTTTCACTTACTAGAACGCATTTTGAAAACCTTACGAGAGGTATAAGTGCCTTTGCAGGGATTGAAATATCAACTATCGGAGGTGGTGGTTCCATTATAGTCGATACCGACATTCGTTTGATATCTTTCTGATCTTTCTCGATCATTATTCGCGCTAGAAGATCTTCACTTACGACCCCTATCAATTTAGAGTCATGAAATACCGGGAGTTGGCTAATTGAATATTTCCTCATTAATTCAATGGCATCGTGGATAGTATCATTTCTTTGGACAAACATCAATGAGTGACTGCAGATATCTCCCGCCTTAATCGCTGACTGTCCTTCGAACGAATTCAGTACCTCAAATATTTTCCTGGCTGTCTCGTAGCTAGGTTTGCATCTTCCAGATTCGATTTGATTAATCATGGAAGTGCTCATTCCAGTACGCGTAGCCAGGTTTCTTTGAGTGAGACCTAGTCGTGTCCTTAACTGCTTTATATATTGCAGATTTGGTAGCATAGATTTTTGGTTTTCTTTTGCTTCGTTCTCTTATAATCTATGCCAATGCTTTAGGTCATCTGAGTTCCGATTTGATAACCTTATATTTCATACATGCTGATGTGTTATGTTTTGGTCTAATGTCCAAGAGCGTTAACTCAGAAAACAAATGGGATTCGGTAAGAAGATACAAACTCACACGTATGATCAATGAGCTGTCTGGTATTTCTGGACACGGTACAGAACTCGTGACCGTTTATATCCCCCCTAGAAGACCAATTTACGATGTTATTGCTCAACTGAGAACTGAAGCGGGAACGGCCTCTAACATTAAGTCAGATTTGACTAGAACGCACGTTCAAGATGCGCTAAGCAGAACTGTGGAGCAGCTGAAGTTGTTCAAGGAGACACCAGAGAACGGCCTGGTTATATTTTGTGGCGCGCTGCCAACTGGAAAAGGCATAGGCACTGAGAAAATCGAAATATTTCCTGTTTTGCCTCCTAAGCCTGTACAGATCCAGTTGTACCGTTGCGACGACCACTTTTGGACCGATCATTTGAAGGATATGTTGAAGGACGATAGGGCAATGGGGCTACTCACAGTTGATACTCAAGAAGCGGGGTTAGGAATACTATCAGGAGATAGGTGGCAAGTTGAAGACACGCTGACTTCAGGTGTCTCAGGCAAGCATAGACAAGGTGGTCAATCAGCCCGTAGATTTGAACGGTTAAGGGATAACGAGCTGAATGAGTACTATAAAAGAATAGCCGAAAGGGCCCAAAGGATTTTGATTAATCAACATAAGGTAAAGGGCTTGATCGTAGGAGGACCGGGGCCGACTAAAGACACTTTTCTCAAAGAAGAATACTTGGACTATCGTCTGCAGGGCAATGTTGTGGCTGTCCTTGATACCTCTTATTCCGGAGAGGAAGGTGTGAGAGAGTTAGTAGACAAAGTCAACGACGAAGGAGTCATGGATGGATATAGGCTGATGGAGGAAAAGAAGATTGTGAAGAGATTCATGAAAGAAGTCTATTCGGACAAGGGGTTGGGAATTTATGGCATCAAGGACGTCATTAAGTCCCTAAGGAATGGGATTGTGGAGCTGGTCATAGTTACCGACGATATTTCTATCGCCATAGTGGAAACGAAATGCAGGAAATGCGGGCACACTGATACCGAGATAGTAGAGAGACCGCATCTTCTTACAGCAAAACAAGAATTGCTCTCTCGACCATGCAAGATTTGTGAGAATATTGATCAAGAAATTAAAGAGATGGATATTGTAGAATACTTCGAAGAACTTTCAAGTTCGACAGGTGCAAAGTTGGAAATAATCTCGGGAAGATCTGAAGAGGGGGCACAAGTTTCCAGTCTTGGAAAGGTAGGAGCAATCCTAAGGTTCAGGCCTAGTGCGGATCAGAATAGCGGTTAGTACCTCTGAGCAAGAACACTCTTCTGTTGCTGAAACTGGTGGCCCTTCCCGCGTATTGAGATGATGATTAGGTCGATAACCTTTTAGATTATAGACACAATATATCTTTAAGGACGATGAACCTCTGTTACATCTGTAATTCGAAGGCTTCAAGCAAGCTTTGCCCGGTGTGCAATAGGCCAGTTTGTAAAGGCTGCATGAAGAATTTTCCGTTCTCTGAAAGTCTGTGTTTGGAATGCGCAAAAGAAATAAGGACAGGGCTCGGGGGTATGAGGAAGGATGAGGAAATATTTTAGAGCTTGGCTTTGAGGGAACCTTGGAAATCATCCCATTTTGCTAATAGATCATAACAAAATGGCTGGTTATGGTGTATAAGTATTTTCAGACCTCACAAGAGATATAGCCTAATACCGTCTGCAAAGCTAGCCACTATATTCATAAATTTTTTTTTATCTTGCCCGCTAGTTCCTCGAGCTCACCATAATTCGTCACTTTTCTAGAAGGCCACTTTCCATTCTGACTATCTTTATCGTACCGTGGAATTATGTGTACATGAACATGAGGTATGATCTGATTTGCAGCTTTACCGTTGTTTTGTCCGGTATTTAGACCCTGCGCGCCAGTAGCGCTATATACCGCTGATGCAATGGTATGGACTACTTTGTACATATTCCCAACCTCGACTGGGGTCATCTGAAAGACGTCCCCATAATGATGTTTAGGCAGTACTAGCGTATGTCCTGAGGTGATGGGGTACTTGTCCATGAATGCTAAAAATGTGCTATCTTCATAGACCTTTGCTACGGGAGACTGACCTCCGATTATCGCACAGAAGACACAATACCGGTTCATATCAGACATCTGTTCGACTTCTTTATGGACTAGGTGCACGTTTATTTAGTTTTTGGGTTAGTATCAAACCTGAAGCATATAAAGCATTAAGGGGGTAAGCTGCAACATATCTCATAAATATCATGAGATTATCTTCATAAGATCATGGCAGAAACAGTAGAGCTCGAAACTTTTGATTTGGTCTTCTCATTTCATTGTCCGAAATGCGATTACTTAAATGAAGAGATTTCGGCAAACGATCTTCTTAATGGAAATGCAGAATGTGGCATGTGCGAAACTGAATTCAAAGTGGAAGGACTCGATGGGATAAAAATTACTGCTACAATTGAGTAGCCAATCATTACGTACGGATCGCTAAAATTAAAATAAGTATCACAAAAACTTATTCTTGTGAACTTACCAAGTCGCAAGGTGGTCGAAGGTGGCGCAAGAGCGCCACAAAGGTCATATTATAAATCTATGGGTTTGACAGACGATGATTTGTCAAAGCCGATGGTAGCAGTATCTTCAACATGCAACGAAGCTACTCCATGCAATATCCATCTTGGAGGATTAGCACAGCACGCAAAAAGGGGAGTAAGGGATATTGGTTGTACGCCTAGAGAATTTACCGCAATTTCAGTGTCTGATGGAATAGCGATGGGTCATGAAGGTATGAAAGCTTCTTTGGTTAGTAGAGAAATCATTGCAGATTCCATTGAAATAATGATGATCGCCCATCAATATGATGCCCTTGTCGGGATTTCGGGATGTGATAAGAGTTTACCGGGAACTTTGATGGCTATGGCTCGCGTGAATCTTCCTTCTATCTTCGTGTATGGAGGTTCAATATTGCCGGGTGTGTGGAACGGTAAGCAGGTCACTATCCAGGATGTTTTTGAGGCTGTCGGCAAATATGAAACCGGCAAAATGAGTATGATGGAGCTCGTCAGTTTGGAAAATGTTGCATGCCCCTCTGCTGGCTCATGTGCGGGTATGTATACCGCTAATACAATGGCATCTGTAGGCGAAGCACTTGGGATGTCGTTACCAGGCAGTTCTACACCTCCAGCAGAAAGTGATAAACGAATCTCTACATGTTATGAAACAGGAAAAGCAATCGGTTCGCTTATCGAAAATAACATTCGGCCGAAGGATGTAATGACGTTCGAGGCCTTCGAAAATGGGATAGCCATGGCCAATGCTATCGGGGGATCTACTAATGCAGTACTTCATTTGATTGCCTTGTCAAGAGAGGTGGGCATAAACTTGAAATTATCAGACTTTGAAAGAATTAGGAAACGAACGCCCCATATCGCGAATATGAGACCAGGCGGAGCTTATGTGATGATTGATCTCGAAAAGATTGGTGGTATACCTGTTATCATGAAGATGCTTTACGAACGTGGTCTCTTCAACGGCGAAGTTATGACGGTAACTGGTAAGACGATGAAAGAAAACCTAAAGCATGTAAATATCGATCTATCTGGCCATAAGCAGTTAGTTGCGCCGATAAGCTCACCCATTCATCCACAGGGAGCGATTAAAGTAATGAGCGGGACATTGGCGCCTGATGGCGCAGTGGTTAAAATCGCAGGGGTCGATTCGACTTATTTTCGCGGAAAAGCGAAGGTGTTCGATGCAGAGGAAGAAGCTTTCGAAGCAATCTCAAAAGGGCAAGTGACTGGTGGTGATGTGGTTGTTATTAGATATGAAGGCCCAAAGGGAGGCCCAGGTATGAGAGAAATGCTGGCAGTAACTGCTGCTCTTGTGGGTCAAGGGCTAGGCCAGAAGGTTGCGATGGTGACCGATGGACGATTTTCAGGAGCCACAAGAGGCCTTATGATAGGCCATGTTTCTCCGGAAGCGATGGAGGGAGGACCAATTGCTCTAGTCGAAACTGGGGACCAAATAGAGATCGATATTGAGAAAGGATCTGTCGATCTTGTGGTGGAAAACAGAACTATTAAGAAGAGAATCAAGAGTTGGAAACCGATAGCAAATCGTTATCAATCAGGAGTTTTGGCGAAATATGCCTCATTAGTCCAGTCCGCATCTGAGGGTGCGATTACTCTTCCCTGAATATTTGACCGACTTGGCTTTCTATTATGAAGATGTATAAATATGAACAACGAGGTCGGTAATATATGATAAAAATTGGGCTAATAGGCAAGACTAATACAGGTAAGACCACTTTTTTTAACTCAGCCTCCCTTTCATCCTCAGATATCTCCAACTACCCATTTACTACAAAGGTTCCCTCAGTTGGGAACGCTAACGCAATTACTTTGTGTGTCCATAAGGAACTCGGAGTAAATGACAATCCACGTAATTCACGCTGTGTAGATGGGTGGAGATTCATTCCAATAGAGATAGTCGACCTACCCGGATTAATCAAAGGCGCATGGGAGGGAAAAGGCTTAGGTAATCAATTCCTTTCTGTCGCAGCCCAGTCTGATGCCTTGCTTCACATAGTTGACGTTTCAGGAAGTATCGATTCATCTGGCAGAGTAGCCGACCCCGGCACAGGGGATCCTATCGCGGATATAGCGGACATAGAGGAGGAATTGGTAATGTGGTATCTAAAATTGTTTGAAGGAAATCGGGACAAAATTGTTCGCTCAATCCATTCCGGTGTAGATATGGCAAGTTCTATCACAGAAATTTTTAGAGGAATCGGGGTAAGGGAACATCACGTGAAGGCAGCTATTTTATCGAACAACCTCATAGATACGAAGATTGATGATTTTAGCCCTGAAATTACTAAAGATTTCGTTTGGTCTTTGCGAGAGCTATCGAAACCCACTCTTATAGTTGCAAACAAAGTTGATTTACCTTCGTCTTCAGAGAATTTTAAAAGACTTAGAGAAGAATACAAGGATCTGATTGTTGTACCTGCGAGTGCTGACGCTGAGTTGACTTTGAGGAGAGCCG
>DASQQK010000158.1:0-11626 GCA_035643435.1 Nitrososphaeraceae archaeon | reverse complement strand
ATTTTAGGGGTATTCTGATGAGAAATCCCATATCTCTACAGAGCATTCCTATCAGAGATAGTACTAGTAATTGTCCGTTGATAATGATATACGTAGTAGCCAAATCCAAAAAAACACGTATTGGTTAGAACCGCATATTTGGTTCAATCCAAATTCCGGCTAGCCGAATTGTCCGGCTAACGTGTTGCGATAATATTTTGTGGCTCGACTGGAGGTAGATTTCCAGCAATGCTATCAAGATACATCTGAACATGTGGTTCAGCAATCCACATTTTTTGTGCGTTATCCTCGAAAAGATACCCGTATCTCTGAGAGCTCCCTACTCTCTCTCTAGACTGGAGATGTGATAGATATTTACTTGAGAGGGTGGATTCTTCAAAACCATGTTTTCTGGCGATCATGTCAAACACCTGATGGATTCCTGACCCATGCTGAGCTGCTTCTTTTGAACGATAGGCTATCTCTCTGGGAATCCCTATAGCTTGGGCCAGCTTTCGATGTACGTGCTTTCCAAACGTATCAGAGACGCCTTTTACATTCAAGCGGAGATCCACCTGTGTACTAAATCTTATCAGTTTCAAGTCTAGAAATGGTTCACGCATTTCGATGCTATGGGCCATCGTAATCTTATCCTCCCTCTCTAGAGTTTCCTTATACAACAATTTTATATCCTCATTCATATAGCTACGCAGAGCGGTATATCCTCCTTCATCTCCATTCTTTCCAACTATTTTGCTGTACCAAGAGTATCCTCCAAAGAGTTCATCTGCAGCTTGCCCAGTGAACATAACCTTAATTCCATCCTCATGCGCTAATTTTACGGCAGCATATACTGGGATCGCAACCTCTACCTGGCCCGCGTTATTATCTTCAATAGTATTAATTACTTCGGGAATCATCTTTTCTACTTCTTGGTATGTTAGTTCATTAACTCTGAGCTTTAAGTTCAGTCTTTTTGCGATTTTTCTGGCGAAAGCTATGTCACTTGAGCCCTGTATTCCACCTGTATAACATATCACTTCACGAACCATCTTCTTAGCAAGCCATGCTATGATAACACTATCAATACCGCCTGAAAAGATGATTCCTATGCGATCAAAATCTTGAGCGCGTTTCCTCATAGAGGAGACCAGTAGTTTCTTATACTCATCTACGGCCGAATTGTACGTCTTGAAAGCAACTTTTGTTTCACTTAGTACAGACTTAGCCACGACGTGCTCTTTTATGAAACCCTCTTGATCGATCAGAACGGCACATCCGGGATGGACACGTCTTGTCGGCTCATTAAGACCGATTTTCCACAAGGCCTTCCTTTCCGATGCAAAACCTACTAAATCTTCGTTTTCTCCATAATAAAGCTGACGTACACCCATTACATCTCGTATAAGAGCCGTTTGTCCAGTCTCTTCATCCTTTACTACGATTGCATATACGCCGTCCAACTCTGAGACTGTTCTCCTTATTGCAGTCAATATGTTCCCCACTTTAGCAAAGTGATCCTCAAACAGATGAACAATGACTTCGCTGTCAGTCTTGGTGGCAAATTCGTGTCTTTTAGAAAGCCTGTCTCTCAGTCTCTTATAGTTATATATCTCTCCGTTATGCTCTACTATGAATCTACCATTGCAACTTCTAAATGGTTGCTCGCCACATGTCCCACCCACTATTGCAAGTCTAACATGACCCATAGCAGTGCTACTACTTTGAAGATCATGTCTTTGCATTTCACCTAGCGAGTCAGCCTGAACTATTTGTTCAGTAGTTGCTATTCCGGCACCATCAGGGCCTCTGCACACCAAGCATGACAACATAGTCTCTACTAACGGCACAGCATTCTCTCCTTTTTTATTCAAAATACCAACTATTCCACACATGTCCTTGTATTCTCTCAATCTATAAGACACATTGAATTACATTTGCAGATATTTACTACCCACAATCATGTACTTCTCTTATTAGGTGATAAATTTATCCATAACAAGAATGAATTATTATTTGCCACCTAACGTAGGTCTTATGCATATAACTACGTTTGAATGCTATTTAAGTCTTGCCCTTAAGATAATATCATTTGGATATTCTGAAAAAGTAGGGTGTTATGTACCGCCCCACTATCTGGATATAAGCACTACCAAGGACTTCTAAGGAGAAACCATACTTTTCAAATGAAGCTACCACCTAGGAGACCACTATAATGCACATATGGCAATAGCACCATGGTTGGCTTCAAAGAGATGGACATAAGACCTTTTATACGAAGAATATTTTTTCATGTCTTGACGCGTAGATTGATATTAACCGTCAGTCACACTTCTCTGTGGGACTAGAAATTTTCAGCGCGGTGATTATCAGTGGAGTTGGTGTTTGGATATTTCCAAGTATATTAGACTGATTAGCACACGTAATCTTAGATGCCTCCAGAGACTCCACTGGGGGCCGTTTTGAGAGCAAATTCTCTGGGACCCAGCAGGTTAAATTCTTCGGCAAAATTATTCAGATAATCATTGAGCTGTTTTTCTGGAAGTTCTTGTAGTTTTATCTCTCCCTTTCTTATCTTATCTAGTGTACTAATCGCCATTTTGAATCGTTCAGTGTCCATTACTAATCCGTAGTAATCTCGTACTCTTTCTAGTGTGGTTTCATAATGTCTTTTATCTCCCGATGCTGTTGCATCAGATATTATCATAACATCGTATCCTATGTTAAATCCATCTCTTAATGAAGTTTCTACACAAATCGAGGTATCAATTCCCGTGAATACTAACAAATTAACACCTATGCTATGCAGCCAAACCCGCATCTCTGTATCTTGGAAGGCCGAATCCCTGCGTTTGATAACTACTGGATCATGTTCTTTAGGCTTGAGCTCATCTATCGTAACTCCATCCCACGTTCCTCTAACACAAATAGGAATCTTGAGTCTCTCTTGTCTTGATTTTGGTAAAAAGTTATGGATGTGAGTAAGCAGATCAATTCCGCTCGCCTCCTTGACAGCTTCAGTGTAAAACACTGGAATGTCTTTACCCCTACAGAACTCGATTAGATCCTTAAGCTTCGGAATTATGGCCCTATAATTAGGAGTGTTCATTCCAAGCCTATCATACGAACCACCCTCGCTCACAAACCCGTTCTGCATATCTACAACAATCAAAGCGGGAACGATCTTTCGTCCAGAGGGAAACGAAACCTCAAACAATTTTAATTGATAATTCTTTTGATAATATTTAAACCTATGTCTGTTGCTAGCTGGTTACCCATCCCTTGCCTAGCACTAGGAAGCTTTGCTCCGCTGCTCACTGGCTAGTACGTTTCAATAACTGGGACTAACGAAGTCCCTCGCCCATCTGGGGAGCAGAGAAAGGTTAACAAAATTGGTGGCTGAATAAATGTAGTCCAAACCTCTGTATACTTTGATCCTAACGTAGTTAAGCCATCTATTGATGATTTACCGACGTACAGTATTATACCAATCTATGGCGTAGTCCTACCAGATAGCGGAGCTGCATGTTGCAAAATTATTCCTTACTTTCATTCTGAGAATATTTTAATAGGCTCAAGAAAAAAGTACTTAGGCAGCATTATGGAGATATTTAAATCAAAGAGCTAGAATTCATCTTCAATGACTGAGGCAACAGCAATTCTTCAAGTTCCTCTGGTAACTATTCTGCTCAGTCTAAGTCTATTGTTAGTTGTCATCTCCGCGGTGCACCGTTACACAAGAAATCTCATTATACCTGGAGTTACAGTCTTGATGTTTCTGGGTGCGATCATTGCAGCATCTCCAATAACTGAGATAGTGGGCTTCGAATCGCAGGATATCACGGAGGAAATATCTGAAATAATACTATTGGGTATTATTCCAATCCTGATTTTCGATTCTGGCCGTAAACTAAAGGTTGGACAGATCGAGAGAGAAGCCATACCAATCGGATTCTTCGCAATTATAGGCGTGGTAATAGCTATCTTAACTATTGGAACGGGGGTCAGCAAAATATTTCAGATTCCATTCATCGATGCCTTGCTTTTTGGAACCATTCTTGCGGCAACGGATCCAGTAGCAGTAGGTGTCATATTCAAGAAATTTCCAATTCCTCGTAGGCTACATCTAATTGTAGAAGGAGAATCTCTATTTAATGATGCAACAGGGATCATCTCATTTAATGTTGTTAACGGCATAATATTTGCGGGCGTTACTTTTTCATTACTAGAAGCCTCAATCTCTTTTATCTGGTCCATAGTAGGCGCGATTGCCTTTGGTACAGGAATCGGTTGGATCGGTGGAAAAATACTTGATAAGTGGAAAGCTGATGAGTATGTTGATTTTACCTTCTCTTTAGGCCTAGCCATCGGTGGATATATAATTGCTCACGAATTTCTGCATGTGTCTGGAGTTGTTACCACTTTGTTTATTGCAATTCTGATAATAACCACGCATAAGGAAATTTTAAGAGGTGCAAGAAGGCACTTTCATGAATACTGGGACTATCTGGGTTTTATTACAAATAGCATCCTCTTTTTTCTAATAGGAATACCTTTACTTACAGTAGAAACATATGAAAGTGTCGAATTACCATTAATCCTTATCACTACAGTTCCGTTTATTATCGTGATGTTATCAAGAGCCATCGTAATTTATGGGGGCAGCTCATTTTTAAGAATATTTAGGGTTAAAATCCCTCTTCAATGGCAGAATGTTCTCACTCTTGGAGGGTTAAGGGGCGGAGTGGCAGTTGCATTAATTCTTTCTATTTCATCAGAGTATGAATTCAAAGATCTCTTTACCAGCTTAATTATACCCTTAATAGCAATAAATTTAGTAGTAAATCCCATCTTGTTAAACCAATATTTGAAGAAATCAAAGATGGAAAAGTAAGTGACAACAAGAATTTTTCCTAACTTTACTATCGATTTTGGAATGGCGTTTGACATGTTATCTAAGTATGCATAGGTCAGTACAAGGTTCAGATATTCAGACAGATGCCGGTATCTATAAATCTACCTACCTGATCCAAGGTACTAATTCTGTGATTTGGAACTGATAACCCTTCTTCCTGATAGGAATTTGCCTGTTGAGACAAAATTTCAAAGTTTACCTGGGCCAAACTCCACTTCGGGTGTCTCATCCCACCTCTTCAGATTGCTGTACTCTCGAGCATATTGTTTCGCTTTCTCTAGGCACTCGCCAAGGGTTGCTCCTGTGACTGAGAACCTCAGATGATCCCTCAGAAGATGATGTTTCATATGAAATTCCTGTGTTATACTTGCCATTAGACGCTTTAAGTGAGCAAACACCTATCTATTTCTTTTGTCTTAGAGTTCTGGAAACCCAACAACTCTTCACAAATAACATACCTTATCGATATGTAGTAACGAATATGTACAATACTGGAGCTTGTAAGTGCAACAGAGGGTTATGAAAGTGCGGAAATTGCAAATGGTGGATTCTCATCGACTTACTGGGCGATTTAAGTAAATGTTGAGCTCGTCACGGCTATCATTATATCCTTGTTCAAGCAAAAGCTTTATGGTCCCTGAGGAAAAATCAAAGATCTTATTTGAAATAGTGTGTTCATCATTCTTACGGTCTATTCGTAATATTTCATCTATCTGAAATCGTCCTTCCAGCATATCCTGAGGCGTCTGATCCTTAAGAACATACCGTGAACCTTCGTCTCCTGGTCCAAGAGGTTCTCTATAATATTGTCCTTGACGCCGTGATCCTTGGCTATCTTTACTAGGCCCCTTGCTAAATCGACATAATCTGATATAATTAAGAGAACGCCTTCCTGTTGAAGTGTCCTATCCGAAAATGATATGTCTTCCTTTCTGTTAATAACACCATCTCTTTCCGTTGGAATTTCAGGCTGTTTTGTAGGATGCAGATTGACCACGCAAATCCCCAACCTTGGAATAGTATCTTTCAAGCCTTTAACACGGTACCAGTACAACCGGTGCAGTATATCTATTGCTAGACGGTTATCCGTCCCTTGCCTGCTTCGTGAAGAAGAGATGCTTTCTTTGATGTAGGACTTGAGAATTCCCCAAATCCGCTTTGACACGAGTTAGGCGGAGCCGCACAGTGCATTGTCAAGTGAAGGCGTACTGCCTAGGACTATTTAAAAACTGGCACAAAAGGGGAATCAACAATTTAGTACCATAATCCATTACCACTGAGGAGAGTAGGACAGAAATCCTGAGTGTTTGAGCTATGAATAGTAGAAAACCTTATCAAATCAGAATTAAAAGAAGATAAAAAGAGGGGGCTATGTTTTCCAGCTGATTCTTCCAGTCAGATTGACTTCAAGTCTATTCTTCATCCCTAGCGCCTTGTCCTTCATCACCGCGATTATGTATTGTCAGAATCACTACCGATGCACCACCTGATACATACAGGTAGATGTAGAACAGGTCAGGATGATGTCACAGCATGAAGAAATAGAAACGCGACTGTGAGAGAAGGTTGAGGTTTTGACGACGACTCTATGGTATTCCACGCTGAGTTACTTAAACTTCCCAAATGGCCTCATATTCTCGAAGAATTTTTGGACCTGTGCAGGGAGCTCTTCTATGGTCCCTTTGGAAAGATCTTGAACTGCTCCTATGTCCCTAGAAATTGCTACTTTGACCTCCTTGGAGAGATCTTTGACTTTTACCTCATCTTTCTCGGTTATTACCACCATGTTTAATCTTTCATTTATGAAAGGCTTCCAGTACAGTAACTGGTCGTCTGAATACCATTGTATAGAATCCGCTCCTGTAAGACACCAAACATAAAATCCCTTACGATAATGAGTCCTTTGTGGTACATATATCACAGTAGGCGATTCTACTGGTGCTCCATGAAGCGCTAGAATGAAATACTTTTTCTTGGGCTCAAAGGTTAATGCGATTGGCTTTGCAGAGCTGAGAATAGGATAAGGCCTAGTTGCGAGATCAAGCCACCTGGGCTTTCTACCTGGGCCCAAGAGCGAAAAGTTTTCGAGATTCCAGTTGTCCTTTCCTTTTTTGGTATTGTATAGGTCATAATTCCAGTATGTTGAATTCAAAAGTTGAGATTCAACCTGTATATACTGCAAATTTATATATGGTGCAATTTGTTCTGAATCTTGGGTACCGCCGAATTCACTGAGAAATGGGATTAAGTCCCGTTCATATCCAGCAGCAACAATCTTCTCGAAAACATCTGGCCAGTCTTGTCTGTACTGTGACATGCTAACAGGGATCTTGAAATTGCCCGCCATCAGAGCAAAAGTATCATAATAATGAAATGAAAATACGCCTCGTTCTAAGAATTTAGATGGCCATTCTGATCTTGCTGGCAGGTATGTATTTATCTTTTTGGGGGATCGCATCAGATCTCTCGTTGTGTATGTATCCCTGTCTAGAGGAGTACGGACCATTTCCATATCCCCAATTTGCAGAAACCTCCTAAGGTCGAGCTTTTTGACTTTATCCCATCCACTCAGTTGCTTGTTCATCTCTTCTGAAGAAAAGGCAGTCCAATCGACGCGTGGTTCAATAAAAACGAACAACTTATCATCATATTTACTAATCTCATTAAATGCGTTGAGGTAGTACTCCTTTAGTAACTGAGACTCGAATTCTAGTTTGTCTATTCCAACTGGATGAGGTTCATTAAATACATCAACTCCAACTATGGCAGGATGGCCTTGACCGTTGTTTAAGGTCTTAAAGAACCTCGCCGTTTGTCCAATTGTTTTCTCCAAGTGAGTTCTAACTGGATAATTTTTTAAATTAGCGTCTTCGTTGGTAAGGTCGTTATGCCAGAAGGAATATAGAGTATTTTTTACAAGCTTGTTCATCATATAGGAAGCAGCCCACATTTTGTTGTATTTTGGAGGCCTTGCATACTCCTTCGTTTCCTTTGTAATAGCTAATGCCCAATCTGGGAATCCGTCACCACCACAAACATCACTTGCAATGTCTTGGTGAAAGTCAAGAAATACCAGAAGTCCGCGTGAATACAGTTCATCGACAATCTGCGTAACCAGTCTAAGGTAACCCTCTCCCTCAGGCAATAGCTCCTCAAGATTAGGATTGGGTCTAGGTTCTATGGCCTTCCAGGATATAGGCAATCTAACAGCACTGAATCCACATTCTTTCATAAGGTCTAGTTCCCTTGCTACTGAATTGATCTCCTTACTTAGCTCTTGGGGTGTAATTGTTGTAACTCCAAGCGGGGATATTGGGAGGTACGGTGGGAGTTTACTTCTAGATCCAAAGTTTACACCTCTAAACATGACATATCTTCCATCTTGATCCCGAAACCAATTATCCTCTTTTTTAAGAAGTCGTGCGTTGAACAATGCAGAACCTTTTCTACTCATAATCGAGAGAGATACGCTAATAGTATAAAAGTGCGACTACAGGCAACCCTCACCCACATATGCAAGGAGTATTCCTGCAAGAGCTAGGTTGACTTATTGATAGCGCTTGGAGATCTTAGATACCATTATATGATAAAAAAGAGTTAGGAGGGCATGTTTGGTGTTACTCTTCCCACAATTTCGCCTAATGGATTGTCTACGGTGTGAACTCTGACATAAGCGTTTCCATCAAGCACAATTTTCAGAAGGTCTGTCATCTCAGGTACTGCATTTCTAGCCCTTTCGAGAAAATCGGCTTGGGTAAAGTTACCTTCTACTAGTGGCCCATTGATGGGTCCAGTTACTCCATCATCAACAGAAGCTCTAAGTTGAACTATATCAATGAATCTCCCACCAGTGGAATATGCCAGGTATGCATCTGTGACTTGATCTATGTTCTCTGCGTCTATGCCATATTGCACAGTTTTGCCATCTCCTACTACCGTAAACTCTGCAGTTCCAGTTGCATTGGTAGTAACTGGAGGAACAGCAGATTCTCCTGTTAGTTTCGCAATGAAATGCGGTGAAGTTGCATTAGTAGCAGCTGTCGCGTTGCCTTGCGGTGAAGTTGCATTAGTAGCAGCTGTCGCGTTGCCTTGAGCCATAACATCAGCAATGGGGATCAATGTTGCAATGCCTGTTGTGACAAGAACTGCTATGATTGAAGTCATTGTAGGATTTCTATCCATCGCTATATCATATCGAAGCTCAGTATAAATGATTTACTCCACGATATCCAAATCCAATTGGTAGGTTAGGTCAAGCATGAAGGATTAACGCTTCCTCCGACAGAACATGCCCTCTCTTTTGATTTGATAAAAGTGCGATCATAAGTGTCCGTCAGAAATAGCGTATTTTTGAAGTTGTGAAGACCCACGGCATCCCCTTGATTACATCTTGTAATCAGTGTAAGCATTCCGACCCTTATCGTAAGAGTTTTCGATCCTTTCCCAGCCAGAAACCAAATATAGCTTCTCGGGAGTTCTCTGCCATCCCATCCAACGACTAAGAATCAGGTTTATAGCCAACAGGCGGTGTGGAGGGAACTGCCATACATCAAATAACTGCATTGGACTTGAACAATTCAAAAGGGCGATTAGTAAAGCTATTTTCATTGTTATGGCGCTTTACTTACCTATCTAACTCTGCAGCTGAACAGTATCTTCTTACAGCTTCTGGAAACAGCGTAACTCACCAGAGTTTAAAAAACAAAAGATATGGAAAAGCGGAGCATGTATGCGCCGAATAGATTTACAACATTCAACTAAAGACAGCACATGAGCCTTGACTCAAGGTTCTTTCTCACTCTCACTGCTAGCCCTCTCTTTAGCACTTATCTCTATCTCTTTTGATAGGGACCAACTTAGTGATATCCTTATTACTACTATTAATACTAGAAGCAAAATTTCATCTAGCTCGGGGTCTAAAATAGTCTGCAATATATCAGCCGCGATCAAGAGATCCAGTGCAAATAGAAGGCCCCTCAGCATTTTGGTGACTGTTTCGCGGACACGGACTTTTCCTCTTTGTTTGTTCCGACGTGCTTTTGAGATAAGCGATGCAAATAAATTGCTTAAGGTGATTATTACTGTTCCTGCTACGACGATTCCAACGATTATTTCGATAATGGAAACAATGTATTCTAATATCAAGTGAAGAATTTCTGGGCTTTCTACCAAGGTCTAGGTCTTTTCTTCAATCTCTCACATATTTGTGTTAAAATTTCTGACATATAATTTCTGATATATAAACAGAAAGATGTAGCCCAAAAGTTGGAAAAATAATTAAACTGCGTCGAAAAGGACTTCTTAACGGAGGAAGAATTTCAGAAGCTCAAAGCACACTATGTCGCAGATCCTCGATACTGCTCCAATAATGCTGACGATCTAGTTTTGCGAACCGGCGCGTGTCCCGACGATTATATGATGTGCCCTGACGTTGGGAGGTGCTGCAGCTCCAGTAGCCCTTGGAGAAGTATATAGAGCGCATGCATTCGAGAAACATTTCTGGGATTTCATTAGAAAGACAACATCCGAAATTAGCAAAGGAAAGGTAACTATCTCTAGCCCAGTAACGGTGACTCATTAGAATAGGGGACTTTTGGACTAGGGAACTAATATGACTGTAGGAGATCTAGAATGAAGTTTTCACTTGATAAGTTAAATCCATTTAGAAAGGATGAAAATCGTAAATCATATACCTGCAAAGTCTGTAAAATGGTCTTCCAATCGAATGAGTCATTGGAAAGACACAAGAATAAGGCAAAGCATTTTGGTGCAGTCAAACTGTAGATTCGAATTTCATTCTCCTACCGTCTTGAAACATTCAACAAAATATTCTTGGAATAGCAATCACTTCGAATAAATTAGTGTACTTGTATCGCCTACAAATCAGATCTAACCACCTTCTTGCCAGGGTTCATGATAAATTTCGGATCAAACAATTTCGTGAATGAGTTGATCAATAATTGAAATAACTTGAGTACCATACATTAAGCTAGTTCTCATGAGAATCAACCTAGTTCTCATGTGCAACTGAAGCGAGCACATAAACCTCGACCTCCATTCAAGGCTCTTTCTCACTTGTGCTGAGCTCCTCTTTTGCAATTATGAATAAGTGCGGACGACGAGAATGAGTTGTTACTATCGTGGTGATACTTACGGTTAGTCTTCGTCTCAGAATTACGTAGGATATGAATTATCAGTGAAGACTTAAATAATTTCAGCCCTACCTATGCCCATGAGTACTCAGTTTAAAGGATCTATCGGTAGAACTTGGGAAGAATCAAAAGAATGGTGGCCACCCCAGACCAAGCCGCCAATCGATGCTCCAAACATCGCCTATATCATACTTGATGACGTAGGATATGGCTGGCTTAGCTGTTATGGCGGTCCTATAGAGACTCCAAATATTGATAAACTTGCCTCTAATGGATTGCTATATAATAATTGGCATACGACTGCACTGTGTTCTCCTACAAGAGCATGTTTGCTGACTGGACGTAATCATCATTCTGTAGGAATGGCAGGCATTACTGAAATTGCAACAGGGTTTCCTGGTTATAATGGTATAATGCCAAAAGAAAAGGCCACTATCGCTGCAATGCTCAGGCAGTATGGGTATAACACCTTCTGTATTGGGAAATGGCACAACACCCCTGACACAGATGTAGGACATCAAGGACCATTTGACCGCTGGCCCACAGGAGAAATGATGGGATTTGATCGATTTTACGGTTT
>DASQQK010000157.1:0-2200 GCA_035643435.1 Nitrososphaeraceae archaeon | reverse complement strand
TCCCTCTGGGTTAAGGATACTAAATAGATAACATGGCATGTACATGTCTGATCACCAAAGATAACCAAGTTCCGGAAAGCCTTTTATTGTGAGATACCAAAAGACCTATATGCATGGTTAGGTAGGACGGCCGCCCATCATTCAAAAGTTCTATCCCTGGTCGTCCTACTCCTTTTTTGTGCCTAGTTCCTGGAATCAATATAATAATACTTGTAACCAGTCATGACATATGATTAGTAACAGGTGAGCTTGAAGGTATCAAAGTTGAGCCTCCATTTAGAGTTAACCAAGTTCCGCCTTCTTTTTATCTCTCCTCATGTTGTAAGAAGTAACAAACAGGGTAGACATAGACGACCAGTTCTTTCCTTTCCATATTCGCGACAATCTGGTCGCTCTACCTTTTCATGATCTGAAATATTATTATAAGATGTGCAGAGGTTCTATAGACATCTCGGCCTACTATTGATCAGATTCTGTAGAGCATTAGTCATCATCACCCAGTATATTTATGATAATGTGCAAGCAGGAATCCTATTCCACCCAGTATAACCCCTATCCCAAGTACTAAAATTGCGGCTGAGATTGGTTCAACAAATGGAGACAGTATTTCATGTGCTTGAGCGTTGTCAAATCCTTTGCCGCCTACTGATTCGGGAAGCATGGCCGCTCCAGCCACATAGCCTGCGTACATGAGCATACCTGCCACTGCCACTATCCCAATATTCATAAGCAGAAGATGACACCAAGCGAGTACTCTTGGAATTCTATTTTTTTCATAGTATTGGTGTTCGCCTAAGTGATACGCTATGTGATAGAATATTGCCGAAACTGCTACGCCTATTACCCCTACAACTATGTAAATCACATAACCAAGAGTAAACCATGTACCTGCCCCACCTGAAGCAATCACTCGGGAGATTTCTGGCTTTAGGAACGATATTTGGCTCAGAACCAGGAAGATCGTTAAAGCTACAATTATAGCGCCCTGTACTATAGCTGCAGCTGCGAAACGTTTGGTCCAGACATTTATTGTGTGTGGGTCATAATTGGACTTCATATCAATCACACCTACAAATGACATTCATCGTACGTCCAAAGCATCAATCACAATATATATTCTTGCCACATGTAAGTTCATACGGTAATCCGTTGTAGCGAATGACCAAGTGCACACACAGTGAATTAACTGCATTAGCAATACGATTTTCGCTAGATTCAAAATCATACATGAGAGTAGGAACGCAAATAACAAATAGCAAATTGCAAATAACATATTTGCAAAGACTGTAATTGCGGGTCTATGGCCTACTATGGTACCCACTACTTATCATACTGACCTTTTATGACGACTAATACCGATAGAATAACATCAAATGACATTTGTCTTGATGATCTTAACTATATCTTGACGATGCCTGCTATAAACACCATCTAGTTATGAGTTATATTACTTCTGCCTGAATGTCTGAATTAATGGTTGGAGATATTCCACGGTTGGGGTAACTCATGTCAGATCTAGCGAGAGGGATTCTTAGTTTTCCTCATGTCCACAAAGATAACTACAACTCCTCCAATAAGGGCAATTATTCCATTAACCATCAGAGTGACGCTAACAATTAATCCAAAGGAAGCTAGTCCCACGTCTATACCTATGCTCCTCAGAGACTCCTTAATAGCGGTTTGGTTCATACTAAAAACAGAAGAGATAAGATCTTTGGCAGAAACATCAGTGGGCATCGATGCGGATAGAGCAGCAAGCGAGGAGATGGCTGAAATCGATATGATAACACTTGCAACCAGAAATATCCCTCCCGCTATGAGTATCACATAACCTCGTTTCAATCTAATATCAATTGACATCCATAGCCAGCCGTATTTAGACACTTCGGATCATTTTCTCTGCATTCAACTGATCACAATATAAAATTCCAAGAGTTGCACAGCAGTACGGAAAAGGTTACATCGTTCGCGTTTGTCATATTGTTTATACCTAGATATGATAGCTTCGAATTTCCTTCAGACCATGGCTGCGAGCATTTTGGTGAGTGTGAAACTAGATTGCAGGGAAATCTGAACGAGTGTAGTCTGTGCAAATACGTCTGGGATCATTGGTATGGGATAGACACCAAATTCAGTTCATATGGGGAAACAAATCGTAATGGCTAATACCTTTCTACAAAATTAGATCCCAGGGTACAGG
>DASQQK010000156.1:0-11677 GCA_035643435.1 Nitrososphaeraceae archaeon | reverse complement strand
TCGGCATATCTCCATTGGAATCAGATGGCGAGAGTAGTAGAATCAATAATCCAGATAGAATCCCCACTACACAAGTCCTGGCTAACCTACGATCATAATGTATATGGAGCCGGCTCCGGACATGCAAATAAGGGCAAAAGGCAAAAAAATTCTCAATAATAGATTTACACTCTCCCATAATGTTCTGCCTTAACCGGATACCTTTCTTGTCCTTAACCGCATATCAAGATTCCTAACATCCAAGTCTTCACCCTTATCTCTTCAGAGACTCCAGAAAGAAGCAGCAGTCAAGTCGTTTAGTTGCTCTCTAAAACGTACTTGACGAGAGAATCAAGATTGGCGGTAGCAACACAGCATACCTTGTCAGCCCCTCCATAGTACAGGAACAACATTCCGTCTATGACACAGGCGCCAGACGGGAATACTACATTATTAACATCACCATTTGTTTCGTATTCTTTTTCTGGTTCTAAGATGGGATGTTTACACCGTCCTAGTATTATATTAGGCTCATTCAGATCGAGGACAGCTGCTCCTATGCTGTAGACCTTGGATTTACTTACGCCATGGTAGATTACTAACCAGCCGCGCTTAGTTTCAATAGGAGGCGGACCAGCTCCGAGCTTTGCATCTTCCCAATCTTGTTCAGGTCTTAAAAGTAATGAATACCTCTGGAAACTTGTTAAACTAAAGCTCTCTGCTAGCCATATACTTGGTTTTTTCACACCATAAGACGTTCCAATCCAGGAAGTAGGTCTATGCAAGGAAAAATAACACTCCAGATCCGGCCTGTTTGTTGATCTCATATTCTCCGATGTAGGGGGCATCTTTGCTGAAAAATAAACAACATCCTTATCGTCATGCAATCTGGAGGTTATAATTCCCAGCCTTTTAAATTTAGTATAGTCTTCTGTTGTTGCCAGCGCTGTAGAAACGGTTGGAAATTCCCATACATAATTCGAAGGCAATACGTATGTAAAGTAAGCTCTAGACTCAAGCTGGAATAAACGAGGATCTTCTATACCATATCTCTCATATTCCTCTACCGGTTCGATAGCTATTCTATCACTTCTTGTAAATGTAAAGCCATCATCGCTGGTAGCGTATCCTATCCTCGAAATATAATCCTCGTATTCTCCGACAGCTCGGTAAAGCAGATGGATCTTCTTACCGTCATACAGTGAGGCACAATTGAACACCGATTTCGATTCCCACCAGTTCTTCTCATTAGGGCTTAGAATAGGATTGTCATCGTACCTTTCAAGAATTGTGGTTCCTGAGCTCACCTTCATAGGGTCTGGTCCAGTAATTTATAATGTTATAGCGCCATAGATTGGATAGCTTGATGCGCAGATATGTCACAGTTGGATGTTGCTAAATAAAAATTATAAAATCTCTAAACCAGCTTACCTAATCGCTTGATCTATAATAAGATTTTATACTTTTTTTTATCTCTATGACAGATCACAAACACGTAATAACACAATGGAACTAGGTCACTTTGTAGCAACAGAAAAAATATGATTCCTCCGTATCCGTATACCAATCAAGAAATAGCTGTTGTTAGTGAGCAAGATAATATCATTGGTTCAGCCCTGCCTGACGTCGTTTACTCTCGCGGTTTAATTCATAGGTTTGCATCCGTCTTCATCCTTGATGATCAGAATAGACTTCTAATGCAAAAACGAGCTTCTCACAAAAGGAGACATGGGGGCCTTTTTTCGGAATCAGTCAGCGCTCAAGTAGAGCTTAACGAGAGTTACCTTCAGGCCGCTTCCAGACGTATACGGGAAGAGCTGGGACTTGAGAATCGCGGGGAGTCTCTCATGGAAATATGTAAGGTGTACATGGACGTAAAGGAAGAGTACGACGATAATTACGATGGTCACCTAAATAATGGTGGATATAATCGAAGCAGCAGTAGTTGGAAAAAGATAGCGTTTGTCACGATCTACAAGCTATACTTGCATAGTGACGATATGACAAAGCATATCTCGATTAACCCTTCTGAGATATCCAACATATATTTATTAGATCTAGATCGAGTAAGAGAGTTTTATAATGCGAGTCCAGGCCTATTTGTGCCCGGGTTTGGGTTCACATTAAAGGCATTACTCGATAACGAGTGATCGGCAGCTCAGATTCAATAGGCTAAATCTTGTTCCTCCACAGCCGTTAGTATTCAACAAATGGCCAAAGCATAATATAGACCAATATCCGAGGAAGATTCCAATGTCACACGTTAATTTGTTAATAAACATCAGGAATGACAAAGATAAGCTGTGGCATAGGGATACAGCTTGGTAAAAATGAAGGTAAGAACAATAAATCCGGCGACGGAGGAAACTATTAGGGAATATGATATACCCTCTGAAGAATATCTAAATCGAGTGGTGAAGAAGGCTGAAGAAGCTTTCAAAACTGAATGGAGATTAATCGGAAACAATAACGGGAACAGGAGGGCCGATTACATGTATGGCGTTGTTAACCAGCTAAGGAAGGAAAAGGAAAGACTCGCTACGATAGCTACCAACGAGATGGGTAAAGCTATTAAGGAGTCCAGGTCAGAAGTGGAAAAGTGTGCTTGGGCGATAGAATATTTCGCTGATCATGGGGACATATTTACGACGGATGAGGTTATCAATACGGACGCTAGAAAGAGTTTTGTTACTTTTGAGCCCTTGGGCGTTATTGCAAGTATTATGCCATGGAACTTTCCATACTGGCAGGCCCTTAGGTTCGCAGCCCCCTCTCTTATGGCTGGCAATACGATTGTACTTAAGCCCGCAAGTGCTACGATGCAATGTGGATTAGAAATTGAGAGAATTTTTGAAGAAGTCGGGTTGCCAAAAGGAGTATTTCAGACCGCCGTTGGTGATTATAGGGTTGCAGAATACTTAATAGATTCTGAGAGTACAAACGCCGTTACCTTCACGGGAAGCGTTCCTGTGGGATCGAAAGTGGCACAGAGGGCTACTGCTCACCTGAAGAAGACTGTTTTAGAATTAGGAGGTAGTGATCCATTCATAGTTTGCGAAGATGCTGACATAGAAAAAGCCGCCACAGGGGCCGTCAAAGGCCGTTTTATTAATTGTGGACAGAGTTGCATAGCTTCTAAGCGATTCATTGTAGTCGATAAGATTGCAGATGAGTTTATCGAGCTTTTTGTACAAAAAACGGAGAAACTAAGAGTAGGAGATCCCTTGTCTGAGGATACAGATGTAGGACCTTTGGTAAATCGTTCAGGCCTAGATACTATAGAGGGAATGGTTAAGAGGGCAATTAGTCAAGGGGCAGAGTTACTTGCTGGCGGGAAGAGATTGAAAAGTAAGGGATATTATTATAGTCCTACAGTACTTGGCAAAATACGGCAAGATATGGAAATCGCTCAGGAAGAATCCTTCGGGCCTGTCGCACCAATACTTGTTGTTGAAGATGAGAAAGCTGCTGTCAAGATTGCAAACGATTCCAAGTTTGGCCTCGGTGCAAGTATATGGACACAAGACCTGGACAAGGCTGAAAGACTATCCAGAATGGTAGAGTCGGGTATTGTGACTGTTAATAATGTAGTACTATCTGATCCAAGAGTTCCCTTTGGTGGTATCAAAAATAGCGGCTTTGGACGTGAGCTATCAAAATATGGCATGCTCGAATTTGTGAATATAAAATCTGTGAGGTTTTACGACCAGCTTGCAAAAATTCATCACGTAGAATAAGTCTGGCTAGGCGTAGTCACATGATCAGCACACTTATTAGAATCCTTCTAGGGTTGAGATAAATAGGCGCTTACCTTCAGCTCCAGATAATCTTGATAGACGAACCATCAAGCAAAAAGTGTGCACTTGCAGAACTCGATGAATTGGATATGAAAAGGGGAACCTCTATTGGAAGGATTGAGAAAACAGTCGAAGCATCTCCATCCACTTCGCGTAGCACAACTAGGAAATACAACAAGGTTTATCAGAGCTGCGTTATCAGAAATAGCTCTAGGAATAGGCATGAGCATCGATGAAATAGACTCCAAAATCTTGAAAAGAGTACTAGCCGATGCAAGGCTTTCGTACAGAAAGATAGCGGATCAAATTGGAGTTTCGGCTCCGACTGTTCTTTCCAGAATAAACAAACTTGAATATCACCGAATAATAAAATCCTATTCTGCTATAGTAGATCATGAGAAATTAGGCTACGATTTGACAGCCATAATAGAGGTAACTGCTCAGAAGGGAAAGATCGTAGAAGTTGAACGTGCAATTTCTAAATTTCCTAATGTATGTGCTGTTTATGACATAACAGGGCTAACTGACATGATAATTATAGCCAAGTTTCGAAACCGTAGGGAATTAAGCAACTTTGTCAAAAGGGATCTTGCTCTACCTTCAATTGAGAGAACAAATAGTCATGTGGTGCTTGTTACTGTGAAAGAGAATTTCAGTTTTTTCTAACTTTATTTCGAGCGGATCAAAATGTTGCGCCTCTGGTGACTAACCTGGGATCTAGATTTGTTACGTAGAATTCGGTGAAACTAGTTTGTCAATGCAAGTTGAAGCCTAGGACTGAGCCATATGTGTCTATCCTTCACATAACCTCAACCTCGCTATTACGCCAATGAAGCTACTTTGAACTATCGTAATCACAAATGTGAGTGCGAGCATATCAAAAGAATAAAATTAAAAGATGATTAATAGAGCATGGGCCGGGGTACCCAAGCTAGGTATGTCATAGACCCTAAAAGGGGTCAGCCTCGAGATCTAAAACCACGTGTAAGCTGATGTCCGTCAAGGACTCGTGGGTTCGAGTCCCACTCCCGGCGCCAGACTCGTGGGTTCATGCAGAGGACTTATAAGAGAGATGTGCCGACTTTTCCGCGGCATTCCCTCGAGCCTGGACTAGACGCAATTCGTGTCGTGTCAGACAGTAATCTGGAAATGTGAGGGTCACTGAGAATGCTCAATTAGACATCGCTACGCGCAAGAATTCTGAAGTGTATATTACGTTATGTTGTTGTCTCAAAATCTGCGCGCAAAAAAGAGAATAATCGTACTACTACTTCAGTATACTATTTACACAAAAGTGTAATGTGGACAAATCTTGATCTTATAGCTTGTTTTCATTAGGATAATCATTAATCACTCGGTCGATAATAGCTGGCAGCAACACCAACGACGAAACTATTCCAATCAGACCTGAACATGTGTTTGCCCATCCTAACTTCATACAATCAACAGGGATTGAAGTCACACAATCACCAAGGACTGACAAATAGAAAAAGTATTATCAGCTTCTTATTTATATAACATCCTCTTTATCTATATACGAGTATTCTGAATTTATTTAGATGATTTGTTCCTGGTATTCTATCAATTTGTTTTCTTCACAAAATCAAAGGAGTTTTTTCTGATAGAATTTGTGAGCAATTCTATCAATCTGTAGAACTTGAAATAATAGCTATCGAAAGAATCTCGTACTCTTAATGTGAGGGCACCATTCACAACTGCCAAAATATTTCAACACTGAAGTGCTTTACAAAGAAACAATAAGGATAATAGTGTAGATAAAGTGTCTAGATACTTGAGAACGGATAAATGGAAAGTAGTTAGGCTGCTTCGCTTCGTAGGGGTCAAGACGCTGCTGGTAATCTTTACCCTCGTTGCAATAGCACTTTTCTACCTCTCCTATGCCCTGTACGAGCATTTCAGGTATTCGGTCGACTTTTCTGTGGTAGTACTTATAATTATAGGTTCATTCTTTGCACTCACCGTAATCCTTACCGCACGTGACGCATACCGTGACCGTCAACCTTCTGAATAAGGTATCGGCAGAGGGATTTTAGATTGCGCTATGAACAAGAATTAAGGAAATGACAATGTGGTTTGAATAATTACTATGGAATTGACGAGCTGCTAGAAGAAAGAAAGCAGGGTAATCAACAACAGATGCAAATGTACAGTAGACCCATACCCGATCGGGATCTAAGAGAATTATCTACTTGAATAGTTTAACCCCGCTTCCAACCTACGAATTTTATTGATTATGTCCAAATGATCTGCTGAAACCTCTGTTGTGAGGTGATCCTTCTGTAACCTCAGATCTCTCAGTTCGTGTCGATAACTAGAGACACGATATTCCTGGATTATGAGATCGTGAATCGAAGGAGTTCCGTCCTATCTTCGGCCAGATTAATGAACTTGGAAACATCCATTAATGACATATGAACTAGTTTTGCGATTTCACGGTAGGAGTGTCCTTGATTAAATAGTTCCAGTACCCTCGGTCCCTTCACCTTTTTTCTTTCCAGAAGTCGCTGTGATCCATTTGACATAGTTTCTTCTTTATCCTGTGTGATTTGATTTGTAAGATAGATAAGGCACATAAGGGTACTTGATTTGTAAGACACCTAAGGGTGTCACAACAACGCCGTCAGAAACTAATGCGTTACCAGATGTTTCCTTTGTAGCAAATTTCATCATTTTTCAAGTATTAGATCGTCTTAATTCTCGTACATGGGGGAGCGCACAATCTCCTGGCATATTTATTATACATACAACAGAGATGCCCGCGCGCAGAAATTAATTTAGATCATGAAGTCTCTTTAGAGACTTTGCAAATACCAGTTTGCAGGAAAGTTAAAGAATGAATCATTCCATTTAATGTATATGCATATTTTGGTATGCCGGGAGTCTGGTCTGGATTGCGATTTTATAATTAAGGGTGAAACGACGGAGGAGTTCCTGAAAAATGGCGCAGATCATGCAATACAAAAACATGGAATGCGCGCAGAAGATATCTACTTGAACGATATTCCTGCGAATATGTTATGTCATTCATTTAACGAAGAACCTTAACTAAAAACGAAAGACAGGCGGCTATGGAAGATGTTGTGTAAGGCAATTTAGTCACCCGCACGCCGTTAGGTAGTTATGTTTGCGAATGTCTGTGTCCCCCCACAGATAATAATCCATACTAATTTCTAACAAAGGTTGCTACTTTCTTCTACTCTTGATTGAGGAGAGGAGTAATACAACATTCAATATAGAAAATATGTGTTCAAACCAACTAAATTCAACATCTGTGTGGTCGGAATGGTACTGGGAACAGTACTCATAAGTCTACTTCCCTTTATGGGCCTCACTTGTAGATGGTGTACTACTGGGGGCTCATAATCTTAATTTTTTAATTGAATAGATGAACTTGTATGTCCTAGGCGGCTCCCTGAATGAACAAGAAACAAAGGTTCTCTTGACGGCCGGTAATTTCCTTGAGGAAATATTGATGTAACTGAAACAAAAACATAAAGACCTAAGGACGACTTACGCACTGGATTGGTAAATCCTTCTCAGGTATATTAAAATACACAGAAAAGTTTAACTGTGAATATTATATTCATATTTCAGGTGATAGTTGGAACTGTATATCATGAAAATGGTGGGTAAGATGACGAAATCCGACGGACGTGAATAAAAATGCCTTTTCCGGTGGTCCCTCTGATCCGTACTTATCAGAAGATAGATTAGATCTACAAGACACTGAGAGATACAGACTGGATGGTATTGCGAATTTCAAGATTGTTTTCTTATTATGCCGATCATGTTATTGGTGTGCGTCATATTTTTCTGGCTCGCGACAACAACGAGTTGAATCATGTCCTATCTGTAGCACTGTCCTCGAGACGCAAGACCCAGAAGGTGAATTGCGGTGACGTCGGTAGAAGAAATCGATGTGCACACTTTATCTGGCCTTAGTTTGGCAAAATATGTTTTAGAAAGACTGGTCAACGGCCATGAAGGTGTTGAGAAAATCGCTGAAGACTTTGACAATGATATAGAATTCATTCTAGGTGTAACTGACTTCCTTAACGAAATAGGGTGGATCAAACAAGATCTTACCACCGGAATCTATAGGATAACTAGGAAAGGGAAGACTAACACAATAACGCGTCATAAACAGTTAGTTACCTTTGGAACGTACTAGGAATGCGCTAACAACATGACAAAGAGGTATTGACAACCAAGGTGTAAGTATTGACGTTCCTGCGGGACTTCCAAGAAATAATTTGCTGAGATTTTAGAGGGTGCACAAGTAAGTCAAGGCATTTCAAATACGAGAGTGATGCACGAGGTTCAATTATCATTCTCACAAATCAAGGCATACCTCGAGTATCTGCAAGAATGCAAGTCACTAAGTTATGACGAAATCACACACAACTACAACTCAAGGGAACAAGTCTATTAGACTATGCAATGAAATTACTGAACTCATTTCATAATACAGAGGAAATCTTAACTAATTGAAATCCGGATCTGCAGTTCGCACATACATAGGTAGTCGCACATAACATCCAGTTCATCCTTGTGCACGACGATTTATTACTGTATTTGCACGCGCAAAATACCCTTAACTACTGAAATCTATTTAATATCTACCCATCTAAAAAATAAACTTTGAGATGATATTCGACTGCTGAAACATCTTCTTGTACATGGCAAAGATCCTCAATGGCAGTCTAGGATTTGGCGCACCTCTAAATGAACAAGAAACACTAGACTTCTTGACGAGTAGCAAACTAAACATCCATCTAGGAACTTTAGATGGGAAGGGTCATCCTAACGTTCATCCCACGTGGTTCTATTACGATACTGAGAACAGAAAGATATATGTTGAAACATCAAAACAGGCCAAGGCCACAACCTTAGAAAAAACAAGATTGTTTACTTCTGTATAGACTATCCCAGGCCGCAGTACAAAGGAGCGCGCGGAAAAGGAAATGTGAAAATTCTTGAAGACATTGACTTTAATGTTCCTATTGCAGAGAAGATAATGGTCAAGTATTTGGGAAGTACCGAACACCCGATGGCGCAGGCACTCTTAGGTGCACAGAAGAAAGGTCAGTCTGTCATTTTAGAAATTATGCCAAAGTATTACTCTACATGGGATTACAGTGAACAGTAAACAGATCATCGTAGGCAATATTTTCTTTTTAATCGTGCAGAGTGTAGGTGGAATAAGAGGTGTAGATTCACAGATACAATTAAGATTGGCAATTAAAGTGACCGGATTTTTACGCGCATCACATTAGTGCACCCTCCTCCCTCCCTAGATATTGTCCTTACTATTATCTATCTGATCTGCTATTCATATCTTGAGGAAAGATGCACGAGTACCTTGCAGATTGTCACCTATCACCCTCGTACAGAAGTTGTATACAGTGTAATAAGAGAAGTCAATACGTGTGTACTACGTGTAACTATTGTTATTCGTGTCACTACAAAATTGAAAGAAAAGAGAAGGAAAAATGAGATGAAGAGACGACCTCTAACTTTGAATAGGGTGGATCACTCAAAGTCCCTGAAGAAAATACAAAGGCAACCGAAGTACGAGGTTAAATTCGTGACTTGCAAGATTGCGGATTAGTTTTGGATTGGGAGTCAATGCGCAGTAATTCAAGAATTGTCTTGCGCGCAGAAATTGACGAATATAACTGCATGCAGTATGATTTCATCTCATGGCCACTCCAGTTGCACTGACATGAGTGTTTAACAACATTTATTTTGTCTATACGCAAATAAATTCAGATGATCCCAGACTACTGGAACCGGCAGATAGAAAGATGGATGGACATATTTTCAGATGACGAACCTGACCTAATGGGACTAGAGTTAGTAAGGGAGTTTGATTATCTTACCAAGAAATTTTACTCTGTCTTTGATGATGATCTAAAGGAGATAGAGAGGAAGTCCAATTTGAGTTTTGGAAGTGAGGTCTATAGAGTAGAGATGGAGATTGCAGTAGTAGATGATTATTCTACAATTAGACCATTCAAGGAACCGAGATCTGAGAAGATCTTTAAGACGGTCAAACCTGCAGATGAATCCGTCAGGATCACTGGAATCGAAAAAGTTGCACAAGACCCCTCGGAGGATGTAATAGTAACTGATAAAAATATCAAATTGGTATCTCAACTTCCAATTAACAATAAGAAGGAGAACATCAAAGTCATTCTAAATGATGATAATTCTGTTACGGTGTTCCATCTAGATTATGAAGGAAAACAATGCATACAGACTTTAATGTCCCCTTACGATATCAACTCCGAGAAGGCAAGATCAACGTATAGGAACGGAATACTGGAAATCACATTTGATAGGAAATAGTTATACTAGGTGACAACACTATGATGATGGGATGCGCCGAATGCAGTTGCATTCCCAAGATTGACTGCGTCAGAGGTGTGTGTCGTAACTGCAAAAGAGATATCTGTTGTTGTCTTATGGACGCGAGTAAAGGAAGGCCACACGCGCAAAAAAGAGAATGAGAATTAGTGTCTTATTTCCATTCCCATACCCTATCTTCATAATTACCTGATCCATCTACCTCATACTCGTTCACTCCAAGTAGTCGATTAAGAATTGCAAGTTTATTAATTGAATTCGTCTCAAAAAATATTGTACTCTTGTACCTCATCTTTCCTGTTTCCGTCATCTTCCCCTCTCCACGCCCTGTTGTGGTTGCTACTTCACTCCCATCCTTTGTCATTATTATTCCGTGCCCCTCACCATACGATGTGCCATCAGGTCTTTGTATCACCCAATAAGTCCAATTTTCTGTTACTTCAATATTTCCAGTAAGTTTTCCTGTACCTGAAATCGAGACCTCGAGTTTGGGAATCCCATTTTCAACTGATAACACCCGTTGGCCTGTAATTCTTCCTTTACTTTCATAAATTAACTCTCCTAACATATAATTTTCATAATGTAATGACAGGTATGCGATTTATGTATTTTCTAACGGTTATATGTCGAAGATGTGAAAACTATGTGATTATGATATAGAATGGTTCCATTCTGCAGAGTGTTTGGACTCTGAGGGAATCTCCTAAGAAGATAACTTAAGATGAGTAACAATAATGTCGGATGTCAGAATACTGATTCTCAAATTCAAGGTGATGAGAACGGAGTAGCGCAAACAGCACAGCAGACATTCTCCGAAGTTAACAACGGACACGACCGTGGACACGACGGCGGCAACTGGCGTAACTAAATCAGCGGTCTCAAACGATCCACAGCATCCCTTTTTTTATTATTTTGCGCAGAATGCTATGCCATCGGTGACTGACGATTATTACTACGCCCCTAATTCTAAACAGCAAATAGTTGTACAATATGATGCACAATCCAGTTCTAGAATAATTATAAGATTTATCTTAACCAATTGAAAAATAGATCCATCAACATAGCGTAATTGCTAAGCAAAGAATATGATTAATAGTCAATACATCAAATTTGGATCTCTATCGGGACTGATATGTGCGCTGATGCTTATGGTAACGGCAGCTGTCAGTCAGACACCTGTTCTTGCACAGATAACTCCTGCACCTGAAAAATTTGGGAGTGAAGAGTCATCAACAGATAGCTCGCCGACTACAGACAATAGTAACGAAGATAACGATAAATCTACTGATTCATTCAGCTCTGATGATAGTGACACCGATGCCGATGATAGTAACGAGGCTTCATCATCATCAGATGATGGTGAGACCGTAGGAGAATCTACAGAAACATCAGACTCTGATAATGATGACAGCAGACCGGATACGATCGAACAAGGTTTCGATGATTCAAACCCGTTAATGGAATCCATAATGAACAGAGTCAATGAAGAATTATCATCAGCTGGAATAGCC
>DASQQK010000155.1:0-8173 GCA_035643435.1 Nitrososphaeraceae archaeon | reverse complement strand
TCAGATGAACATTCGCATCATCCCATGTGTGAGGCTTGTGGAAAGGAGTTTTCTACTGTTCATGATCTCACTGTTCATATAGATTATGAACATCAACGTAAGCAATAGGATGATGAGCGTAAGCATGTAGACGACTAGGCAATGCTTGTCAAAGATGCCAATTGCCTAGAAACCTAATAGTACTACTATCTATTATCTTTATTTTTAGAGCTATAGGCATAGACCATTCTTTAGCTTTGTTATCGTTTTAATTCATTTCACTGGAAGAGAACAGCCGTACTATAAACACTGAAGCAGTATTCGTTAATGTAATACCCATAGAAATCTCATTTTCTTCAATTTTGAAATTGATGTCATCTACTTAAAGCGTCCTTGGAACATAAATTTTGTCAAAATATACCTTTAATTATGGAAACACCGACTGATAATAGGCGAAATAACTCGGACAATCTAAATTGTGTCAAAAGGTATCATTGAGAATAAATAAAGGTATAGAGGCAGTGTGTAATAATATAACGTATATGACGTTATGTTTGGTATTCTAAAATAGGATCAGACCCAATAAGGAGCCCATCCAGATATACAATCGCATACTAGCATATCGGAGATCTATTCACTTGACAACTGAATAGTCGTACACAAGTACTTAATAATCACGTGTCCTAGTTAATTAGTGGATGAAACAACCGATCTGTTAAATGATTGTTTAACGAGTGGACCAAATATTTCCCAAAAAGCGTCATTGGTAATGTCAATTACTGGAGAATTATTCGTATTTATATATGACGTGATTATGCTTTGTCTATTTGAGTTTACAAAATTGCTTTCATTTGTTAGTTTTCCTTGAGCCATTCCAATTGCGGTTTCACTAAACACAAATAAGAGTACTATCACAATTATGTGCCTATTCATTATTGTCTTATGTTATATCAACAAACTATTTAGTTGCAATAATATTTCGTGATGTGAATCGATTTAATAATCCAAGTCCCTTAGGATCATCTATAGAAGGGTCAAATAATTTGGAGCCCTTTGTGCAGAGGCTGGAGGATGTGATAAGATTTTGTAAGAGCCTGGTAACCAAACCGAACATAAATTCCCATATTTTATTTCCAGTGAGATAATTTATTGTTCTTCTGCAATATCAACAGATTCTGCAGATAGACCTCCTATCTCTCTTGCAGAGTCATTTGTATTTCTAATTAAATTTGTTGCATTTTCCTTTGCAATATCAACAGATTCTGCAGATAAACCACTACCAGAGTAGGAGGCGTTACTCAAAGATACAGCAAATGGATTACAGGCGATAAATGTCAGATAGGCCACACTAAGAGTGAAAAATACAAATAGAGTATTATTGTTAGTTTTCAACTGAACTGTATTACTATATGATACTAACCATAAAATACTTTTGTTTGTAGGTTAGAAATTGAATTCTACTTAATCATTATGTATATATTGGTACAAATTTATTTTTTAATTTATGCAAGAATCATAATAAAAGAAGAGATAGTATGCAATAATCACAAGACGTCAACACTATAGCATCAAAGTCGAAGGACCAAATATTGCAATTGGATTTTGGATGTGATGTAAGACTAAGAAGAGTCTATCCCCCGCTGGCAAGAGGCTTTTTTCGGCCAGTCCCGTATTTGGCCTTTCCCCTCTGCCGCAATAGTATGACGGGGAACGGGACAGAAACCCGTTATACCATTTTTGCAGGAGACTCAGCTATCTTTAGTAAACATTCTTTAAAGCAGTTTAAAGAAGATAGGATTAAATGCGCACGAATATGCAAAGTATCAAACCATTTAGTCTTATGTTGTCATCACATTTTAGTTCTCAGTACGGTATGCTGATCTATTTATTAGATTTAAAGTGCTATTTAGAATGAATATCGATGGCCTCCAGTATGTGGAAAGGCAATATATCGTTTGGGCTCGTAAATATTCCTGTCAGACTGTATACTGCTGTTGATACAACAAAGCAGATTTCATTTAATCAGCTGGATAGCAACGGACATAGAATACAGTATAAGAAGTGGTGTCCAGTGGAAGAAAGGGAAGTTCAATATTCTGAAATAAAAAAAGGCTATGAACTGGCCAAGGATAAATATGTAGTTATTGAAAAACAAGATTTTGAGAAAATAGCAACTGAGAGTACAAGAACCATAAACATTAAAGAGTTTATTAATAAAGAGGAATTAGATCCATTATTTGTAGAAAAGAGCTACTACATCGCGCCTGACTCGATGGACAAAAAGAGGAAGAAAGGGAAAGCATCTTCATCGTCAGCAACCATTCAAGATAAAGCATACTCATTGTTAGTAAAGATATTACATGATACAAAGAAAATTGCAATTGGAAAATTGGTACTCAAAGAAGGAGAGAAAGAACATCTAGTTGCTCTAAGGGCCTATCAAAGGGGATTTGTTATGCATACATTGCACTATATTGATGAAATTAAGCCTGTAGAAGACGTTAAGGAGATCTCGGAAGCAAAGGCTCCAGAAATTGATAAAGATGAAATATCATTGGGTAAGTTATTGGTCGAAAATCTAACTAGCAAAGGCTTTGATATCTCTCGATATCATGATGAATACACGGAGGAATTGGAAGATCTAATAAATGCTAAAGCTAAAGGTCAAGTGCAAGTAGTAAAGGAAGAGGTAAAGAAACCTAGGCAAACACAGGATTTGATTGCAGCTTTGAAGGCAAGTTTAGCTAAACCAGGATCAGCCAAGAGCAAAGAAAAATGATTAATTTCTCCAGCAGTTACTTGTTGCTCTAAAACTCAGTTAAAATACAATATTTTTATCTGATTCCGATTTCCTAATAATTGAGTTCCATATTATGTATGATTTATGCGAACAAGGCAGCTTTTTGGATACTACCTTGCTCCACTTCATTTTGGTAATAGTAATTCGAAAGGAATCTCCTTATACTTTCTCGCTTTATCAAAAATCATAGGTATATGAAAAAAGTAAATAACCATGAGAATATAAATCACAATGATAGAGATGTGGATAATGATCCGCATTATCTTTGTAACGTGAATGAAGTAGTTGTAGGCAAATCAAGAAGCTTCTCAGTAAATAATAGAAAGGGATCCAAAGTTGAAATTGCTGTGTTTAATGTGGAAGGAAAATACTATGCCATATCAAACACCTGTAAACATGTGGGCGGACCGCTAAGTGAGGGAATATTAAAAAATAATATAGTAACATGCCCTTGGCATGGCTGGAAATATTCTATTATCAATGGCAAGTCGCCACACGAAGGAGGAGATAGTGTCAATTCATATCGTACTAAAGTGATTGATGGAAAGCTATATGTTAACTTGAACCCTAATAATGTGGGCAGACGCGTCACAGAGTCTCATAAAGCATATGCCAAGTTGCAAAATTCAGTTAATGCGTATTTACATCATATAGATAGGGGTGAACAACATAGTAAGAGAAAAGGCGCCAAAAGTAGAAACGTACTTGGCATATCTACGACGAATTTGAATGATGATATCGCGTCACGCACAAGTACTTCAGAGCAGGCCCTCTCATTTGCATTAGACTATGCAAAGAATAACCTTGGTTCAAATACAATGCTGATTAAGTTAAGAGATCTCTCATTCAAACACTGTGAGGGATATTATTCCAAGAATGCCAAAGCTTGTATATTTCCCTGTTCAATTTCAGAGATGGAAAAGGACGATCAGATGATACTGGTCTACAAAAACCTAATCTTATGGGCCGATGTAATAGTACTTGCAACACCTATAAGGTGGGGCAATTGTAGCTCACTTTACTACAAAATGATTCAGAGAATGAATTGCGTCCAGAATCAGATTGTTACTCAAGACAGACATCTTATTAGAGATAAAATAGCAGCATTCATTGTTACGGGTGGGCAAGACAACATACAACATGTTGCAGGTGAACTCATGGCATTTTGGTCACAGCTTGGTTTCATTTTTGGAAAATTTCCGTTTGTAGGTTGGAGTAGAGGTTGGTATGCCGAAGATACAGAACACAATCTTTATGACATGAACAGTTCTTATCAGATGAAGCAGGACATTAAAAGAACAATTCGCGCAGCAGTGGAGCTATCAAAGTTGGTAAGTCAGAATATGTATGACGAGAAAGTGCTCAGTACTTAATGAGGCAGAGTATCATAAAGTATCTGCTTCGACTTTTGTATTGCTTTCAGCAAATATAGTCAATTAGCACCGTGGTAGGAAACACGCACGGTCAGCTAATTAAGCTAGCTAAATTGTTGTCATCTATGGCGAGCAGTACAACCAGTGTCTAAATTCAAAACTGACACTAAGCTAATTGGTACTGCTAAGTCAGCTAGATTTGACAGGTCACAATCAATTCATATAATGAGCCTAATTTGGTTCATTATATGCTTGATTGATTACTTCTTATCTATCTACCCTGTTGATTACTTTTACAAATGGTAGTCTATCTGTTAGATTATTGTCACTTTCAGTAGCCTCACTACCATAACCTTGATCTTTGGTAAAGTATTTCGATTTATCAGGTTTTTCCTTGCTTTCAAATTGTTCTACTTCTTCTTCTGTAATGTTAAGGCATACCACATGTCCGTCCCATCCTTCTACTTTTTCAATAGGAACATAATAGTAATGCACATCTCTTATACCTGTTTTTACCACTATAGTGTCCTTACTTACTGCCTCTATTTCTCCAATGTCTTTGCCCTTTCGTTTTCTCACATAAACAGATTGTTTAGTTAAATCCATTACACTTTTCGTAGTTGTTTGATTACTGGTCATTAACTTCATTTACTTATGATAGTATTTAACAGTTGGATACCTCATTATTAGCCAAGCGAATATACGATTAGGAGCTGATCTAAACCATTGTAACTGTCCAGCATATCTGAGACATATTAGCCAAATTTTGAACCTATTATAACTGACACAAAATTTAAATTCTAAAATTAGTATCATCAGTTTGGCTTCACAAGTTGTGCAGCTATATCTCCAGAAGGTGCAAACCCCATTGAACAAAATCCATTTGTAATAAGGCATGTATTTAGAATATGTATTGTATACCTTTGCTATCCAAAGTTTATGAGCTCCTACGTCCAATACAACCAAATTGTTCTCATTTAAAACGTTTCTTACATCAACTATTAATTTTTCAGGTTTTATTGGATAATCTTTACTAAAACGCTCAATCCTCCACATTACCTCTTTTTACATTCTTAATGATATCTTGATATCTGGATAAGCCTTACCCCATAGTTTGTATTCATATTATAATTTTTCTGCATAGCATAATAGAGCCTTAATAGTGTATTCGCTCTGGGTTCTCTCAAGTAGGCAGGTAGGTAGTTGGTTTCTGCAGTCCAGAATGCAAAGACTTTGCCGCCCTGACTCAGAACCTCTTTTATAATATATTTGTGAAAGAGGCGGCCGCAGCTGCTATGAATACCAATGATACCATGGTAAGGATAGACTAGCCACCAAATAATTTCCTTATTGTAGGCCTCATTTTGACCGCCTACCTCTTTTACTTACTCAGAAAGCATTTTTATAATTTAAAGTACAAGAATACTGCAGACAGTGAGGCGCTCATAAAGAACATCACTGCCAAACAACAAGCATCAAAGTAGGCGGCCAGTATTAAGTGGATTCGAGACCATTCTTCCTTATGGCCGTCCACCTTAGTTTTTAGGCAATTGGCTCTGTAGAAACCATTTATTTTTAGGATTAAGCTATGGATTAGCACAGGACCAGGTAAAAGAATCCTGAAGTCTTAGGTTGGAACGTACTAGAAATAGTGGTATGCAAGAAGCTGCACTTAGCTCACTGCAGCACAGAAGCCGCACTACAGACGATTATATTTAGTTAAGAAAATGAAAAAGAGGTTTGATTTGTGCTATTGCAATATGAAACACCGGCCCTATGGAGCCGGGAGTCGCCCTACTTTCTCAGTTGAAAACTCTGCTGTTTCTCTTGCTGTATTTTCTATAGCTTTTGCTGTATCTACACTAATTCGTGAAAGCTCTTTGGTATGTCGTTGAGTTCGTTCTAACGCGTTTCCAAATGCATCTAAATTCCCGAATACCATATCATTCCAGATCCTTGCTGAAGTCGAGATATTCTCTGCGATAGCACTGACTGATCTGGTGTATATCTCTGAAGGAATCCGTGGCGAGATCCAGTAGCTATACATTCTTTTGAGGTTCTCATAGTAGGGATTCATCGAACTGGAGACAGCGTCCACTAAGGATTGCTGCGCTTCAATATAGTTCTCAACCACATCTTCAGTAGAATCTAGAGTCTGTTTTTGATAATTCTTAACAGCGTCTGTATATCGTGGAATCTGCGTCTTAGCCTCATCTATCGATTTTCTCACATTTTCTTTGGTTTCGTTTAGTGATCTGTTATATGTCTGTTCTGCTTTATTACCCACTGTTCTGGCAGCTGAAGTAGCTACTTCGATAGTTTTTTCTTGCTCTTTTTTTTGATAATGATGATGACATTATCAGTATCATATTTATCAACATCGTATTTATACCTTGGCGATTAATGGAATATGCTACCATATAAAACCATGAAAAATGTATCTCAACCTCGCGTTGACCCAGGATAATTAGCTATATGTTATTGCCATGTAATTGAAATTTGTTTATTATCAAAACGAACTACCTTAAGCCGCTTTTTTAACAATCATGTAGTATTAAGAGGAGTAATTTTATTATCTGGAGTTGAGATGTATTACATATGATTCTTGTACTCAGGGAGAGGAATCTGGACGCTCAGCTATAGCTGATTGTGCTGTGCGGCTAAAACTAGTATTTCATAAAGTAGATCTTGAATTATGCCGTAAGCCTAACGTTCTGTTCCTTTTCGATACTTACTTCTCCATACTTTCTGATGATGAGTCACTATCTATACTAGAAAACATTATGAAGTTTGATTTCTTCTTACGAAAGAAATCCAAGTGTGCGGAAAGGGTTTCAAAAGTGAATCCGAGATGTAAGGACATAAGAAATTTGAACATGATATGAGGGGTCCTTGACTTGCATGAGGTACTACTGAAAGTTACCAACTGACTTAAGAACATACATGATTGCGAATTTGTTGGAGATGCGCAGATCTATCTATTGAATATTCTTTGTTACTCCATCTAGCTCATCGCTCACATCATATAATGACAACTATACTCCACCCATATAATAACAATATGTTGAGAATAGGCGTAATTACCTATGATAGGAGCTATTTAGTTTCGCGGCAAAATATCTATGAACAAGTTTTTTTCGAACCAATGAATCATGTATGAAGAGGATCATCTGCAACATCAAGAGTGAATCATTCAGTCTTTAGGAACATTGCTATGGATAATAATTGTCATTATTGCGATCATTGTAATAGTAGCTCTACTCAAATTCTTGTTTCAACTATTTTTTGTGATCCCAATTGGAACAGAGTACACTGCAGGGTTAATTTATGCTGAAGGAATCCTATTAAACTAACACGTACTAACGAATAATCTGCAGTGACCGATGGGGAGTAATCAAAAATCAAATTATATGTGTGTTAGTACAATAGTTAATATTGTGTATTCATGATATTAGTGCATTTGAAGTATGTCATTTGGGGAACCATATTTCGTCCGGTTGAAAGAGGATCAAAATAGTCTAAATTAATTTAAGCTCTCAAGATGGTCCTGAATCGTCTGGCAGATTTTGTACACATGCGATTATTTGTCAGCTTTCAAGTGCTGAGATTGTTAATTTGAATAACGCAGATAGGCAAGAAATTCTTCCAACTCCAATCTCAGCTAGCAAACGTAATTACAGATTTATCTAAGAAGGACAACTTCAATGATGACATCGTTGATATGGAAGTAATCTCCAATAGGACGTAAAGGGAGATAAGTCAAATGATATCCAAGAACATTGTACGTGTGACAGGGAGGCCGTCGCTGCCTTCATCATGCTAGTCACAATACTTCATCATGGAAGTCGATTCTTTCATTTGAAATGGTTCATGTACAACATGTACAACAGTTATAATTATGTTGAATAGTCTCATGTGGAGGTTAAAGAATTGAAAGGATATTCGAAATATTTCATAATGTACGTCACTGTCACCGTGTTAGCAGTTTTACTTGGCCCGAGTATCGTATCCGCACAAACAA
>DASQQK010000154.1:0-3649 GCA_035643435.1 Nitrososphaeraceae archaeon | reverse complement strand
AATACAGCAGGGTATGATATTTTAATGAATCAATCTGTTCATCTCTCCGAAGAATTCCAATCTACTAGGACACTTGCTCAAGATAATTTATTCGCTAAAAACCAAGACGCTGAAAATTTGGAATCAATTAACAATAGATTTAAAGTTGCTTATATTACTTCTAGATTTCCAAAAATTACTGAAACATTCATTTTATTTGAAATGCTATCAGTAGAGAAATTAGGCGTGCAGATTGAGCTATACCCGTTCATTAGAGAACGAACGAACGTGATACATCCAGAAGCTCAACATTTTATTGATAAAGCACATTATCAACCTCTCATCTCTTGGTCGATTTTAAAGTCTAATTTGTATTATCTGAATCACAACCCGAGAAAATATTTAGATATATTTTGGAAAATTATTCGGAAAAATTGGGGGAGTTTCAGATTTTTCACACGTGCTCTAGCCATTTTCCCATTTGCGGTAAATTTGTCTAAACTCATAGAAGAAGAGGGCGTTCAACATATTCATGTTCACTTTTCTAGCCATCCCGCTGTGGCGGGGTACGTTATTCACCGTCTTACTGATATCCCGTATAGTTTTACCGCTCACGGAACAGACCTTCACCGTGACCGTCATATGCTCTGCGAAAAAATTTCTGAGGCTGAATTTGTTATCACAATATCGGAATATAACAAGACAATAATCCTCTCTGAATGTGGTGAAGAAAATGAGGATAAGGTCATGGTCATCCATTGTGGCGTAGATACAGAATTATTTAAACCACAGATTGAATATTCTGCTTATTCTGATAATAGAGATGATAATGAGAATATGAAAATAGTATGTATTGGTACCCTTCATGAAGTTAAAGGACAAACTTATTTACTTAAAGCTTGTGATGCTCTGAAAGAAAAGGGGGTAAATTTCACATGCCACTTCGTCGGAGATGGTCCCGATTGGGGCACCTTGACACAACAAGTTATTAAGACTGGATTGAATGATCAAGTGATATTCCATGGACGGCTCACTCGAGGTGAAATTGTCAAGTTGCTTCGGGAGGCAGATGTTCTGGTTGCTCCGAGTGTTAGAACCAAGGATGGACGGCGAGAGGGTATCCCTGTGGTTTTAATGGAGGGGATGAGTAGTGGATTAGCTGTGATTGCTAGTGATATTTCAGGAATTCCAGAACTTATAGAAAATGGAAAAACGGGATTATTAGTACCGCCAAGGGATGAGCAGAGTTTAGCAGATGCACTAGAATGCTTGTACCTTAATAAAGATTTGCGCCATAAACTTGGTATAGCCGGACGATTAAAAGTCATTGAAGATTTTCAACTTGACCGAAACGCATCCAAATTAGTTGGATTATTCGAAAACAGCGTTCGTGCTTAAATTAGATCAGCACCAAACGAGAATCAATATTAGATTCTAAAAATCTTCCATGTTCATTATAGGTAATATGAAGTCTTTTCTAATAAAGTCCTTTGTAATTTTAGGCGCACTTACTGTAGTCAGTACTGGTTTATATAGATCTGTTCAACACACTGAGGAGCCGAATCCCAGCCTATCCGTTGTTATAGATAAGATAATTACCCCGACAGCTGAAGTGACAGATAGTCTCCAACCTTATGAAATGACACTAGAGACTACTAAAGAGCCAACTCTTCCGATCAAAATTACCTCAACGCCTTTATCGACTCAAGTCTACTCCCCGACCGTTGTGCCAAGTAAGTCCAGAGGTTATATGACTACCCCAAAAGAGTTGAGATTAATCGTTCAAAAAGCAAATATGAACATTCAGCCCTATAAAGCAGCGGTTGAGGGAATCCTTGATTTTGCAGGCGATCCATCCTCTTGGCCAAAGAGCTCTTCGTCCATAGAAGGATCACAAGATTGTGAAGAAACAAAAGAACCCAGGTATATTTTTGATGGATCTCCATTGGTTTACGCTAAGGCGTTGGCTTACCACATAACCGAAAATAATGCTTATGCGGTTGAAGTAAAAAAGAGGATATTGGATTTAACCGATACAATTGGATATGGAGGGGATGAGTATTCTGGTGCAAATCAATGTATTTTAAATTTATCCTGGTACATGCCGGGTTGGATTATGGCAGCTGATTTGATTGAGGATTATCCAGGGTGGAGCGTAGATGATAAGCGGCAATTTCAACAGTGGTTAGCAGACGTTGTTTACGAAAAGACAGCCTGGAGCAGCCGGAATCGAAAAAACAATTGGGGGAGTGCCGGTTCTGCTACATCAGGAATGATCGCTGACTTCTTGTGGGATAGCTCCTATTTACTGGAAGGCGATACACCCAGAGAGGCTTACTCTGAACATAGGCAGCACCAATTAGACCGGATGGGAACTGCGATTCCGTTTGATAGTGTATGTGATATCTGGGGAATTCAATGGTACGGTGGAATCCCTGATGAATTAGTAAGGGGCTCTTCAGGTTGTGATGCTAAGTGGATTGTAGATAACGATGACTCATGGGTCTATACAATGACCCATCTGCAAGGGCTTGTGATGCATGCTGAGTTTTTACTTCGCCGTGGTGACAACGCAATCTTCGAGAATATGGCGAGGGACGGTAGTGGATCGCTTCTAAGGGCAATTCACTTTGTTATTAATAATCCGTTCAAACCGGAAAAATCTACTTATTGGAGGGCAAATCAAATACTCGAGGTAACCTACCGCTATTACCGCGATGCTCCCTCGGCAGAGCAGTTGAGGCTGGGTCAGCCAGATCGATATGTCGGTGGGGCGAGTGGGCAAATGCTTCATTTTGGAACGATCACACACGGATTTGCTGTTGGTGAGGATCCCAGTTCGCCTCCCACTGTTCCTCCACCATAAATCTAATTCTTTGTCAAATGAAATATCTAAAGGAATAAATTGTAATGGCGGAAATTTTCTTTTGGGGTTCTTTGGGATTAATTGTTTATACCTATTTTGGATTTCCTCTTCTCCTTATTCTTAGGGGAATTTTACTGGGGAGGCCTATTAAGGAAGCAGATTATGAACCTCAAGTAAGCATTATCATCGTTGCTCACAACGAGGTTGATACAATCGGCGCGAAATTAGAGAATATGATTTCTCTGAATTATCCCCGGCACAAGTTTGAAATAATCCTTGCTTCAGATGGCTCCAATGACGGTACAGACAAGGTAGTAAAAAGTTATTCAGATTATGGAGTTAATCTTTTAGCATTACCTAGACAAGGAAAAATTCCAGCGTTAAATGCGGCTGTTGAGCAAGCAAAAGGGGAAGTGCTAGTATTTTCTGATGCCAATAGCATTTATAAGCCAGATGCTCTTTCTACGCTTCTACGCCCCTTTGCAGACCCAAAGGTTGGTGCTGTGGGAGGAAATCAAATTTATATAAAGAGCAATACTACGAACATGACAGGTTTTGGGGAAGGACTTTATTGGAATTATGATCGGTTTCTCAAACGGATGCAATCTGTTTCTGGCAATATGACCTCTGCAACTGGTGCAATTCATGCAATCCGACGGGAATTATTTAAACCGGTCCCATTGAGCGTTAGTGACGATCTTGTTATCTCTACACGAGCCATCTCGCAAGGTTTTCGTCTCTCGTTTGCCCAAGATGCTATAGCTTATGAAACAATAGCGCCGACGGAAGAAGCAGAATTCAATC
>DASQQK010000153.1:0-2690 GCA_035643435.1 Nitrososphaeraceae archaeon | reverse complement strand
TAAATCCACCAAGGCTAGACGCAAATGACAGTTGGAATAGCCTATCTAAGAACCTCGGGATTGAAACCATTTGTTTCATTCCCTGTTACTGCGACATCCAATTCTTAAGAAAAGAATTTCTAACTGTCCAAAAATATAAACAACATCCGTTTACTTCCCAGATAGAAAAGCTGGTGGATGCTCTACACTAGGTAGTGGAATTCCTAGTAGTAGTCGGTACAATGAGACTCTCAATTGAACAAACTTCAATCTTTCTGCTGTGCTCCAGCAAATGACAATCCCATTATTAGTCTCTTCCATCTTCTTTCAGAGCTTACTGTATTTTTCGTTCCTTAAATTCATTTGTATTGATTTCGCAATGTACTATTATCTATTGCAGCAGTATTGATTTCAGTATATGGATTAATCTGGAATCCGGCATTCATTCAAGAATGGCCATTCCAATCTTCAGCTGAGCACGTCCTACTCTCTGATAATGACTATTCCCATAGCTAGAATAACAGAACACTTGTTGTAAAGCAAAAGATCATAAAATGAACAGAGCCAAGCACATCATATTCATTTTTATACTAATATCAATTAAGCTTAGGGCGATGAATAGTTCAAGGACAGATTCCCGTATAATCAGAACAGCTTTGACTGGTATTACCATATCATTTGGTCTTCTATCGTACATTCTCTTACAATCGTACGACTTTGTTCAAGCCCAAACTCAAAATATTACAAATGTTATTCAAACCAATAATAATAGCGAATCTAAGTTCTATATTCCCCCAACTATATCCAAAGAAGTCCAAGAAATACTAAAAAACTTAACAACGAATTTGCCTAGCTTTCCTTTCATACCAAACCCAGATGACTCAGAAGGTTGGCAAAGGCTTAACCAACAAACAAGCCCTATTGTTACGCAATTTTCTCGGTCAATTGTAGATAGTTATCAACCTAATATCACACCTACAGAACTGGCGGACATAAGTGTACTTGACATCAAACCAGAAGATTGGAATGACAATGGAAAAGTTCTGGTATATCTGCATGGTGGAGGATATACTCTCTTAGGTGCTAATTCCACATTAGGAAATGTCGTACCAGTTGCTAATTCTACTGGACTTAGGGTTATTTCTGTAGATTACAGTTTAGCCCCGTTTTCGAAATGGAATCAAACAACTGATGAAGTAGTCTCAGTTATACAAGCATTAATGGATCAAGGTTATTCTCTTAATGATATAGCAATGTATGGAGATTCAGCTGGAGGAGGTTTAGTAGCTGGTTCTGTTCTTAAGATGCGTGATCAAGGGTTAGGGATGCCTGCTGCTCTGGTACTGTGGTCACCCTGGACAGATGTAACAGGAATAGGTGATACATACTTCACGCTAAGTGACGCAGATCCGTTCATAACAAATGATTCGCAAAGAGACATGGCCGCTGCGTATGCTCATCCATCTGATCAAACGCATCCATATGTTTCTCCTGTGTATGGTAACTTCAGTAGCGGATTTCCACCTACTTTGATTCAAGGTGGTACCAAAGAAATGCTTCTTAGTGACTTTGTTCGTTTATATCAAGCACTAGATCAAGCCGGCATTCCAGTCAAATTAGATATATATGAAGGTATGCCACATGTATTTCAAACATTTTTCTTTCATAATACCACTGAATCTAATCTGGCTATATCTAAAACCAATGATTTCTTGAAGGAGTATCTAGACTATTAAAATTGTCGTGTAGAGACTCTTCACGGAGTCTGAGTTTCATCCTACGTTTTCAAATCCCATCTGTTAGCGATGTGGGATAAAAGATTGTTACTGGAATAGAAAAGCTTAAGTTACAGTCCTCAGTTACTATATTGAGAATCCTTATTTTAGACCACTAGAGTGCTGGAACCCTCTGAGCCCAAGTATTGTACATGGAACAAACCATCCCAGTTCCAAATCATTCAATATCATGTCGTACAACGAGTATTCGGAGTCTCCCGAAGACAGACATATCACGGCTCCAGTATATCTGGTATCGAAAGGTGATATCATTGATAATATAAAATCGGAAGCCAGACTAGATTTCATCTTCAGACAAACCCCTAGGCTCATCAGATTGCCGATACAGACAGAATTAGGGATCCTGCAGCTTCCGATATGGTCATTCAAATACACCGTAGATAGTAACATAAAAAATATCTTATTTAACTGATTGTTAAACCTAGCTTAATGCAGATAAACCAAATACGGGTTCCATATTTAGATGAAATATATTTTACTATTGATACCGGCCATAGCACTAATGATAGCTTCTAGCCAATCAGGAATGTTGAGTGTAAATGCTATGTCTGCTAAAGATATCAGAGAACAGCTACAGGGAATTGATAAAGACCAAGTGCTAAGTGCTTTTGAATTGCTAAAGTCTGGAGAAGCCGATAACCAATGGTTGCAGGGAATAGATAAAGACCAAATACTAGGTGCTTTTGAATCGCTAAAGTCAGGTGGAGTCAATAATAACCAGTGGCTACAGGCAATAGGCCAAATACCAATCGGCACACCGATCGCTCTTATTCTTGTCTTGTTTATTCTTGTAGTCATTATTGGTCCTGGGTTTGGACTCGGAGATGACAAAAATCTAGAGTTGTCTGCGGATGTCCAAAACGGAGGAAATATACCATTGATGACCATGGAGCCATAGCCCCACAATTGAATCCG
>DASQQK010000152.1:0-2358 GCA_035643435.1 Nitrososphaeraceae archaeon | reverse complement strand
CATAGAACCGGAATAACCTACTCTGTTTTCGCAGAAATGGGGCCAAAAGTCATGTCAAATATGGTTCAGATACCACTGGCCCCATAGAACTCTCAGTTCGAGTTCTTTTTACTTCGGAGTTTACAAGCTGTAGTGCACTCGTAATAAACAAAGTATGTCTCCATTTGAAGCGATCTTCAATGCGATGTCAAAATAACTTTTAAAAGTGAATAAGCATAGTCTTTCGTTGCATATAAGAGTGTTGATTTGAGAAATTACTTAGACATGTTAAGTTATTGGTATCTGGTCTCTTCTCTTGTCATGAGTGGCGTTACCCTTTCCAGTATGATGTGGCCAATGAGGTGCCCAACTTGTTTTCTATTGAAAAGCTAAAGCTCATCAATCCGCTGATCAACAGCGTCAATATTTCGTTCCAGGAATTTTCTGTATGCAAGGAATAATTTCTTTTGGTAACTCGTCTTGCTATTGCTTATTATATCGAGCAGGCAATTAGTTTCATGTGATAGATTGTTTATCTGATCTTCCATTGCTATCTTCTCTTCCAACGGCAAGTTGAGAGAATGTATGAGGGATCTAACAGACTCTGTTGCTTCTATGGTTTTTAATGAGACTTTAGACGTCTTCCTGTTACGATTTGATACACTCTTATCCTTTTTAACATCGGTACCCAATTTTGCTAGGTATATGATAGTAGAGGTAATGTTAATCCTTTTCTGTATTCTAGCTAATTATCACCGTGCCGATATAAGTGCTGAAAGTGGATTTTATACGACTTATCCAATGTACCTATCTACAACATTCGATCTAATTAGACTCTTGTAGCAGTTGGTGTACTGCTCTATCACTTGGTCCCATGTGGGCAACGTCTTGGCAAAACGTAACGCTCTTTTTTCCTGCCTCTTGCGTTCATAACGGTTTACTAGAAACCTAACAACATTATTTGCAAAGTCAGAAACTAGGCTACATACGCATAGTGCCTCATTACTAAGGCCAAATCCTTGCGCTCCGATCGGTGTAGTTACAATCGCCTTTCCAGCTCTCAACGCTTCCAAAATCTTCACCTTCACTCCCCCTCCAACTCGTAGAGGACAAACTACAACTTTAGTTGACTTATAGAATGGTTCAAGTGAATCAACGTATCCTGTAACTTCTATATGGTCGTGAATAGTATTGGTGCTAGGTTTGGCCACAGTAGCGGTAGCAGTACTGCTCCTATCAGTACTCCAGTTATTACGGGGCACTAGATCAAGAAGCTTAGGGGAGAGTTACCCACGATAAACAGTTTTGCATCAGAGACTTTTTCGAGAACCAAGGGAATTATCTCTCGGCACAAAAACATAGCCGCGTCAACATTAGGATCATAAGCAAAGTTACCAACGAATAGGATCGAACGACAGTTTTCAATTGTACGTGCAGTAGAGTATGCCAAGCTTGGTTCGATCGCCCAATTACTGGGTAAACGCACAGTAGTTCGATCTATTGTAAGATAATGGTCTACGCCATTTGGAATGAAACTTACATCAACACTGGGTTCTAAATCCCTAATGTGTTTTTCATCTTCTGGCGCGCATTTTCTAACCAAGTAAAAGAAGACTTAGAATGCTACATTACTCACTCACCGAGACACGGCAGACAAAGTATGTCAGTCTAATAATTACATAAATACTATACATATGTAGTCATCGCTATGATAAATTGTCCTAAAGGTACTTTATATCCAGTATTGTTTGGAGCAGTAGTTGCACTAGCACCGTCGCATTCGTTGTTACAGGACCTCAGATTGCTACGGCATCTATGATAGTGGGCGATAAGGGTTGTGACAGTGGTAGCGGTGACAGTGGTGGAGGGGGCGGTGGTACAGCAACAGGTTCAGGTAGCATTGCTAAATTAGATTTAGAAAAAGCAATAGCAGCAGGACAGACAAATCAGACTACCACTAACGGAAACTACTTCCCCTTTCTCAAGCAAGTCAAGCATATGAAGGTGCAAAAGATGTTCATAAACATGGCAAGATAGTCTTACGTATGAGATAGGTCTTAACGTCGACTAGTATTAAGCTAATCAACCTTTTCTTGATAATTAGGCAGATACCTCTGAACCACCCACTAATGATGTGAATGACCCTTGGTTTCTAAATGACATGGTTCATGCAATACAATATAGTCTGTAACATCTTCTATACCTCCAGAAAGAGGGATACGATTAAGATTCATCGCAGAGAGATTACTAAAAGTAACATCGGAAAATGAACTGCATAGATCTATATGGTAGACCTGCAAATGGCTGTAGATTTGAATACACCAGAGACCCCGCCCAGATTAATCTGTTGTAATATGAATTAAGATCGCCCCATCCTAG
>DASQQK010000151.1:0-2612 GCA_035643435.1 Nitrososphaeraceae archaeon | reverse complement strand
GCCAGAATCATTTAGTCGAATGATTAAATTTTCGCTAATACTCTCACGTCCTATTGCAACTAACGCGTCCAATAATTGTTTTGGAGCATTAGAGTCATCTTTACCATTCCAACCGTAATAAGACATAATTACGCCTAATGCGCATCTTCCGTGATGTCCGTCGGAATATTGTTTTTTTATCTGCACAAACTGTTTTCCGTACCTACGTAGAATTTGCGGGATGGTCAGTTCTTGATTTAACAGTTGCTGCTGTTGTTTCTGCTGACTCATCATACTGTATATTGCACAACAACATATTTAGATGCTATTGTAATCATATATATTTACTAAGTATTTCTGAGCCTGCAAATCCTGTAATTAAAAACAATTCTGATGGGAGTATATATCCTAAAATCAACCCAAAGATCGTCCCATCGTCCCAGAGATCAGAGCTAGTGGAACAAACTTCTTTTAATTACAAGTGTCCTTACTGTAGTATCGCTGGATAAGACGCAGCATTCAGTAACACCGATCTGTTGGTAAGACACGTTGTACGCAAGCACCCAGGGTGGACAGCTTATCCTGGACGACCTGATATAGAGAAGTTTATACGAGAGCTGAAGGAGAAAGCGCGATCTATTGATGACTAATCAACCGATAGAAAAGTTAATTGCATAGCACAGCTTGAAGGAGTATCCTCGACAGTAGATATCACGCCCTACAATCAACCGAGAATAAGTTCTGTAGAGCTAGCCATTGAGGTATGCGACCATCTAATGAGGTAAGATTTTTTAAGTCAAGTATATGCTCATCATTCGTATCATTCAATGTATGCACAGCTGCTGACACTCCAAAGTTAGCTCCAAAGTAAGCGTGGGGTGGAGTAAGCATGGCATTGATTAAATGCTAACATTTGTCTGGCCAGTTCTAAATCACGCACCAGCATGGTAGAAGCTCACAATAGAGTTAGAATGGATCCCAAACTTAAAGACATTATTAATTCACTAAAATCTGTCACTATGAGAGAAGACCGATATTCTACTGATAAGACTTAGATCAATGTAAGAATGGAATGAAAAAGAGAAAATCTTACTCCGAGATTAAATCTTGTAATCATTCACTAAACTCTTCTCAATCTACATTAGATTGATAATAGCTAATTCAAAGGATAGGCGACAATTATGTCAGGAGATTGCCTACGAAGAGGTGCCGCCTATCCTTTTGTGCTTACCGCTTTCTATTATTATGCAATATTTTATAAAAAGACTTCAAATGAGTGTTGTGCAAAGCCAGTGTTCAATTCTAGCCACAATATTAAACGCTATATGCATAGTTAAAAGAGAAAAGTTGGTTGGCTGTCCAAGCCGTCATAAGCTTGTAATATCTGCCCTCATCATTTTCCTAACCCACATGTCTACCTACAACCCCAGTTACCCCAAGACTACGATGGATATTTTTAATGCAACAGATGGAATGCTACATTCATGTCCAAAGAAACCACTAGGTTCAAAGACTAAGAAGCTAATTCAAGAAGCAGTAGAACGAATGAGTAATTCTAATACTCATACTGCTAATATATCATCACTGCTCAGCAACATAGACGCAATAATAGAAAAGTTAAATGGCTTGAAGCAGGATGTTATTTAACCTAATAAGAGTGACTGTTAAGAGTTAATAATAATATTATATTGGTCGGATAATATGGTACAAAATGTATGATTATCTATTTATTTAATAATAACTAATCACTAACACCAAGAAGGTTCCCAAGGTAATGAATCTATTAATAGTTGACGATGATCCGGACATCACCGAATTCTACAAAACTGCACTAGAGGGAGAAGGGCTAAAGATAGACACATACAATGATCCTAGAGAAGCTTTAACCAATTTCAAACCAGACTATTATGATATTGCGTTGATTGATGTAAGGATGCCAGAAATGAATGGTTTTGATCTATACAAAGAAATGAAGAAGTCAGATCCTTGTATGAAGGTCTGTTTCGTTACAGCATTTGAGGTGAATTATAAAGCATTGCAAGAAATCTTACCCGACATGACTAAAGAAAGTTATATTTCGAAACCAATTGCATTAGCAGATTTGAATAAACATATACATTATCTATTACAGGAATCACACCAACCATAAGTCAATGAATAGAATTCTCGGCTACCGCCAGCACGTCTTTCATAAGCCTGATTCATACATCTACTTACAATTTAGTAAAGTAATATCTAAAGGGATAGTAATGACGGCGAACGCTAGTGGGAATAATAGTAATTACAGGGAAGAGGACGAAAGTAATAACCAAGAGAGCGGTGGTACATGGTCCCATTTACCAGTAAGACTCAAGTCCCTCTGGGCCCAACCCAAACTTGTCCCTTTATTTAGGCACAGGGCCTATAATATGAGTGTAAATTTGGAAGTAGAGCGAGAAAGAAACAGAAAATATCCTATGGCAAGATTCATGTTTGGACTAAAGGCAGCAGATTCCAGACATCAATACCCCCAGAGGTTTAGAATGTTTCTAGATTATCTACTTTAGTAACATACCACATTCTGTTTGTAGGTAATGTTGTAAGTGAGCAGTAAGGGGTGACCCATATCAGTAATCCGAAATGTAACCTATCTA
>DASQQK010000150.1:0-52782 GCA_035643435.1 Nitrososphaeraceae archaeon | reverse complement strand
TTTTTTCTATGCCTATAAAGATGAAAACGATAGCGAGTACTATGACCAAGGAGACTAGGAAGATGCCTGGAAATACAATGGCAGCTCCCGAAACGATAATAGCAAGAATACCTAAACCTATTTGCGCAGCTCTCATCCAACCCGGAGACTTGTCAGAGATCATGTTGTTAAGTTACGATTTTTATGCCATAGTGTTTTATTTAAGCAAATAGACTAAGTTGTAAGGTAAATTTCTCTATAAGCGAGATCACTTGACATTGTTTTGTAACAATGTCCCTGATCTAGAGTAACACAAATGCAGCTAACAGATTATGTACTATTGTACATAAGGCAATCACTTCATATGAGACGATCTTTATGTTGAGGAGGTGCTATGTTAACGCTTCCTCAAATCTCAATACTATCTGTGTAAACTAAGAGAGGTAGCTAAATTTCAATGTGGTCATAGTTTCAAAAACAATTTATACGTCCTCGTTCTCTGGTGAAGTGATGAGTGATTTGAAGGCTCCCGGATGGGCCCGTGCAGCTCAAATAGGACTGGGAGCAATTGCTATTATTTTGTCGATATCAATTTTCGTGTTTCCAGCAGCTTTACTGGTTTCGATAATATTTATTGTTGGTATTTTATTGCTAATAGTAGGTATCGAAAGTGTTATCAGCGGGATTTTTGTAAAAAGTAGATCTCGTATGGCTAGTATAGGTTTAGGGATACTAGTTATTATCCTATCTCTCATAGTGATCGCTTTTCCAGCAGCAGTGGGCGTATTTATTTTAATACTTATAGGAGTTGTGCTTCTTATAGATGGAATATCCAGAGTAATCCATGGATTTGGGGACAAAGAGCGTAAAGGCTGGTCAAGGGGATTCCGTATTGGTGTTGGAGCATTAGAAATTGCACTAGGTATACTGGTCATGGTATCACCAGGATTTGGAGCTGCTTTCGTAGGCTACATAATCGCAATAGCTGTCCTAATTGTAGGGATACAGATGGTTGTGGCTGGGATAACTGGAAGGAAAATGAGAATGTTACCAGGCACTGGACGGTCAAAATAATCTCGCTATAGTTCCGCTATTTGGAACTAAATAAATAAAACTGAGTGACCCACAGTAGCGCCTGAAAGTCAATCAGTTTGTTCTCTAATATCTAATAGATTGAACTCCTTCAGGAAGTTCGTCATTAGATCCCCCGATACACCTTCAACCTTGACTTCCCTTTTTAGACTGTTTACTATTTGGATAAACCGTTCCACTGTTACTACCACTCCATAGTAATCTCTCACTCTTTCCAGTGTAGTTTCATAATGTTTATTAATTCTTGAGGCTGTTGCATCTGAGATAAGGATCACATCATATCCAATATTGAAGGCGTCACGCAAAGATGTTTCGACACATATTGAAGTGTCGACACCACATATTATGAGCGTATTGATTCCCTCACTTTGTAACCATACCCTTAATTCAGTATCTTGGAAGGACGACTCTCTTCGTTTAATAACAACGTGATCGGAATTGGCAGGCTTGATATCATCTATTATTTTGGCATCCCAAGTTCCTCTTACACAAATTGGTACTTTTAGCCGTTCTTCTCGGGGTATCGGCAGCAGCCTGTGGACTCTGGTCAAAAGATCTATTCCACTAGGTTCTCTAGTAGCTTCGGTATAGAAAATAGGAACTGAATTAATTCTACAGTAATCTATGAGCTCCTTCATTTTGGGAATAATTCTCCTATACATTTCAGTATTGATCCCCAAAAGATCATAGGATCCTCCTTTGCTAACAAATCCGTTTTGCATATCGATTATTAATAAACCAAAATTAAACACATATTTACCAAGTTGAACCTTAAACATTTGCAGATGCTTCATATCAGATGTTTATAAGGATACTGTCTCCCACATCATGTTCATTTCCAACCCTAATCTAAGACGAATAAGTGTCCAGCTCATCATTCAGCTCCACGTCTATACATCAGTACCACATGTGTTGTAGTATTGATAAGTCACATTGAAGAAAATTAGGATGACCCTTAATTCCAGTTTGCTATTGCATGGCCATTCACATTACATACACAAATCGCTTTAATATAGGAACCACTAGGCCTGATATTATTGTTAGTTAGTTAGGGGAGTCACTGAACTCCCCATGAGCACAGTCATAACTCATGATATCGTGTAAGTAGACATAACATATCGCATTATGACTCGGGGGTCTGATCCTCATCAAAATAGGGGGTAACGAGGTCATAAACTCTGGTTGGTAATGCGTCTTACTTCCATATCGCAAGCCTTCAGTCATTTGTACGCAGTGCTGTTCTTCTGTACGGCTAATACGTCATCAGTTAACATTATGTAAGCTAGATACTTATATAGAGCCTCTGACTGCTCTGGTACTAGAAGAGCAGCAATAATGCAAGTTATGAGGACGCCTCCTTGGTTGAGAATGCTCCAGATTGTATTGGGTTCAATTTCTGTTTTGCTGGCTGCGGTTATCTTGTTTGTTCCAGGCTCCTCTATTTCAACAACTGTGCTCCTATTGTCGCTTGTCTTATTAGTGATAGGAATTGAAAGAATCTCCTTCGGGGTGGTCAGACCAACTGCAGTCACAGCCACGGCAGAAACAACAAATATAACAACGCGTTTAAAGAGGTACAGATCCTCAAGAATAGCGAATATTGCATTAGGACTCTCGGTTATAGCTTTATCAATCGTACTTATGGAGTTTCCAGATTTCAGCGTAGCTTTATTAATTGTTCTAGCTGCCATAGCCCTTCTCGTTATTGGAATTGCTCGAATAATACATGAATTAAGGGAAGATGATATTCATAGGGCCACCCGTAAATATTTTAGCGTGGGCATTGGAATTCTCTGCATTAGTGTAGCAATTCTAATAATTGCCAATCCAACTACTCTTGGCCTAATGCTTCTTGTTTTCATCCTTTCCGTCACGCTCATAATAGTTGGGATCAGTATGATAGTGAGAGGAGTCAAAGGCGAGAGACACCTTGCCAAGGTTTTGTAATGAATTTCATGTCTCAGCGATTTCTCGCTAATTTCATGTAATGGTACTTTCATGCTATCGCAAACCTATTAAAGGCGTCCGCTGGCTAGCATTAAGTTTTTTATCTTGTAGCAGTACATGAAATCGAGAATAGATAAAAGAGGCCTGAAACGTAGTATGATTGTTTATCATAGTAACGAAAAAACTACTTTGCATTGTGAATATGCTGCCAGACAGGAGGAAGAGACCTCGTGTGCGTGTTTAATATATGAATAATGATATGACAGCGCCAGATTTTACTCAGATCGTATGGTCTGCGAATGAACCAAGCAGCCAGTCGGAGGCATGGGATTACAAAAGGGTGGTCGTCCATGTTGATCTGAACTCTTTTTACACTTCATGTGAGGAGTTACGTTCGCCGCAGTTAGTTGGTAAGCCCCATGCCGTAATTATGACTCATGAAGAGCTGGGCTACATCTCAAAAGGAGTGGTAGCCTCATGCTCTTACGAAGCAAGGAAACTAGGAGTAAAATCTGCCATGCCCTTGGCCTCTGCTTTAAAAGCATGTCCAGATCTTGTGCTTGAGCGAGTAGATATACAGTATTACTTAACAATATCTGAGATAGTGATGAACATATTGCATGACTACTCCGATACTTTGGAACAGACCAGCATCGACGAAGCCTACCTAGACTGTTCTGATAAGATCCGCGCTCTAACAATGGGAACGAGTCTATCGGCACGTAATGGTGTTTCGACTTTGGCATCTAGGCCATCGTCAGAAGGCGAGCAAGTGTACAATTTGGGCTATTCACATCTAATCGAGGACTTTGCGAGGTCAATAAAAAATAGGATAAAAGTGGAATGTGGTCTTCTGACTTCAGTTGGTGTAGCTCCCACTAAGTCAATTGCTAAGATTGCTTCAGACTTCAGAAAGCCGGACGGACTCACAATAGTTGGTCCAACAGAGGTACGTAATTTTCTTGAAAATCTCGAAGTAGATAGAATTTCTGGAATTGGAGTTGTCACTCAAAGATCACTGAAGCAGATGGGTATAAATACAATCGGACAACTCGCTAGAACTGATGTCCAAACCCTTGTGCACAGATTCGGTAATAAAAATGGGATACGCATGTGGAAGATCGCTAATGGCCTAGATGAAGATCCGGTTCACCCTAGAGGCGAACATAATTCTTTAAGCGCCGAATACACATTGCCTGATTTTACTAAAGATCAACAAATGTTACTTGTATATTTTGACGCGCTAACAGATGAGCTCTTTAGGAGGATACAGAAAAGAGGATATCAATTTCGTACAGTAGGGATTAAGCTAGTACATGCTGATTTTGTAGTTGAAACAAGAGAGAGATCTTATCAGCACTATCAGGGGAACAGACAGAGCATTAGTGACGTTTTACCCAGCCTTCTACGAAAATTTTATTCTAGAGTCCCAGAAAGTCAAGAAGGACAGGTCGACAGAGACACAACAGAGAAGAAGACATTAAACTCCGATACCGAGCTTTTAGTTGATGTTCCTATTAGGAAAATAGGAATAAGGATATCGAATATGATACTAAAGAGAGGATGTGGTAGGCAGAAGGGGCAATTGAGGATGCCTGATTATTTTTAAAACCTATCAGAGATCTAGATAGAATTAGTACACCATTTTTAAGCCAAATGGAACTGTAGATCTTAATCAGCTTGCCCCCGGATATGTTGTTGATGCAAAGGCATCGCAGTCATTATTGGAGGTCTTGATTGCTAATCTAGGCGTAAAGATTAGTATGTACGTATTCGATGTGAGGACTAAGGACACAGAAATTTTTTGATAAAACCAATTAAACACCTGACATGACAGGATTCCAGCGGAAGGCCTGAAGGGGGAGAACGAAGCTTACAAAATACTCCTAGCAATACAGAGTATATCAACTAGGGATTCGTTGCAACTAGAATTTGAGGCATCGAAATGATAAACTGCTATACCTTCCTAAGCTTACCATAACGACCAATGTTCAGACTGTTATCTCCCCTAAAAGCTTGGGTATAGCCATTCTCAATAACTACCATATCGCCCTCTTGAACCATGTCTATTTGGTCATCCCAAAGTGACAGCTTTATACTTCCACTATCATCAGTTATAACAGCATCTGCCACACGTGCAGTGCCTCCTGCTCTTAGATTCACGGTCCTTGGTTCTGCTATACTTTCTATTTTTCCTTCTACACTTACACCTCTTATGCCAGGCGTTAGCTCAGCGATCTTCATTTCTTTAATTAGCTGTTGGTCATCCAAAATAAATATTACGTCAAAAACCAGTGCCGTCCCTGCTGAATTTGAATTTGATTAAATTTTTATCAAGGTGCTTTCACAGTATAATGAAAGCAAGTGATGTTTCAAGTCATGCATTGAGGAGGGGTAGCGAAGCCCGGTCAACCGCGCAGGACTCAAGATTACGTTATTCCAATGGGTGATCCCGTCCCTTAGGGGTTCGTGGGTTCGAATCCCACCCCCTCCAACCTAACCAATCTGATAACAGGGAAGAACCAATGTCGGCACATAATATAATCATGGTCAAGTTAAGGTGAGCTCCCGACTCCGTTAGTTCATCTTATTGAATTAAAGACTGTACGTAACATACAACTCAACCCTCTAAAATCACTTAATAGTATGAACACGTTTTAATCTCTATGTTAAAGATTTTAGATGCTAGTCCAGGATTTGGAATGCCTCTCACCGAACAGGGAATCAAGGATTTCCTAACGACCAAAGTTCTGAATGTTCATCTTGGAACAGTAGACGAAAGTGGTCATGCAAATATTCATCCTGCATGGTATTATTACGATACCTCAAAGGAGAAACTGTACGTAGAAACAGGAAAAAATTCCAAAAAAATGGAGAATCTTTCCAAAAACGATACGATTTACTTTTGTATAGACGATCCTTCCCCACCATATAAAGGCGTACGTGGTAAAGGTAGCGTGAAAGTACACGAAGATGTTAATTACAATGTTCTTATCGCCCAGAAGATACACCTTAGATATCTGGGAAATCTGGAACATCCAATTGCCCATGAACTTATGGATGCAATTAAGAGAGGCCAGTCAGTTGTTCTGGAGATTAGTCCAAAATATTATTCCACATGGGATTATGGTAAACAATAGCTCTTGGAACGCGTTCTGGAGCCGCGGGCCCCTGACAAAATATGCAATTGTTATGAGGGATTAACTAACGTTTTCATTGGTTGGAATCTTGAACTATATGCAATTAACACTCACTAAGGTTTACATATTTTTTTGGATCCGAGGTATTTCCCCTCATAATTCTCACGGTAATAATTAAAGAATGGCTCTTGACGAGCAGACAATAATCATTTATCTATGACATAAAAATCATAAATCGGTATTCCTGCACCTCGGTTGCCTCTAAATGTATACTCTATGATTGAATAAAAAGCTGGAAACGTCTCTACAAGACCTATAATTGGGCACAAAAATAACGCCTGGAAGTGAAAAAGAATCTTCTTCGATATCGGTACCTGACTAAATCGAAGATTCTGGAATAATCCAAGCTGATATGAAAACAACCAAATCATTGAAGAGAACAAGAGGAGCAATCCTGTAGCGAACTCGACCGGACCTGAAGTAGTCCAATTATGTAGAGCAGAATTAGAATATAATTGCTGGAATGTCATATTGAGGTTATCTATGAATGAGTTTATGATACCATCAGGTGCGATGCCACTGCTAGTGTAAACGCCAGCAGAAGTAAAAAATGAGAGTACAATTGGTAGGTTCACAAAAATAGAAAGAACTGTTGATAGTAGCCCAGCAGCAAATCCCAAAAAATATGTCATGAGCTTATATGATAGCTTGAGCCTATGAATAATTGAAAATTTATTAACATTTTGAAGACTTCCGAGAACCCATCTTCTTCGCTGCATAAAATGATCCTTCATATTAAGAGGAGGTTGTTCAAGTAAGACCCCTCCATGCCAGCCCATAGAATTTGAGCCATATTTCTCATATACCAAGTAGCCAAACAACTGATCTTCAGCTAGCGTTGGACCAAAATCCCAACCGATGTTGTCCTCCACATCTGATCGCACAAGGAGATTACTTCCATGCATATGCAATGGTGGAGTTTTGATAACAACTTTGTTTGTCATTTGTGAAACACAATCATAGCAAGTGAATGGTCGAATCGATTCAGCTAATGCAGTCAAAACATTGGCATTTTCAAACTTAAGAGGATAAAAAATGGGCCCCTCAGAGGCTACTCCTTTTCCATCTCGTATAAACTTCAAGAGGGACAATATCGTCTGAGGTGTAACGAAGCTTTCATCATCCATATGGTATATCCAAATCTTCTTGTTGTTTTCAGCCTGGGATTTTCTATGCTGTAGCGCATATTGTAATGCTCTTCCTTTCTTAATAGCTGACGTTCTAAACAATTTCGGAACGACCACCACCTCACAACCAAGTTCATCAAGTTCCAAATTATCGGCAGAGTCATCAGTTATAACTGATATCTTAAATTTATTATAATCTACCTTCTTGCATGATTCAATTATTGATCGTATTCCTCTTTTGACTACTGGGGTTTTTGTTGCCGACCTCGTAGTAATCTGAAATATAATGTATGGATCATTTCTGATCCTTCTAAGATCAGAGCTTATAAACATACCCCTGTTTGTGATGAATCTCGAGACCGCAAGAATAGCAATTGGGATATTTACTAACCACAAAAAGGTTAATAGTCCAGCCAAAAGGGTTTCCTGCAAGTCTGCATTTCCTATAATCTATAAGTAATAAGAGTACATCTTTTCTAGAATCGATTTACGGAAATGCACTTAACTGTCTGTTGTAGCAGAATTACTTTGAGTGTCTAAATTATGCAATGTGGCAATCAGAGAATAATAGCTAACGAGCCAATCAGTTAGAGATCTCTGATTTCTAGAAAAAGCACGGATAAAAACCGTTAGAGCTTTTTTCCGGATGGAGCCCTGTGATACTTTGGTGCCACCTGAAAGTAAGCTAAATAATGATGTGGATGCCGCATTTTGCAATCAATGCCAAAGTTACACAGTCATCTTTGATATGATATCAAATGAATTTGTTTGTAGCTCGTGTGGGTGTGTGGTTGCAGACGAGCTCTTGAGTCCCGAACACTCTGGCAGTTTTCCTTCAAGGTCTGGCTACAGCGATAGGGCAAGGACAGGGCTTCCGGAATCCTTGGCAGTACATCATAAGGGTTTATCGACTTTAATAGGGATAGGTGATACTGACGCGCGAGGCAAGGCATTAGAACCGTCACAAAAAGTGAAAATGCAGAGGTTACGGACATGGAACAATAGATCGCAGCTCAATGATTCCATCTCCAGAAACCTCGAAAAAGCTCTAAAATTCTTGAATAATTTTGGTGATAAGTTATATCTAAGCCAAGCTGTCATCGAAAGCGCAGCATACATATATAGAAAAGCGGCTGTGAAGAAGCTCGCGAAGGGAAGATCTACCCTTGGGCTTGTAGGGGCTGCCCTTTACGCAGCATGCCGTGAGACTGCTACGCCTAAGACTATATCGGATATTGCGACCGTTTGCAATCTTCCTACCAAGGACGTTATGACTCATTACAAGCTCATTTTAAAGGAATTATCGCTTCAAGTACCGGTTTTACATGGTCCTGATTATGTCACTCTTATCGCAAACAGACTAAGCCTTTCCGAAAGAACAAAGAGGGAGGCCCTGCGTATCTACTCAGATGTTCAAAAGAATCGGATATCTGTTGGCAAGAATCCTAGAGCTCTGGCAGGTGCGGTTATTTATCTTGCCTCGCAGAATTGCAATGAATTTCTACGCCAGGTTGAAATATGTCAAGTCGCAGATATATCGACAGTGTCACTTAGGAAACGCTGCAAGGAAATTAAAGTCACGCTCAGTATTTAGCGGCCTAACTCCTCATACGTAATTCATATGTTGCCGCAGATCATATCCATTTCTTAAATTAATCATTTCATCGTAAATAACATCCAAGTATGCTGCCTCTGACATCGGGTATGACTCCTTGCAGCTGAAAATTGTGAAGACCAATCCTTGATGATCGATTTTGTATCCTTCACAAGGTTCGTGTCCCCTTAAGATCACTTTGGCATCAAGTCTACTCAACCACGTACTGCTCACTGCCTGGCCAAAATGTTTACCAATTCCTCTTCTGGATCGTTCAAAATCACCGTTATCAGTGATTGAATCACGAGGGTCATTCCAGAGTATTTCTTCCATTGTTCTCCTAGTCATATAGTTTGCCTGCGCTTTAGACAAAGTCTCTATAGCTTCCAGTGAATCGTGGGGAAGCCGGACCGGTACACCACCATGCACAATAACAAAACATTTTTCGATTACTACTGACAGGTGAAGTGCATGAAAAAAAGGCAGAATCTTTTGATAGTATAAATCCATTGATTGGTCCTGTCCAAATAAATCTATGATTCTATAAGGGAAATCGTGAGAAGGAAATGGAAATTCATCTGGGGCTTCGTGATTTCCACGAATGAGGATTACTGACTGAGGGAATCTTGCCTTGAGAAAACATACGGCGTATAAGACTTCCGGAGACCTTCGACCCCTGTCAATGTAATCGCCTAAGAAAATGAGCTTATTATGTTCATCTGATAAATACCGCTCGTAGTCTATCTTGGATAAGATAGTGTTTAAAGCACTATAATCACCATGTATGTCTCCGATCACTATTAACCTCTGGGGTATCCTCAATTTAACCAATGATCCAATCACCTCGCCTCCTGAAATTCGTCCACTTTTACTTTGATCTTTTAGAATCTTGGTACTGGCATTTAGGACGTTAGAGAAATCTGCCAGAGAAAGATCCTCATTTAGTTCTTCTAAACCTCCCACCAATTAGAGTATAGCAAATGCATTAAACAGTAGAAATATATTTGCTGCACCAATTTGTGAACTTTTGCATATATAGAATCCAATGTGCGACAGCTAGATATGTATAGTATTAGGTAGTCGTAGTCATCCGATTGTCAGTGACTCACTAGTCTTTTCTGTATTGCCTGCTACCGATGTACAGCCATCTATGACAATATGACTTGCTGATTACAATTATTACGAGAAAAAAATAAGTATAATAATAATATTTGTAGAAGAATATAGGCTCTATAATTTTCTGTTGCTGTTTTGCTTGCCAGAAGCCCCTTCTACGCTTTTCAGATGAGGACTAGAAGCCCTTGCGACCCTATCGGCTCCTGGTCTTTTCGTATTGGAATTTAGCGCGGCCGGCGAAAAACGTCACTCATGCCTTGACGTATTCATGGAGGGCAGATTCAGTTCTGGCTTAATATCGCTAGCGATATCACGACTGAGAGATTGATATCCTAGGACTAGCAACACTGTATTTTAATTGATTTATTTGATTCCCAGAGTCGCTTAAATCACTGATAGTGAAAAACAAACAGTATGAAAGACTTCGATGAAATCGACTATTGTGAACATCCAGATCATAATGTAAATGTGGAATATTATGCAAGGAAGAAGTCTCCTTCGGTGGTTGAATGGTTAACCGAGCACATTATACCAGTCGATCCAAAGACGTGGTCTAATAATCGGGGACATAATAGGGTAAAGTGCTGCTTGGCTTGTGTCTATGCGGAAGGAATGAAGAGGTCAAAGCCCTAGTTTTTTTTGAAACGCAAAGATAGCCTAAACTGCTTCACTGTTCAAATAGAACTTGAAGCAATGTGCTCCGTCCTATCTCTCAACAACGTTATTGGGTCCTCGCAGACCTGATTTGGTATACCGACCTTAAAATAAGATCATATCTGAGGGACTAATGACTAACCAGGAAAAGAAAAGCCAAAGTCTTTTTGAGAGGAATTTAATGCCAGACCTTATAAAGGAATACGGAGAAGCCGGTAAGAAGAAAATACCCCTCAACTTGGAAAAGATTAGGAAGCCGCCGGACAGTGGATTAATTACAGACCAGATGGACACGTCGCACAAACCACTTTTTTAGACGGCGAACATATTGAAAATCTCCATTTAGTAAGCGTAAATAATTCGGTCGATCCAGTTTCCTTTTTTTCTTAACGAAAGATCTAATGCCAGTTCGTAAACTTAAATTACGCCGTAAAATGCTTTGAAATGATGGGATACAATTCTGTTCTTAAAAACTCCTTTGAAGTTTATCACGCCATGAAACGCCTTCGTTCTCTTGGTCTATTTCCACATCATGATAGAGTAAAGTCATGGGATACACTTAAAATGATTGATATAATAAAGCAAGCAAACATAGGTGCGTTTGTACTAGATGTGGGATGTAACGGTTCTCCGATTTTGCCTCTGCTGAGGAGACTTGGTTTTATGAACCTGTATGGATGTGATTTGTTCCTAAAAGAAGGAATATCAGCCGCAATCAAATTGAATAACGCATTTGATATTTCGGTTCAAGATCTAGAAAAAACTGAATTTCAAAACAATACATTTGATTTCGTCACGTCATTTTCGGTCACCGAACATGGTATTAATATCCAGAACTATTTCAATGAAATGAATAGAATAATAAAAAAAGGTGGAATACTTTTGACATCGACAGACTACTGGCCTGATAAGATAGTCAATCTAGTTAATACGGACGTAAACCCTAAGAATTCGCCTGATAATATTTTCAGCAGGAGAGAAATAGAGGAAGACGTAATTAGAATTGCAGAACGGAACGGTTTCCTTCTTACTGAACCAATAGATTTTACACACGGAGAAAGAGTTATTCATTGGAATGATACATGCCTTGACTACACTTTCATATTCTTTGCACTAAGAAAGAATTAATTGGTACGCACAATTACTTGGCAGTGGAACAAGGCAGTCTTACCTCTCTTCTCTTCTCTTATTCTTGAGCCATTAGAAGATCTGTAGTTGTTAAATTTGCACACAGAATATGACACACAAATTATATCTGTTGAGGTAAAAACCTATGATTTTTATAACCACCATCTCTCATAAATGGTCTTTTAGAAGCAGTTACTTTACTTCCTTTTCTGCACATGTGTCACAGTATTTTTCTATGAGTATAACTCCATCGCCTACAGTGAATAATGCCTCCTGAGTAGCCTTGTTACCACAGGTTATACAGAATTTTGTCTTTCCACTACTGTCAGTAAATGACCTTAACATTGAAAATATTTTTTCCATTCTGTTGCTTCACTCTTACTAACATTTCGTGGGTTATATTTCTTGGGGAGATGAGGAGATCATTTTTCAGAACTTGACTATTATAATAGTCAAGGGTCATTATTCCTAGGATCGCAATTGTTAATATTTTAGACTTGTATTAATTTGATAAAGATCCTGGTAAGTTCCTTCTGTATGAGATTCGATAAAACGTCATCTTAAAACCTTATTTTCTTACTTTTGCTAATGTTTACGATGCTCATAATAACAGTAGCAATATACAGTGGTAGAACTCAAAGAGATAAAGATAGGCTGGCTGAAGCAATTACCAAGGACGTAGTAGATATACTAAAAGTACAACGAAAAACGTCATAGTAGTATTCCAAGAGGCCATGTAAACCGATATGCTTCTGTAATCCGTCTTTAACGATAGACTATTTGGCTCGTTTGCAAAGTTATTTCTACTTGTGAATAGATCTTTTCTAGTGGTACTAAATACTTGATTTCTAATTCCAATGAATTGTGCTGCCAACCATCTTATTTAGTTCCTTGATTCTATTTCGAATAGTTACTTCTGTTACCCCTGCAGCGTTTGCTATATCATGCTGCGTTATATTTTCACCAGCCTTAAAGGATGAAATATAAAGCACTGTTGCTGCGAAACTCATTGGATTTTTTCCAGCAGATATTTTACTTTTAATTATTTCTGTCATCATATTCAGTGCTAGACGTGTTACTTTCTCTGAAACCTCAGCCTTGTTTGCAATTTTGACAATACATTTCATGTGGTCGGCCATAGGCACTTTAAGGTCGAGCTCACTTATCAGCAGTCTGTAACATAGTGCTATGTTCTTACGTTTCGTATTACTAATTGCAGCTATTTCCTTGAGAGTTCTAGGTGTTCCAATCTCTCTACATGCGATGTATATTGCTGCAGTGACCATTCCTGAAGTTGTTCTACCACGCACCAATCCTCTATCCTCTGCTTTCCTATAGATATATGCTGTTTTCTCAATTATTGTATCTGAGAGCCCAAGCTTATCCTTTAATGCATAAAGCTGAGAGAAAGCCTGAAATAGATTTCTATCATGTGAACTATCGTAAATTATTCTATTATCCCATGTTCTTAATCTCTTGTACGTCGAATACATTGCAGTATCTAATTTCTGTCCACTAGCGTCTCTGCCTGTTTTTGAAATTAGTGTGGCAAGGCCTCTATCGTGTATAGCTAGAGAAGTTGGTGCTCCTGTTCTTGCTCTTTTATTTTGTTCTTCGGCTGTAAATGCACGCCACTCAGGATTACTAATATTCTCAGACTTTTCAGTAATAACTATACCACAATTACTACAAACAACCTCGCCTGATTCAGAATCAGTAATTATATCTCTGTAACCGTTCCGACAGACAAGACAAGTGACTGAGTTTCTTGTTATCATTTTTTTTGTTGTTTAGGGTTTTTTCAGCTTTTATTGCCGTATTAGTAGTATTTAGAACCACACTAGGCTATTTAAACTACCTGAATAGAATGGATGTTATGTGATCTGGTTTCCAAGACGCCTCATGGAAGCTGCTACCATGTCACATATTACCAACCTATCCAAAGAAATAATAGTTACACGATGCTTTTTGACCTTCCTCCGCAGTTCTCAAGAGAAGGCAAAGGTCCGACTGTGTGTGAAGCCTATATGTCTAGTTTGGGTGCATGCGTAACGCAAACAATTGTTGTGCAAGCAACAGCAAGAGGAATAAGTTTAGATAGCATCGAGATAAACCTTGAAGGTAGTGTTGATATCAGTGGGTGGACTGGTATCTCAAGTGATGTAAGACCAGGCGCACAAGGATCTAAAGTGAATGTTATTTCGAGAGCAACTCTGCTTCTAAGGAACAAATAAATGAGCTCTATGAAATTGGAAAGAAGTTGTCTCCAGCATTTGACACATTGACAAGTGGGACTTCAGTAATCGCTGTGAATTTATCTAACTAATGATCTCTCACGGAAGACTACGAGATTCTTTACATTATAGAATCCAACTACCTTTGGAGCAAATAATTCTGCCAGCTTGTCAACTGTATTGTTACTGATTCTGGCAACGAATCTCTTGATAGCATCAATATTCATATTAGACAGTGATATTTCACGTCTTGCTTCATAGATGATTGAGTGAGAGTATAACCTAGAGTTAATTCTGCTATCAGCTTTCGAAAATTTTTCGAAATATATCTGGTGGCAATTAGAGTATTGAAGCGACTGGTCAGCTGACCCATAAATATATTGCTGACAACTTATGCTTATGTACTTAGTATTTTGAATTTATTTACAGCTCCAACTAAGCTGGAATACTATCGCGTGTTGATTTTGAACTGCAGTATTTTGAATTGAAATGGACATAAGACGAGGTCAATGCTAGACCAATACTCGAAGATTTAAACGTGGAATTCCACCTTTATTATATGGAGTCAGTCCGAAGATAGGCCCTACTGGTGATATGGGTCTTAAAAATAAGGAGCCATTAATCAGACTGATCTCAAGCTTCAGATCTGCATGAGCTTCTACAGGAGATGGGACTGCTTCTATTTCAGTACCGACGATGATAGAAAGATCTGTCTTCTCATTTAGAAACGAAAGCATGTTCATCTGATCGAGTTCATTCTCGAGTGATTTCAAGTATTCACAATTGAAGACGCTTAACATCACTGATTCTGGATACCTCTTTCGAGCAAATTCTATCCCCTTTTTGATCAAGGCAAGCTGGGTCAGAACGTTGGGCTGCTTGACTTCTGGGTCCTCAACATCAGACCATAATCGTCCAAAAACGTTATCGCTGGGGGAATATCCGAGATATGACCTTAGCAGAACCATCATGGTTTGTGGATTGGCATTGCCAATTGGTTGGACCAAGACTGGATTATTTCTCATCACGAAATTAGCCATTATTTTTGCAAGAAAAGTTGTCACTGCAATTATATGGATACTAGGATCAAATCTTAAGATGACAATTCCTTTTCTAGGTAGCCCACCTTCCAACACCTCGTCCAACTCGGGATATCCGGTTCTAATCCGTGCCGCCCCTTTCACCGAATAAGGTTTTAACAAGTAATTCTTTCGCTTGGGCAAGTCATCTTGTAGCCTATGGCCTATCTTGTTTAAAGAGTATTCGGAAGGATTGTAAGTCTTAAAGCTGGTAAAGATGCTATTGTTAAGTGAAAAATTATAGATCTGGTTCACGATCTTCACTCCCCTTAACTTAATTATCTTTATTTGTCGTAATCTGCATGAATTATATACCGACTGATCCAATTCGACAATACCATCAACTAAAAAGTCCAACGTACTGTAAGAAGTATCTTCACTAATGAAGATTAGTTTAGCACCTGCCCTTTCCCGCCACGTTTGCAGGACTCGTTCATTATTTAACCTCGCCTCCTTATCCATAAATGAAGCGATAGCATCCCAACTGTCGATAATTATGATCGGAGCCTTGACATCCATCAACTCATTGGTTATGCGTTCAAACAATGATTCAGGCTCATCAAGGCGTGCATCTTCAAACATTGACATCTTGTACACTTGTTCTTCATTCTCCGATGTCTGTTGAGGTTTTAATGCTTGAACAAAATGTTCCACCCACGGATAGTACGTGAAGAGCTGTCTGGGAGAGATTCTGGTTGAAATATAGAAAAAATTGCTTGCTTGACCTAAGGTTTTAAGGATGGTTAATGAAAGCGTCGTTTTGCCTGTTCCAGCCCTTCCCTTGATGAGAAGGGCATATGTATCGCGCCTAACAAAGCGCTCTAACTCATCAGGAATTCGATCAGGTTTGGGGGATGTACTGCGTCCTGGAGATTCATTCATCAGATATTACTGGATAACTAAGTCGTACTGCTACTAAAACCATTTCAGCCGCACCGGTTCCAAAAAGCTAGGTTAGATGACTAAGAAGGATCAAATCCCTTTTGGAATAAAATTGCATCAATTAAACCTTCAGCATAGCCTACACTCAGTACAGCTAATTCATTTTTTCCCTGATTCAGAAATTTCTCAGCGTCTTGGATATAGTATTCGGCATTATCTAGCACAGTGCTAATTCCTTTGTACAGCGTTGAATCGACGGACAGTCGTTTTCTCAGCTCATTCACATCCTTTTTAACAGATGGAACATATTTTTGAACCATTCTCGTGGAGGTTCTCGTAACATGCACTGAGTTTTCATTAGGTTCGTCCACTACTGACGTTATACTTGAAATCGCCTCCTTCTCTACAAAATGTAGCCGTCCAGGCACTATTAGAGAATGAGGGCCAGCCCCATGATCTATCTCCAGAAGTGATCTAACATGGCCTGAAACAACCTTTTTATCTGCACGACCAATCCTAGACGCAACGAGCACAAAGGTCTCTTTGGTGAATGCTCTGCTCCTATAATCGTTTTCTACATTCAATAACATCTTCATTGCGACGTTAGGATCCAGAAAGAACGGGGTCATGTTTTCCTTCGTTTCGCTATATTCGGTCAAAATTAGGGTGTGATTTCCCAGTAATAAGTTATCAAGCAAGGTGTTGTAAACACTGATTGCTGAGTTATGATCAGACATAATAGTTGAAGATCTGCCGAACTTGTAAATTTGTAAACCGCTCTCACCAATTAGAGATGTGATGCCGGATGCGGAATGGACCACCTCCACTTTTATACCTCTCTTCATGGCTCGTACGAATAATTCAATATGTGTGGTAGCGATTAGAGCATCGCCATACACCATCAAAGCAACATTATCTTTAACTGCTTGTTCAAGTATATCACGGCCATCTTCTACGAACAATCTTCCTACAACGTGTAAAACGTTATCCCTATTTTTAACACAGAGTTTTAACTCACTCAGATCGATATCTGACAAATACCCTGTGAATCTCTCAATGTAGATGATATTGCATTTTTTTAGGATTTCCCTGCTTTTGAGACTCATCCCACCAAGGCCTTCTATCCCGAGTCCGATTAACCATAACATTATTTTCCTCTATCCTTTACCATAAATCATAATGCATATTAACGCAAATCTCTCTTCAAGTGGTGTATCCTTGAGATATGAAATAACGCTCTCATATAAACCTCGATGCTTAATATGTATTCTTCAATCATTATTCTCTCGTTTGTAGTATGTGATGAATGAGGATCGCCCGGTCCGTAGGTAACCGCAGGCATTTTAAAGGCATTTCCTAAAATGTTCATATCTCCAGTACCGGTCTTGCGAATTAGCAAAGGTCTTACCTTGCATATGTCCATGATCGATAAGGAAAGTGCCCGAACCAGCACCGATCTGAAGTCGGCTTCAAAGGGCTCAGTCTTATCTTCAGTCCTGTATTTTATGATACTTCCACTAGATTTGGACACTTTGCTCACTACAGAATCTACTTTCGCCAGAATATCATCACACGTGGTCTTCACAGGTATTCTAATATCTATTGTTGCTTTGCATCGCTGGGGAGTGACATTGTGACTGGATCCTCCTACTATCTCTGTGATCGCGCAGGTCACTGAATCAGATCCATCCGACAGAGACTGGTTCCCACATAGCTCAATCCTCAACTGATTCCACAAAGCAGACAACTCTTCAATAGAGTTCCTTGCTAGCCAAGGTGCGCTAGCATGAGCGCTGTTCTTCACATCACATAGAAGTCTTATTGCTAACCTTCCTTTATATGCTACGGTGATCTTATTGATACCACTAGGCTCACCGAATATTGCGTAATTCACATCTAGGTTCTTTGAAACCAAGTGCTTTATACCGGTTGCATTTCCTTCCTCATCGACTACTGCAGCGAAAATTATTGTTCCGCGCTGTTTCGGAAACTCTGATGCCGCAAGCAACATTGAGATTAGTGGAGCCTTTGCGTCAGAGGCTCCTCTACCATAGATATATCTATCTTGTATTCTAACAGGTATATTCCCAGGTACAGTATCCATGTGACCACAAAGAAGGATCCTTGGCTCTCCATTACCCTTAGTTGCGATCATATTTCCTACACTGTCTATGTAGGCATCCTCAAATCCTAATTCATCAATACATTTTTCCTTAAGGGAAATTGCAAGCGATGATTCAGACCTAGATGGTGTATATTTTTCAAGAGAACCCCTTAGAAATTCTACTGCATAGCCGTATGACACCAATTCTATCTATTTCTTGTTCCTGTTGAGTAATCAATAGCAAGCGCAGGTATGTTAATGCCAGTTACCCGTACTGTATTCTTGAATTCTGTCGTGCTATTGACTTCATGTACCATTAATCCAAACTCGTCACTCTCCATCAGATCCACTCCCACGAATTCTCCTTGAACCGCATGCGATGCCTTCAGGCAAAGGTCTTCTAGTTCAGGGGTAACTGTGCACGGTTCAGCCTTGCCTCCAAGAGCCATATTTGTTTTCCATTCTGTGTGTCCAGAATAACGATATATAGCCGCTGTGACCTGGTTGCCAATCACAATCGCTCGAATATCTCTAGGTGGGCGCTTCACAAATTCTTCAAAAAAATAAATCCTGTATAACGGAAACATGTACTCCCTGCTCTCAATAACAGCTTCTGCAGCATCCCTATCGCGTAATAGTCCAATCAATCTTCCCCAACTTCCAACAGTAGGTTTTATGACTACCGGGTATCCTATTTCATCTATAGCTGACAAAGCGGAGTCGGCCGAGAAAGCTGTGATAGTCTTGGGTGTTCTGATACCATGCTTTCTTAATGTGACGTGTGCGAACAGTTTATTGCCACAAATGTTTGATGTTTCAAATGAATTTATAACTCTATATCCTAGGCCCTCCAGCATTGAAGTGGAATGGATGCTCCTGAAATAGCTAACACAGCGCTGGATAATCGTGCTATTCGATAAGGCATAATCCTGTCTTCTACCGTCTAGTTTTAGCGATAACGCTTTACAGTCTAACATCGTGACATCTGTTCCTTTTTTCTTCGCCGCTTCGAATAGAGCCTTTTCCTCCCATCTAATGTTGTCGTAAAGAATTGTGAGAGTAGGGCTAGACGTAGTGTTACCTTCCTCTTTGTTCACTGACCCCAGTCCTCACCGACAACTTGGGCCGGTTTGATGTCAAACCCATCCTCACGTTTTACCAGTTCATAACTTGCACCGCAATCCGCACAAGTTACTATCTCCCCTTCCATCGAATCATCTGGAATCTTTACTTCAGCGTCACATTCTGGACATTTTACCAATTTTCTCTTCTATCCTCAGTCTTAACTTTTGCAAGAGCATCATTAAGTATCTTTCTCTCCAGTCTATCGTCCAAATACAACTCGAGTATATCTCCCATTCTGAGCTCCTTTAGTCCTTTGGCTAATGTTTCAGCTTCTTCCCTGCCTGGATTCAATCCCAAGAGCGAAAGCAAGTAGCTGGCACCATTTTTCCCTGCCAGTTCTCCGAAAACTATCTTACGCCTATTTCCAACTAATTTGGGTTCGAGTATCTCATAGGCAGACGTGTCTCTTAGGATCGCAGCAAGATGTGTTCCAGCTTTGTGTTTGTACGCGCTGTCACCTACGATAGGTTTCGATTCAGGTGTTTCGAGATGCGTATATTGGGAAATGGTTCTGGAAAGATCCTTTAACATATGAAGTCTCAAGTCAGTTCGACATTCATATATGAAAGTTAACGCTACCGCGGTCTCAGCCAACGAAGGTATACCGGTCCTCTCCCCAAATCCATCTATAGTAGTATGAATTTGATCGGCCCCTGCATCACACCCAGCCAGCGCATTTGCCAAAGCTAGTCCTATATCATTGTGACAGTGAACGTCAAGGGAGGTCTTGGCCGTATTTATATGGCCACGTATTGATGTTACCATTTTATGCATCCCTGTGGGCCTAAGTATACCTACAGTGTCAGGTAGGCTAATCCTTTCAATCCCTCTCTCACTCATTTCGATACACATTTCTACTAGAAAATCTGGGTCAGTTCTGCTTGCGTCTTCCATTGTGAATCGTGATTTCAGACCGTGCGATTTAATATAGTCTGCAACTTCTAAAGCTCGAACCTTGGCATCTTCCCTTGAAATTTTTAACTTAGAAGCAAGGTGCACGTCTGAAATACCCATGTAAGTCGCTACCCATGTCGCGCCACAATCTATTGCACGATCGACGTCAGATTTAATCGCACGAACATGGGCAAGAATATCTGCCTTCAACCCTTGCTTAATAATGGTCCTTGTAGCCTCGAAATGATCGTTAGAAACAACTGGACTTATTTCTATCTGATCAACACCGAAAGAATCAAGCATCCATGCAATTTGTATTCTCTGTTTTATCGTAAAGGATACTCCGGGATGCTGTTCACCTTCTCTGAGTGTTGAATCTAGAATTCGAATTCTCCGTTCCCTGAGCTCTTTTGACTCGTTGTAAAGATTCGCGAAATGATTTGGACCCTCTGATTTTAGCGACAACTACTAACACATAGTTCATCTTTCGCACTTGTTATAAACCTTTTCGCAACTAAATCAACTAATTACGTTGACAACAATACCAATTCTCGACAGATTATCCCTGATCGTTGACTATAACCGTGCAGGAAACGCACGGTAATTTCGATTTTAGTTTTACCTAATTGTCTTTAAAATGATCACCGTGTTTGTATCTGATACACCTTCAGTCTTTCGAACCTCGTCGATACATTTGTTAATTTCCGATATAGAGGGCGCAGAAATAACAGCAGCTATGTCGTACTGTCCGGTGATCTCATAAATTACTTCTACACCACCTAGCCCCATCAGTTTTCCAGAAACAAATGATGTATCGGAGGTTGAATTCACCGATATCAGTGTGATAGCACTTGTTTTATCGCCAGTACTTATTTCTACGGTAAACTTCTTGATGATTTCCCGTTTTGTCAGGTTCTTGACCCGTCTCCTGACGGCAGACTCGGATAAGCCTATTTCATTTGCTATTTCGACAAAAGCTTTCCTAGAATCTGACTGAAGGATCTTGATTATCTTGACATCGGTAGGATCCATGGATTCAAACAGATCTCTTTTCTTCCTCCAGTGATAGTAATCTATCTAAGGTTGTAACAAACCTTAAGACCAGTTCTCGATCGATTACCAAGGGTGGTAGCAATCTTATGATGTTTCGACCTGAATATAACATTAGAATACCATTTGAGATGCCATCCATAAGTATATTTCTAACATCAAATCTAAGTTCCAACGCAAGCATCATCCCCAACCCCCTCACCTCTCTTACTATTTTGTGTTTTTCTTTAAGCCCAAGCAATAAATCCTTGAAATACTGTCCAGTTTCAGCAGAGTTCTCGATCAAACCATCAAGTAGCAGTGCGTCTATAGACGCATTAGCAGCAACGCATGCTAGCGGATTACCTGCAAAAGTAGAGGAATGTTCGCCAATTTTCATGCTCTCCATAATTTCAGTCTTAGTTATGGTTAAGCCCATAGGAAACCCTCCTGCTATACCTTTCGCTACGCATATGACGTCGGGAATCGTATTCCAATTCTCAGCAGCCCACATCTTGCCTGTTCTACCAAAACCGGACTGAATCTCATCGAAAATCAAAACAAGAGAATTCCTCGAACAGATTTCTCGGACCTCTTGAATAAATCCTGGGGGAGGCAATATGATTCCGCTTTCGCCCTGAATCGGTTCCAAGATAACAGTTCCAGTCTTATCATCTATAGAATCAATCAGCTTGGTAGTATTTCCGTAAGGAACGAATTTAATGTAGTCCAATAGGGGTTCAAATGGCTTCCTATATTTTTCGCTAGAAGTTATGGATAGCGCACCTAAGGTTTTACCATGGTAGCCTCCATTCATTGAAATTACGCCAGGTTTACCACTAAACTTTCTTGAAAATTTGAGAGCTGTTTCCACGGCCTCTGCTCCCGAATTTGAGAAAAAAAATCTATCGAGCCCCTTGGGAGCTATTTTGGATAATTTATTGAGCATGTTTGCCCTGGAAGTATTATAAGTTGACATGTGACATACCATCAGCTTATCTATCTGATCTTTGATGGCATTCACAACTCTGTCATTGCAATGCCCTACCAAAGCTACCCCGTACCCAGCCATACAATCAATATACTCTTTGCCTGCAGTATCCCATACCTTGGCGCCCTTTCCACGCTCGATAACAATTGGAAAACGTTGGTACAGGCGACCTAGGAAGTCATCCTCACTATTCATGTGCTTTAATCACCGTACAGTTTTCATGATCCAATAATGTGCGTATCGGATTTTCTCTTGAACCACTGCCCACTATCGCCTCTCCCACTCCAAGCTCCAAAGCCTCGGTGCAAGCTAAGATTTTCTTTTCCATTCCAAAACCAATCTTGGGGAGCATTCTTTTCGCCTCTTCTAGGCTCAGATTTTCAATCAGTTTCCCATCGATTTGTAGGCCAGACACATTAGTGAGAAAGATGACTTTGTCTGCTCGCATTTTACCGGCAATATGAGCTGCTGCTCTATCACCATCAACGTTAAGATATTCAAATTCTTCTCCCAATGCAATTGGTGAGATTACGGGTAAGAAGTGATTGTCGAGCAGAACGTCAATAAGAGAATTGTTTACATGGTTGATCTTACCAGTATAACCTCCATCAATAGACATTTTTCTACCTTTGTCGTTTATGATCAAGAGTTTCTTCTTTCGCTCAGCCCTTAGAAGTCCGCCATCTACCCCTGCAATGCCAACAGCATTTATACCACGTCTAATCAGATTCTTCACAATTGACTTGTTCACTTGGCCGGACATGACCATCGTATACGCTTCTACAGTGTCCCGATCAGTGTATCTACTCTTGATGCCTCCAGGAGACACTATGAATTGTTGCTTTATGCCGAGCCTATCAGCAATACTGGTGACCTGTTTCCCTCCCCCATGAACAATAACTATCCTTTCCCTGCGCAATAGCATTGCCAGGTCGTCAAAAATCGAAGCGTGCAAACTATCTGAGACTATACTACCCCCAATCTTAACTACTATCATACCGGGGTAATTGGTGTGAATTTCAGTCCGTCTGCTTCGCTGAAACCAAACATCACGTTCATGTTTTGAATTGCAGAACCAGCGGCGCCTTTCATCAAATTATCTGATGCTGACAGCGCAACAATTCTATTGTTATCCTCATCGATGTCAAAACCTATGTCACAGAAGTTTGAGCCTATAAGAAATTTGGGATCTGGAAACTTGTACAGTCCCTTTTTATCCCTTATCAGACGTACGAACTGTTCAGTGCTATACGACGCACGATAAATTTTCCATAGTTCCAATTCTGTGACCTCTCTTTTCATAAAAATATGATTAGTTGTTAGGATTCCTCGTACAATGTTGACGGCATGGGGGCTCATGCTGACTTTTATGGGACTCTTAGTGACCTTTGCCAATTCCTGTTCTATCTCTGCAGTGTGTCTATGTTTAGCGGGCTTATATGGCCGAATTACTCCATAACGCATAGCATGATGCGTACCCGCGTTTTCAGTTGCGCCGGCTCCGGATGAGCCGATCTTGCTATCGACTACGATATGATCAGTGTCAACCAGATCCTTTTCAATCAGGGGTCTTATTGAGATAAGTGACGTGACTGCCATACATCCTGGGCAAGAAACCAATCGTGAATCCCTTATTTTTTCTCTATTGAATTCAGGAACTCCGTAAGCGGACAAGGAGAGCATTTCAGGGAAGGGATGTTCCCATCCGTACCATTTGACGTAATCCTTTGGATCCCTTAGACGGAAATCAGCTGAAAGATCGATAATTCTCATACCACGATCATAAAGATCCTTTACAATGCTACTTGATTTGCCATGAGGGAGTGATGTGAAAACTAGATCACATTTATCTGATAGCTTTTCTGTATCTAGGGTTGAGAAAGATAGATCTATGAACCCCTTAAGGCTGGGATGAACACGATGAACAAGCTCACCAGCTCTCTGTCTAGAGGTTATCATATTCACCTCAACTTCTGGGTGAGTAGATAGCAGCCGCAGAAGCTCGCCACCTACATAACCTGATGCTCCGATAACACCTACCTTCATATACGGAGTATAATCTTTTTAATCGATTTATGAATTTTTATATCCACATCACAAATCTTAGCCCGAGATATCGTCTGATCTTGTTGTTGAACTGACAAACTAGATTTCCGGGTAGGCAATCTAGATATAAAATATCCCCATGCGTTTAGACTGAGATCAAGCAGGTTTCACGCCTGATGATATCTGATTCGAAAGGACCGATTGTTTACCCCATAATTCTATAAATCCCTTTGCAAGACTTTGGTCAAAAACTGATTCGCTTGAATAGGTAGCTGCCTTTGGTTCATAAATCGCATTGTTTGAGGTCCTTCCAACGACTCGGCAAGAACCATTTTGAAGTCTTAGCTTCACTGTTCCATCAACTCTCGATTGAACCTTATTTATGAATTCATCCAAATCCCTCCTCAAAGGTTCAAGCCATAGACCTGAGTAAACTAGCCAGCTCCATTTTTCTTCTATAATCTGTTTGAAATTGATCTCATGATCAGTAAGTACTAAGTTTTCAAGATCCTTGTGACATTCGATGAGTGAAATGGCGGCAGGTGCTTCGTAAATCTCGCGAGACTTAATACCAACAATCCGATTCTCAATCAAATCCACTATACCTATCCCATGAGAGCCGGCTATCTTATTCATCTCTACAATTAGATCCTGTAGCTTTAGCATATTACCGTCCAATGAGATAGGTATGCCTGATTTAAACTCAATCTCTACGTACCTTGTTTCATTGGAACGTTGACTGACAAAGTGAAACAAATTTTCAGGAGGTTCCACGCTCGCATCCTCCAATTCTCCGCCCTCAATGGCCCTCCCCCACAAGTTAACGTCAATACTGTACTTCTTAGCCTCCAACGAGATGGGTATATTTTCTTTCATGGCAAATTTGAGCTCTTCATCACGACTCAAATTCATGTCTCTTATGGGAGCTATAATATTGAGCTCTGGATTAATTGATTTTATAGTTATATCAAATCTGACCTGATCGTTCCCTTTCCCAGTACATCCATGTGCGACTAACTTCGAGTTTTCGGCTGATGCCACTTCAACTAATTTCGAGGCTATTAAAGGGCGAGCTAGAGCAGTTGCCAAAGGATACTTTCCCTGGTAGAGCGCATTTGCTTTAATGGATCTGCTGATATACTCCTCTGCAAATTCTTCCTTTGAATCAATGTGAATATGCTTAACAGCTCCAACCGCAAGAGCCCTGTTTTCGATTTCAGAAAAATCTTCATCCTGGCCGCAATCCACTGTTAGGGTCGTAACAGCAGCATCATGAAACTTCTGCAAATACCTAATGCATACAGATGTATCTAGACCTCCTGAGTATGCAAGGACAACTTTTTTCTTGGTCATCACCAACGCATGCGATTTATGAATCTAATTTATGCTTTTTGGTCTTGATGATAATCTCGTTAGTCTTTTGAAATGAGATGGACACCGAGTATGGGCGTTAACACGGATCTCTATTATACCATCTTGATTTACAAATCGCTAACTACCAGTTATTCAGAAGAGATTTATCATCCATAGCTTGTTAGGTTACCGTGTATAGAAGATATACATTTGAAGAGGTCAAAAGGAAAATCTTCAGTATCCTTGAGCATCAAACGGCTGGAATGTCTGGCGTCGAATTAGCTGATAAGACTGGGATCAATAGGATGACAATTACCAAGTATCTTGATCAATTGCATTCTATTGGGTTGATACGAAAGAAGAAAATCGGGACCGTAAATATATGGTTCCTTGAATCTGGAATGAATTATCTCGGATCTTCAATCAACTACAATGATTTGCAGCAGAGATTTATGAATGCAATTTTGGTTGGCAGCAATGATTTATCATCGAAATTAGTTATTAATGCAATTAATTCTGGCGCCGATAAACTGAAGCTTCTTACAGACGTCTTCATGCCAACGGTCAATACTGTTGGTGAACTTTACAGCAGAGGACGACTTAACAGAGCGGAGCGACTTAACTTTCAAAGTGTCATTACAGAGATATTGGATTTCATCAAGTATAGTATTTACGAAAGTGAGAAGAGACCGGTCTCAGCACTAGTTGTCTGTGGCTCTGAAGATGCAGTAATACATTCAAAGATTATCGAATTGTCACTTCGCTTCGAAAATTGTGATACACGTTATATTGGTAATGTAGAAGGCGCACTTGATCCTTTCTTTGATATTGATTTTCAGCGTTATGTAACTCGATTATGGGGAAATAAAACAGGTCTTATTATCTTGTGTATTTGCTCATATGTTGAGAGTTCCCTTCGTTTTTTATACTCTGCATCTCTTGTGCTTCGAAACAAACTTGCAGCTCGCCTCATCATATGTTTAATGACCAATAGTGAAATAATCGACGCGTATGATTTCGAAAACGCAGATCACGTTGCTGCTAGTCCGCTTGATCTACTCATATGGTTACGAAATTTGATTCAAGGATAGTCCGTCCGGTGACACTCACCGCTTCAAAACCCTAATTTAACCAATTGTTTAAGGCCTCTCTTTTTAAAGCGTATAAAAGTTACATCTATTGGATATCGCGATATCAAAATTTTCTGATCTGAGCGAATTGGATATATTTCTTGCCCATCTACAATTAGGTTCATATCATAATTGCTTTTAATAACGATATTATTAACAGGAACGACAATGCTGGGCATTCGATTAATTGATCCCACTGGAACTATGACCAAAGATTCTAGATTACCTTGCAATAACGGACCGCCCAGAGAATAACAATGACCGGTAGAGCCGGTCGGAGTTGATACTGCAACACCATCCATCCTCTGGTTAATTACATCATCTAAAGTATTTATGGAGAAGTACGGTGTCCTCATGACGTTCGATCTTGTGCATAAGATCTCGTTCAATGCAGGAAAGGTTTGTTGTCCGTTAGCGATCGCAAAAATTCTGAGTGTTCGCTCCAAAAGGTATTCACCGCTGAGAGTATTATATATAGATTTTTCTATCATATCTGCGCCTACCTCAGACAGAATACCCCTATTTCCACCAATATTCATCGGTAAGATCGGCGTATTCGGTGGCATCCCTCTGCATGCTCTCAGAGTAGTCCCATCACCGCCAATTGCAAGCATGATATCTATACTTGCTTCTTTCAAGTCAGAATACGATGCCGGAGTTGATCCATCAAGAGTTAACGGCAAGATTGAATATGAGACGATATCGTGTGAACCTAGGATTTTGACAATAAGTTGAGCAGTATCTTGCGCTTCCTTGTTATTCAATTTTGTCGCAATGGCCACTCTCTGGATTTTTTCAGGCATTGATTGACAGAAAATATCACCGAGCATACACTTAAATGCATTTTCTTCAGTCGTTAATGATTTCGTGATCTTCTGAGAGAACCCACACGAATAAATAACACATGATTTGAAAATCAATAGCATATAATGGGCCGATAGCTCAGCTTGGTGGAGCGTTCGACTGATAATCGAAAGGTCGAGGGTTCAACTCCCTTTCGGCCCATATTATACATTTGCCCGTACGCTCTTGCAGTAGATGTCTTACGAATGTCATACATTATAGTTATTTGGAAAGATCTCTCTTGTATCGATTTCGACCTGATGTTCTAATGGACCATAACCAAGAATATTTAACATGATGAACTTCCTAACATTCACGTAAAATTTATTACTATCGCCCATCACATTCGTGACCTCTAGGTAGATTTAGAGCTTCTCGAAGGTAGATGTCATTTGCTTTACATATGGAAACCAACATTAATTTGATGGTCAGCATTAAATGAGTATGCGGTTAAGATTCAAATCCCTTGACGTTTGCTGAATAGGAAATCAGTAGACACTACAGTACGACTGACAAATAGGACAGTAATAACATACATAACAGACTCATCGACTGAGACACGATAACATGCTGGGTTAGCTAGCAAAAGTTGAGTCAGCTGGAAACAACGCACAGGCAAGGACTATGAGATACCATGACTCGAATTAGGTTCAAAATATTTAGTTTATTGCACAATATCAATTTACATCTTAATAATTCAAAGTGACACACCAATTCCAAATGATTATAGTTATCATGAGTCTTGCTCCACAGGAACTGGAAAATACCGCAAGCAAATTCGCAGCTGAAGCTATCAGGCTTGACTCCCAAGGCTCGAGAGGGATGGCCATCCAATTCTATCAGAGGGCCATAGACGCACTGGTGAAGTTAGTCCAAATATATCCAGAGTATAGATTGAACAGAGTATATAGAGAGAGAGCTAATGCGTACCAGAATCGAATGCGAACACTCTTGCTTTCGTCGGAACTGAATTCGAAAGCCGCAGGTGGATTCTTTCCTCAGTCAACAAATGATTCCAAGGGTCAGGATTCTAAAGAAATGCGAAATGAGCTGAAACAGAAGAACCATCCTATGGATTTCGGACACCAAGCCACTAGGTCAGAATCATCATCAAATTCCGATCCGAACTTCGACGATCTTGTGCTTAAAGAAAAGCCGAGGGTGAAGTGGGAAGAGGTGATTGGTCTGGACGATGCAAAACGAGCAATACGGGAGTCAATCGTTTATCCTTCTAAACGTTCTGACTTATTTCCGCTAGGATGGCCCAGAGGGATTCTTTTATTTGGTCCACCTGGTTGTGGCAAGACTTTACTGGCCGCTGCTGCTGCTACTGAAATAGATGGATATTTTCTGAATGTTGATGCGGCAAGCATGATGAGCAAATGGTTGGGCGAGGCAGAGAAAAATGTTTCTAAACTATTTACGCTAGCGAGGCGGCTCCACAAGAACGAAGGGGTTCCCGTTCTTTTATTTATTGATGAAATTGATTCATTACTTGGAACCAGAACTAGTGAGATAGGCGGAGAGGTAAGGGTAAAAAATCAATTTCTTACTGAAATGGATGGTATAAACATGAAGTCGAAAGATTCTCAATTATATGTAATCGGAGCAACAAACAAGCCTTGGACTTTGGAGGCAGGATTTCTCCGAAGGTTCCAGAAGCGTATCAATGTTTCACTCCCATCTCTTCCGACTCGAGTAGAATTGTTCCGTCAGTATATACGTCCATTGAATCGTGATAAGTCTTTAAAACCGGACGATTTGGCTAAGCTTTGTGAGGGCTATAGTGCTAGCGACATAAAGGATATTTGTCAAGCTGCTCAGCTTAGAGTTGTAAATGAACTATTTGAAAGTGGAATGGCGATGAATACCAATTCAAACCCCAGGTTGATAAGCGTATCAGATTTCAAGGAAATCTTTAAGGTTAGGAAACCCAGTGTTAGTGCAGAAATGCTCAAGTCCTACATTAAATGGAGCGACCAATTCAAAGCGCTTTAACGATTTCTGGCTGAATATCTTTCAACTGCTTCCTTTATTTTTTGTTTTGCTACCTGATCGTTAGCATAGCCGACTACCTTTACAAACTTTCCTGGTTCTAGCTCTTTGTAATGTTCAAAAAAATGCTTAACCTTATCTAATATGCTTGCTGGGATATCTGATAATTGCTTTATGGTTGAATATGCTGGGTCTAGCTTTGGACTAGGTACAGCAATTATCTTCGAATCCTTTCCTTCCTCGTCTTCTGTTAACAACACTCCTAAAGGAACCGCACGTGCAACTGACATAGGAAAGAGGCTTTCCTCACTTAACAGCAATACATCTACTGGGTCTCCATCTTCTTCCAATGTTCCCGGCAGGAATCCATAGTTAAATGGATATACCATTGAAGTGTATAGTTTTCTATCTACAAACAAAACTCCTGTATCACGATCTAACTCGTACTTGATTCTGCTGTCCTTAGGGATTTCTATAACTACGTTAATATTTCCTAATGGTTCAGTCATCGCCGATATTTTATTTACAATAGACAATTTTGGTAACAAATCCTTAGGGGTCATTATTATGTTTCTATTGCCACCAGGGACATGCCAAAAATATAAAGAGGGTTAAGGAAAGATCGCTGGCATAGAGTTGGATTTGCTTCCTACATTTGATGCTAAAGCAATTGAGAAATTTGTCAAGGAGCGATGGAATAAAGTTAATCTTCTACAACTCATCCAAAGAGAGTTAGGGAACTGTCCCCTGGTAGGCTTTATCGAAGGTCCACCGACCATGAATGGGGACCCACATCTGGGTCATCTACGGGGACGTGTTATAAAAGATGCATGGTTCAGGATTAAGACGCTTCAGAAGTACAGGGTTGTATTCCGGGCCGGTTGGGATACTCAAGGATTACCAGTTGAGTTGCAGGCAGAGAAGGAACTGGGTCTCACCGGCAGCAAGATTGAGAATATCCAGAAAGTTGGGGCAGAGAGATTGGTAGAAGCATGTATATCCCTCATCCATAGGTATAATGCAAAGTGGATCGAATCCGATAAGTTACTTGGAATGTCCTTTGACTATTCTAGCGCGTACTGGACCTACAAAGATGAATATATAGAAAGGGAGTGGAGGTATCTCCAAAGGGCATGGGAACAAGGTATATTGAAGGAAGGTTTTCGCGTAGTACCATATTGCCCATCGTGTCAAACTTCACTTAGTAACGCAGAAGTTAACCAGGGGTATGAAAATGTGGAAGATCCATCTCTATATTACAAGGTCAAGTTGGTAGACCAGAATGTTTTTTTGGTGGTATGGACGACTATGCCCTTCACGCTTGTTACTGATGAATTAGTAGCCGTAAATCCCGACGCAAAATATGCATACGTCAAAGCAGGTAAGGAGATTTGGGTCCTCGCGATAGAAAGACTAGAAGAGCTTTTTGATTATCTGGATATTAGGGAATTCGAAATAATAAGAACTGTGTTGGGAAGGGAACTTGAAGGACAGAGGTACATACACCCTTTTCTTCATATGATACCTGGACTAGAAACGTTAGCAAATGGAGGAACAATACACCTAATTGTAGCAGAGAGCTTTGTTGATACCGGTACTGGAAGCGGAATAGTACATTTGTCTCCAGCTAATGGAGAGATGGACTTTCAGATTGCTACTAAGAGAGGTATTCCTCTATTTGCTCCAATAGACGATAGGGTGATGTTTACTGAGGAGGCTGGTATATTCAATAAGTTATTTGTTAGAGATGCTGATGCCCTTGTTATTCAGAAGTTAAAATCCACCAGTCATTACATCAAAGCAGGACGAATCAAACACCAATATCCTACATGTTGGCGTTCTCATCATAAACTGGTCTGGCTGTCCCGACGCGAATATTTTTATATGACCGAAATCCTAGGCCCGAAACCCTTGGACGCAGCTCAAGGTGTGAAATATTATTTCACCGCTTCTAGGAACAGGTTTATTGAGATCATTAAGGAAAAAGTGCCATGGTGCATTACAAGAGAACGATTGTGGGGCACTCCTCTTCCTATATGGTCGTGCACAAATTGTAAAAAGAAGGATCTGCTGCATACACGGAAGCAAATCGTAGAGAGGGCCATTAGTCTGCCAGACGGAGAGCAATTTCCATTGCATAGACCTCAGTTAGACAGAATTAATATTCGATGTGACTTGTGTGGGTCGATAATGCAACGAGAACAATTTGTTCTAGATACTTGGCATAATAGCGGAGCTGCTCCATATGCTTCATTGACTGATAGTGAATATCACGAACTGATTCCATCTCAGTTCCTTACTGAGGGGATTGATCAGACCAGAGGATGGGCTTATACAATGTTGCTAGAGAACGTAATCCTATCCGGGTCAGCCGCTTCTCCTTATCAATCATTTCTATTCCAAGGCCATGTACTTGACGAAAAGGGTAATAAGATGAGCAAGAGTTTAGGGAATGTGATCGACTCTGTAAAATTCCTATCCGATAATCCTGTGGATATAATTAGGTACTACTTCTTATGGAAGTCCTCCCCTTCTGAATCTTTGAACTTTGATATAAGAGAAATGTCGAGTAGACCACATCAGATCATTAGCACACTGTACTATCTGCATGTATATTTTTCTCAGAATAGTACATATGACAAATACGATCCAAAAAGTCATAGTCTCGATTGGGCAGAGAGCAGAAATCTTCTATCTGTTTCCGAAATATGGTTACTGTCGAAGTTTCAATTCCTAATTTCAAATTTTGTAAAGGCCTTTGACGAATGCAGATTTCATGAAGCAGCGAAATTGCTTGAGGAATTCATAATAAATTTTCTCAGTCAAACCTATATCCCTATTGTCAGGAATGATTTATGGGACGACAGTCGAGAATCATGGGAAAGACGAATATCTATATACTCTGTATTAAACCACGTACTAAAGAATATTGATATCATACTTCATCCGATTTCTCCTTTTGTGACGGAATACCTATACCTAATGTGCTTCAAGGATAATGAAAGTGTAATACTAGAGAAGTGGCCAATCCCTAGTAATGACTATGTGAATCATGATGTAGAATCAGGATTTGATCTCTTGAAAAACATTATATCTCTTTCTAATGCAGCCAGAATGAAGGCCAAGCTGAAACGAAGGTGGCCAGTCAGTGAAGCTCTAATATTCTCCACTAATATTCGTTTTCTTGACAGACCTGATCTAACAGAGATTCTGAGAAACCAGATAAACGCCCAAACCTGTCGACTCATTGAAATTCCATCTTTCAAGTCACAAACTTCCAAACTGAGTTCATTACTAACAAAGGACGCTCCAATATCATTAGAAATGCATATTTCCACAAAAAGTGTAGCACCAAGAGTCAAGAGTAAGATAACCCCTTTAATACAAGAATTTGAAAAGCTCGATAAGGCCAAGGTTCTTCAATCCTTGATTAGAGACGGTAAGATAACGGTGAATATTCTAAATGACCAGATCGAACTAGATGAAAACGATCTTATTATGGAATATTTCCCCTTAGGTGGCTATTCCAGTGTGGAACTCGATGGTCTTGTAGTATTTATCTCTACCTCTCGATCCACCTATCTCATAAAGCTGGGTTTTCTAAGAGATTTGGCCAGAAATATGCAGCAACTGAGAAAGGAGCATGGCCGCAATCCGACTGACATATTACCAATTGCTCATGTAGCAAGACTTGAGAAATCAGAAATTGAGGACCTTTCTCAGCTAAAAGACGAATTAAAGTTCCTGGTAAGAGTCGATGAGATTGTGTTCTCCTTGAACGCCTTAGATGATGTGAACTATGAAGCGATTGATTTAGATGGTCGAGAAATACTTATCTCAATTTGAGGTTCAGTGCAACCAGCGTTATTTTAGCATTTTGTAAAGTATCGTAACCCCTTTAAATTAAATACAAAAAGTTGGAAAATGGGTGCCATTGATTGATCGCAAGCAGATTGCTCTTGACAGTGGGCAGGTCACACTGGATGAATGGTTAGTCGAGAGGCTTCAAGATAAACTTGTAAAGACCTCGCTACTTTCAGGAAGACTAAACCATCCTATCTTATTGTACAGAAAAACTATGGAAGAATCTGAGCAATCAGCTGAAGAAGAAATCGCTACAGTCTGTAAAGATTTCATTATCGTGCAAGTGATTGTATACGGTGGATTTGTTCCGCCAAGTTTTTATCAGCAGTACATCTTCACCCCTGACAAATTTGCATCGTGGGTCATGCATCGTAGCCGTGAACTCGTGATGCAATGTCTAGAGAATATCGAAGAGCTTTCCCAGCAAATTCCCAGTTAAGGGAATTGAAGTAGGCAGCTTGGAAATGAGACTGTCAGAGAATCATTATAACAAAGTTTCTAGAGCGTCATCATAGTACTACGGGCTGGACCACGACTCATTTCCACGTACTCCAATCGATGTGTTCAATGCTGATGTGATGCGCTTCATCATTTGATAATTGCTTGAGTGACAAGGACACATACAAAGTCTAACACTGTGAGCTGGTTTAGGTCCCCTAATAATACCATCGCATGATGGATGTTGCTGTCGTGTACAATCACATGATCTGTCCTCCAATACTATTTTTTGTGTATAAAATTCCTTTAATTAAAGTATTATCATCATACGAGTTAACCACTTTTAAACAGCTGCTCTCTTTTTAATATTATGAAGATATACTCAGAGGATAGGCCTTGGGGCAGGTTCGAAAAATTTCATGAAAACAAGATTAGCACGGTCAAATTAATTTATATTACTCCTAACCATAGGTTGAGTCTCCAATACCACGCACACAGAAATGAATTCTGGAGGATAATAAGTGGGACTGCAGAAGTTGAGATTGATGGCAAGACCTTTAACGTAAGGGAAGGCGATAACATCACAATTAATTCAAACAGTCGTCATCGAATCAAAGGATTAGCAAATGGATGTACTGTGCTGGAGATTTCATATGGCCATTTTGATGAAGACGATATCGTGCGTATTGAAGATGACTTCAACAGAATAGATCCTACTCCCATGCGTGAGTAACTTTACAAGTGATCAACGAAATACAAATAAAGCCCTATTAATGTTCTACCGTTATGAGCGCAAGCAAGAAACCTCACATGAACCTAGTTGTTGTAGGTCATGTTGATAACGGTAAATCGACTACTGTTGGTCATTTAATGGTGGACTTAAAAGTTATTGATCAACGAACTATTGACGCATATGCGAAGGAATCTGAAGCCACCGGAAAGGGTGATACTTTTAAGTATGCCTGGGTCTTGGATAGCATTAAGGAAGAAAGGGATAGAGGTGTAACGATAGACCTTGCTTTCCAGAAATTTGAGACTCAAAAGTTCTTTTATACACTTATTGACGCCCCAGGTCATAGAGATTTTATCAAAAATATGATTACTGGAGCCTCTGAAGCTGATGCTGCCGTTCTTGTGGTCTCAGTGAAACCAGGAGAGACCGAAGCCGCCACTGATCCTGGAGGTCAAGCACGTGAGCATGCATTTTTATCCCGTACCTTGGGCGTAAGCCAAATAGCTGTGGCCTTGAACAAGATGGACGATGTTGGTTATTCGGAGCAGAGATACAAAGAAGTGAGAGATCTAGTAGAGAAAATGCTGAAGTTGGTAGGGTACAACACGAGCAAAGTTCAATTTATACCAGTTTCTGCTTGGAAAGGTGACAATTTGATTAAACTCTCTGAAAATACGCCATGGTACAAAGGTCCCACACTCGCAGAAGCTCTAGACATGTTTGAGGCTCCAGAGAAACCGATCGGAAAGCCTCTTAGAATTCCAATTCAAGATGTTTATACTATAACTGGCGTAGGAACGGTACCAGTAGGTCGAGTTGAAACAGGAGTTGTTAGGGCTAATGACAAGGTGATAGTGATGCCGTCTGGAGTGGTTGGTGAGGTGAAGTCGATAGAGACCCATCATACTCAGATGGAATCGGCTGAAGCAGGCGATAACATAGGTTTTAACCTGCGAGGGGTTGACAGGAAATCAATAAAACGAGGGGACGTGCTGGGATCAGTGGATAAGCCCCCCTCTGTCGCCCGGGAATTTGAGGCACAAATAATTGTGATTCATCATCCCACGGCGATGGCTCCCGGATATACTCCAGTTCTACATGCCCATACAGCGCAAGTAGCTGCTACTCTCTCGGATTTCGTAGCAAAGATAGATGCGAAGACGGGGGGAATCGTAGAGGAAAAGCCAAAATTCCTAAAAACTGGTGATGCTGCCATAGTAAGAGTGAAACCTACCCGACCACTTGCGATTGAGACTTTCAAAGAGTTCCCCGAAATTGGAAGATTTGCGCTCAGGGATATGGGAACCACAATTGCAGCGGGTGTCGTGAAAGGGATTGTAGAAAAATATGAACCAGGCAAGAAATAAGTGATACAGTTGCCTCAAGAAGCAAGGATAAAACTGACAAGTACTAATCTTTCTACCCTAGAGACAGTTTGCTCTGAAATTAAAGGACTGGGTGAAAAAAACGGAATAAGACTGAAGGGACCTCACCCATTGCCCACGAAGAAGATGAAGGTCGTGACAAGAAAATCGCCTTGTGGGCAAGGGACCAATACCTACGATAAATACGAATTAAGAATCCATAGACGAGTTATTGATTTGGGAGCAGACGATAGAGCAATTAGGCAGTTAATGCGCTTAAAAATACCTGACGATGTGTATATTGAGGTGTCATTAACTCAATAGATCCTTGGTTTCCTTCAATGAAGATTCACTAACTTCTGCGCACTATTAAACAATATTCTTAGTTCTGCTACCGGTCCGCGGATTTCCACTTTTTCCGTACCCTGTATGCAGATCTTGGCCTTTCTGAATAAAAATCCGTTCTCAACGTATTCTAAGCCATGCAATCGATCTAGTCTCTCGCTCACAATATCATTTGTCTTATGGATATGCCCTCGTTTGGCGAATAAAATAATCCTCCTGTCGGTCAACAATAGCTTATATTTCTTTCCAGAATACTCGACAGGACATTTGCTGTAAAACTTCACATTCTCAACTGGTAAGAGAAAATCGTTAAAGGTCATGACTTGCATATTGTAAATTTCAAAATATATAGCAAAATGAGTCTCAATTAGTTGCTGACATGATAGACAAAAATTGATAACGGCTATCTTGATTTATAATGCGTAGCGCCACTGTATCGTATATTGAATATTTCTTTATATCCATCATTAAAGATTGAGATATCGTGTCACCCATAACATCATCTGAGAAAAGGAAAAGATTCCATGATTTGCCAGAGCTTTCGGATGGCCAGGTTGGGCTTCTCCTTTCATCTGTCTATGTAGGTGATGAACAGGCTGTCTATCTTTTGTTTTATGATTTTGATGAGAATGGGCTTGTCGCCTGGAGGGATAGGACCAATCACAGACCTTACTGCTATACTAAAATGGAGTACAGGGACAGAGCGGAGGCAATATGCACTGAAGAAAAGAAATTATCAATACAGCGGACAAAGAAACGAGATTTAATCAATGATCAGATTATTGAAGTTCTAAAGATCGTGGCTCCAGACCCGCTATCCATTGGTGGAACCGAGAATAGTGTAAGAGAGAGAGTGCGATGCTGGGAAGCGGACATCAAGTATCATGAAAACTATCTTTACGATTCCGGACTCATTCCGGGATCATATTATAGACGCAAAGGTGACTCCATTGTTAGTGAGGAATATGGTATTTCTGAAGCAGTTAAAGAGGCCCTTATGCATCTTATATTGAATAATGGTGATAACGGTAAGAAGAATGATGAATCTCAGCATATTCCAAATGACGGTTACCAGAGTCAAGTTATCAGTTGGGCTAGTCTACTAAACCAACCTATACCAGAACTCAAAAGAGTTGCACTGGACATCGAGGTCGAGTCGGAAGAAGGTCAAATGCCTACACCTCGCGAGCATGATAGAAGAGTAATCGCCGTGGGGCTAGTAGGTACTGACGGCTTCAGGAAGGTTCTTGTTCTGGACGGAAGAAACTCTAATACAGTTGAGAGGGCGAAAATGCCTGAAGCCGAACTGTGCCCCACTGAAAAGGAACTAATAGAAAAGACGTTTATGCTAATAAATTCCTATCCGATAGTTATCACGTATAATGGCGATGATTTTGATCTTCCCTATCTATACTCCCGCTCGCAGGATTCCAGGATCGATCCGATTACCCATTCTCCCATCCCAAAGGAGCAAGTACCAATACTGGTAAAAAGAGATAGTTTCATAAGGCGTGGAACGTCAGCGGAACCGATTCGCCTAAAGAACGCAATTCATCTTGACCTATTTAGGACATTTCAGAATAGGTCAATTCAGATTTATGCATTTGGTAATAAATATTCCGAATATACGCTCAATGCCATCTCTCTAGCCCTGCTAGGTGAAGGCAAGCTCGATTTAGATTTGGACATTGCTGAGCTGCCATTACAAAAGCTGGCGGAGTACTGTCTTAGGGATGCCGATCTGACGTTCAGACTTACTAGCTTTGGTAACAATCTACTCATGAAACTTATGTTAGTAATAGCCAGAATTGCCCGATCATCTCTTGAAGACGTTTCTAGATTTGGTGTTAACCAATGGATTCGAGGAATGCTATACTTTGAACATAGAAAGAATAATCTTCTTATTCCAAGACGGGAGGAACTTAGTGCGAAAGGATCCTCATCAACAGTTGCTATCATTAAAGAAAAGAAGTATCGGGGAGGACTTGTGGTAGAACCTAAGCTAGGAATTCATTTTAATGTGGTGGTAGTTGACTTTGCTAGTCTTTATCCGAGCATTATTAAAGTGCATAATTTATCTTATGAAACAGTCAACTGTCCCCATCAAGATTGCAAAGCTGATAAGGCTCAGCTAATTGATGGCACAACGCATTGGATTTGTAAGAAGAATAGGGGGCTTACGTCACAACTTATCGGATCTCTAAGAGATTTGCGTGTCAGATACTACAAACAATTATCTAAGGATAAATCAATCGGACTTGAAGAACGTCTGCTTTACAGCGTTGTAAGTCAGGCAATCAAGGTCATCCTCAATGCAAGCTATGGCGTGATGGGTGCCGAAATATTTCCGCTTTATTGTCTGCCTGTTGCTGACGCTACCGCTGCACTCGGAAGAATGACTACATATTCAACAATCGAAAAATGTCGAGAAATAGGTGTAGATGTAATTTACGGGGATACTGATTCTTTATTTCTGAAAGGGCCGTCAACTGCCAAGGTAGATGAAATTACGAGGTGGGCGAGAGCTAAATACGGGGTCGATTTAGAGATAGATAAAACATATAGGTACGTGGTATTCAGTGAATTGAAAAAGAATTATCTCGGTGTCCTATCAGATGGTACGGTGGACGTTAAGGGATTGACTGGAAAAAAGTCTCATACTCCTCCGTTTATTAGAAGGGCTTTTTCTCATATGCTAGATATTTTGGGTAAAGTAGATTCTGAGAATGATTTCGAATCGGCAAGAGAGAAGATAAAGAGTATTCTCCAGGAGAACGCAAAAAATCTGGTAAGCAAGCGGATACCGTTGCAGGATCTGAGCTTTAACGTGATGATAAACAAGTCACCTGATAAATATGGACAGAAGGTTACACACTCGACTGGGGAATCAAGCTTAATTGATGGTTCAGACGTGATAGGGAGGGACTCGCACAAGGGTATTCCGCAGCATATCAAGGCGGCAAAATTGCTTGTTGAACAAGGGAAAGAAATAAAGGCTGGCGGTATAATTTCCTATGTGAAAACGCGAACATCGGAAGGTGTGAAGCCAGTCGAGCTCGCAAAGCCGGAAGAAATAGACACGGACAAGTATCTTGAAACCATGGAAGTTACATTTGATCAGATACTAGCGTCTCTAAATTTTAATTTCAAATCACTAGTGGGACAACCACGCCAATCCAATTTGGATGAACTCTTTTGGGGAGCACCGGCATAGGCTCATTGGATTATCCGTGAATTCTAATCGCGATACTATGCTACCAATAGCATGATTGGGAGGAATGTGAATCATGATGTAGGTAACTATGCTACCAATAGCATAATTACCAGATCTTTAGAGTCATTCTATCTAGACTGATTAATATATGATGCTTGCAGTGCAGTACACAGTATTCGCTTAATTCATGTACATCCTCGCTATAAAAGAAAATGTATATGTCTAAAATCATCAACAATGTAGACTTGGATAAAATATCAAAGACTATCGAAAGTGGAAGACATGATCCTTCTACCTTAAAAAAGCCAGTTGTATTAGAGGCTGAATGGAATTTGGATTCGGATAGGCCATACCAATTCAAAACAGAATTAACGTATGAAAAAGGGAAACAAATTATTGAAATTGACTCTCCATCATTTCTTGGTGGAAATGGAAATAGACTTGGACCTATGGCATATTGTGTGGCTGGGATTACTTCTTGTTTTATAGCGACGTTTGTTACCTTAGCCTCTTCTAAAGATATAAGATTGTCCAATCTAAATGTGAAAGCACGGTGTAATATCAACTTTGCAAAGACGTTTGACGTAGCTGATGAACCAATAACAGAAGGAATCGAGTTTCACATTGAGGCCGAAAGCCCAAATGCGGGCAAGCAACAATTACAGGAAATAATTAAATTGGCAGAAGAAAAATGTCCGGCAATGTATAGTATGAAGCACGAAATCAAAGTAGACACAATTATAAAATGAGGTTTTCTGCAAATAGCCGAATATAACCTAATTACTATATTAGTTCTGTGAGAATATTATCTTATCAGCATAACTTACCGCTCCTCATTGTTATTATCTGGATTCCCATAGCATATCATATAATTCATTTTTATCAAAAGATGAGATACATTCTCTCATTAGATCATTACCTAGTATGGCCAACTTATCGTTTCCATTAAACATAATATCGTATAATGACTTTTCTAAGGCATTCTACTTGTCGTTGAGTAGACAAGCTCATCCGCTGCCTGATTTATGCAATTGATTACTCTCTAGGCAAAGTAGTTGCAGTTGACTTTACCCAGGACAGGAACGCTATCTCTAGCATGGGGTCCAGTCGACCAATCTGAGAACAATCAGTTTCCTCTTATTGATCGGTCAGCTCGACCAGCCAGTATTGGTCGCATCAAATATTAACCCTAATGCTACCCAGCAGCAGATAGAGCAAGCGGTAATATTCCAAGATAATATTATATAGAACAAATCAAGCGGTTATTTCTGCATCTATCATCGCAATACCAATTTCATACGATACTTCTTTACATATATAGACTGATTATATTTTTCTCCTTTGAAATTCTGATTATATCTCATTAGAAGGGATAGCTATCAATATCGAGGGAGAACCCAGAAGTAAAACGGATACAAAATCTATCTGTGTCCCGTTGGTCGTAAGAGTCAATTTGATAAAAACCCTAGCAAATATGGACATTAAAGAGGAATAATGGTAGTGACAAATTTGCATAGCATCAATAAGACTCTGTTTAGTGTGGCTTACACAAAACAATCTACCCATCGTATTCTTATGTTGACCACCTTCGTCTATATCGGAACTGGTTTGTACGCCTCTGGACTTGACCCTGATGGATAACAAATAAAAATATACACGGCTCTGCTTGTAGATAAGCGCGATAAAATCATGTGGACGAGATACTAAGAAAAAAATAGTATATGAGGGTTTGACTGTCTGATGTTACTCTTAGTCCTCTACTATCTGATCATTTACGAACTGTTCCTTTATAGCAGACCTATCGAGTATTGTGGAGTACTTGCCTGACTTCTGAGTATACACATAAAGCTGAATATCGTTTCCCTCTGGTCCGGGTATCATGTAGCTATCTTCCACATGATATCCCAGAGTATTGAAGTGGATGTCAAAATAGTCCTTATCTTCTGCTTGTACTACAAATAGTCCTGCAGTAGCCTGAGTTGAATTTGTTGATAAATTATCTGGTGCATTTCCAGGAGCAACAACAACTATTTTCCCCGAGGGAGCTGCTGGATCTGTGTTCGTAGGATCTGAAAATGTATATGTTCCCTGCGAATCGAAAGTGTATTCAACTCCATTATTAACAGGTATGGTATTATTGGAAAGGAGAACTTGATTATCGCTGTCTTGTACAAGTGAAATTCCGTGAATTTTACCTTGAGTACTATTATCAGCATTGTACCAAATAACTTTCGTTCCTTCTACAATGGTAGCCTCTTGAGGAAGGAATCCTTGCGTTACCAATCTTGTATCTGGTATCAAAACGACAAGATTTTTTGCGTCAGAATCTAATGCTAATGAATTTGTCTTTGCGATCTCTTCAGCATTGAAGCGTAGACCAGCAGCGGGAACGCCTCCAGTTGAAGTTGTATTTGTGCCATTTACCTGAGCGTAAACTGGCTCTAAGGAGCCAAAGGTACCCGCACCTACCAAAATTAAGATAGCAGCTGCAGAAATGGATAGAACCGCTATCATGCTCATACTTATATTCATTTGCAGGCTGTAGGAAGGCTCCCATTTATAATGCATTGTGTTTGAAAATATTGACCTTCATATCGTACCACATCTGCAAATTATTGGATCAGCACGATTTCAATCAAAAAAAGTAAAACTGATCATGGACATCCTATCAACATTTATACTATAATTTGGTTCGACAATATTCGTTGTCTATCCTAGAGCAGGTCCAATCACTTTTTGTTTCCCCAGAATTGGGTGAAGTTGGGGTTTCTTTTGCCGATTTTCCCAAGAAGGTTTCTCTCGTCGATTCCAATGTAATAGTCTATGGTGTTCCATTGGACGTCACAACTTCTTTTGGAAAGGGAACCGATGAAGGACCGAATTCGATCAGGTTGACTTCTGCGAAACAGATAGAAACATACGTATTTGAAGAAAATACTGATTTGGTCGAAAAGGTCAAAATTTACGATTTGGGCGACTTGATGATGCCTCAACCTAATCCAAACTCAAGTCTGAGCTCCATCATTTCGTCTGTCGGCTCAACTATTAGTATAACTGCAGATCATATTAAATCAAGTGGTAAGCTTCCACTCTTATTGGGAGGCGAGCATACCATCTCATACTACCAGCTTAAGGCATTGGCTGATACAAAACCTTTGGTTCTTCATTTTGACGCACATAGAGATCTAAAACCTAGATATAATGATATGGTCATGTGCCACACTACCCCTTTTTACCACCTGATTAACGAAGGACATATTCCTGGGACCGATCTCGTCCAAATTGGAATAAGACAGTGTGACCGGGAGGAAAATCAGATTGCCTTAAATAAAGGCGTAATCACATTCGACGCATGGAACGTACATGACAACATTGATAAATTATTGTTATTTTTAGAGCAAATTACACGTAATAGGGTTATCTATATCTCATTCGACATAGATGTATATGATCTACCATATGTTCCCTGTACCGGCTGTCCTGAACCCTATGGTTTGAACCCCTTTCAGGTAGCCAAAATAATCAAGAGTATAAGCCCTTCTGCATTGCTAATAGGTATGGATATGGTGGAGGTAGCAGCTAGAAATGGTGATTATAGGGAAGGTACTCTGGCTGTCCAAACCCTTTATAGGATACTGATTAATTTGCAAAGGGCTTATTCATAAATGGAACCTTATGTCACGAAGGATTAGCTAACGAATTGGGGTCTCTCTGATAGTAACATAGGGAGGTTCAACGGTAGATATGGCATTCCCGAAGTTTCATTTACTATCTCACTGACTAGCCCATCAACTGTCAAGATCTTCCTTTCCTTCGGATTCAAACGATCCCGGATTTGGAATCTTGCTTCTTTTATTTCAATATCCCCTATAACAATGATGTAATTAATCCACTCCATTTCAGCTTCTCGAATCTTTTTTCCTACCGATTCATCACGATCGTCTAAATCCACTCTGATGTGTTTGTTCGAAATTTCGGTTGCTATCTCCTTGCAGTAGTCAGTATGGTTTGTGGTCACAGGAATCAGACGTAATTGAGTTGGTGAAAGCCATAGTGGCAGAGTAGGCTTACTGCCAGTTTTTGAGCTTTTCGCAGCCTTCTCTAGCAATGCATATATAACACGTTCAATTGCTCCGCTTGGTGAATTATGTAAAATTACTGGGTACTTTTTCGAACCATCTTCATCAATAAAAGTTATGTTGTACCGTTTACTATTTTCAATATCGATCTGATCTGTAGAAAGCGCAGAAGCCTTTCCTTGATTATCTATGAAGTTGAACTCCCATTTTAAGATGAAATAGAAGAATCGCTCTTTCCAAATTTCTATCAAAACGGGACGCCCGAACTTCCTAGCTAGTTCAGTAATCGTATCCCTATTGTCGTGGAAGCAAGCTTCGGTGAACCTTATTGCCATCTCTATGTCATTAGAGGTTGATATTCCCAAATTGTTTAATACTTTCGTAGACAAGTCAAACCTTTTTAGAAGCTCCGACTTAGCCTCTTCCATATCCCTGCAGAAGGCATGACAGTCAGGCATGCTAAATGCTCTCAACCTTTTCAACCCCACAATCTCTCCAGTTTTTTCCCTTCGGAAACTATACCTGGTAAGTTCGTAGAGTCGAAGAGGTAGATTCTTGTAAGAAATCAACAAGTCTTTTGCCATCAGAAATTGGCCAAAGCAGGCTGCAAATCTGAGGAAATAATGTTTCCCATGGTCAGTAGCGATGTTGTATTGCCTAGCAGGAAACCGATTAAAGTAACTCTCTAGTGAGGGGTGCTTCGAATCATACATTATAGGAGTTTCTATTTCTATTCCTCCATAATCTCTCACCATCATGGTAACGTACTGTTCTATTAAAGACTTGATCAACCGACCCTTTGGGTAGAATCGCATATTCCCGGGATCTGATGCTGGTTCATAATCAGCTATACCTAACTTTCGCATTAATTTGACATGAGGTGGAATTTCTTCAACAGCTCTCCTCTTCTCGATCTCATATGTTATCAGACTTCTAAGGTTGATTTGCTGGTCTGAATATTTATATTCATTCAAGGGTATCATATTCCCATCTGGTTTCATCACAAACCATTGCGATCTTAATGAATCCTCTGCGCTCAACGCGCTAGAGATCGTGGTATCAAAGTTATCGCGTGCAGCGTTTGAAGGCGCATGACGCTCTTTTTCCGTATATATGGCAATAGATCTCTTATCATAGACTCTGAAATTTTCAGCCAAAGGGTGTGCTTTAACCTTCACTGAAAATGATTTAGTCCATCCAAAAGGTGCCCGACTAACTTCTATACCTTCTTGCATCATCTCTTTCATCATTAAGTTCACGATCTCTCGAGCTTCCCGTGGCGATGCCAGATTTGAGCTCAGATGAGAATAGGGGTAAATTAGTAATTTGTTATTTTTGATCCTCCGCATATACTGTTTGATATCCAGAGCTGCAGATTCCACAATAGCTAATTCATCGCCCTCTTCCACCGCAACAAGTATAACAACTAGGTCTTCGAGACTAACTTTCTCTTTTGATATATCCTGATCAGCGTATTGTTCTTCTATCTCTCTAGCAACGGCTTCGTACTCGAAAAAATCAGCATGAAGTTGAAGTATTCGCATTCTCTTGGCAGTTAGTAGGACTACTTGGATGATTAAAGGGTTTTGAACAATACAGTTGCTATTGGGTTAGCATAGAGAAGAAATTGCTAGCCTAGTCCCATCTTGCTCGTTCATTTTCTCTATCTTCTTTGGTAGCTTTTTTCCAATCCCTGTAATGTTGTCTGCAAAGGTAAACCCGTTTGTTGGATGAATCAATCATAAGATCAATGGCCATTGCAGCCTTGCTTCCACTCATGGACCTAAGGGCGATCTCATCACATCCTTGTACGCTACAGGCAACCCCCTTATCGACTTTACCCATAGTATTGTAAAATGAGGCGGGTGGTATAAAACTTTGATCGAGCATTAGCTCTAGCATATCGTCCTTAGTAATAGTGTCTCAGGATATGCTAATATCTAATTTCTGGAAATCTCTATACTGATTCCACACTATAAATTTCTAGAAGAATGCTCATTTATTATTCCAGACGGTTATATTAGATAACATAAATGCATACTTATCTTCGATTCACACTAACTCAAGATTTAGTATATGTTTCAGTTCTTTATAAATAGTTAATGTTCATGCGGTTTGTGGATGAGATCTACTAACGGATTATTATCAAATCTAATCTCAAACATGAGGGATAGTAACAATACTAGAAAAGTTGGTATTACTTTTACGATATCTTTGGTCTTACTATCAGTGATTTCGGTATCCGATCTCACCAGTGCTCAATTAATATCCTCACAAGATGCTCCGAGAATGTTGGGAGAAATTCCAAGAACTAATGACAAAATTTTTAATCCAAAAACGGAATGCAGCGAACCGATCGATGTCAAAAATGTATCGAGCAGCAGCACTGATAATAGTAAAAATGATGAGATGAATCCGTGGTCAGCATTCGATAAGGATGAGGATACGGAATGGTCAGTGGATAACGCCGGTGCGTACCTCGAGGTCGACCTTGATGCGGTTAAATCGATTTGTGATATAGAGATCCTTTGGGAGGACGGTGATGAGAGATCCTATAATTTTGTGGTTTCAGCATCTGAAAATGGCATAGATTTTAAAGATAGTATTAGAACTAAAAGTAGCGGAGATTCAGACCTTTCAGAATCATATTCTATTCCAGGCACTCTGGCAAAGCAGATTCGAATCACAGTTTACGGAAATAGTGAAGATGAAACTGCGGCTATTAAAGAAGTACGTATAAACGGAAATGATGTACTGCGGGTGGGACAGGAGTACAGGATCTGTGAGAACCTTCCAATTAATAAGTTCATGACCACTTCTAGTCAATCAGGAGACCGTCCTGAAAACGCAGCAGATGGAGATTTTGCCACAACTTGGTCAGATCTGGGAATAGGTTCTTTTATACAAGCTGATTTAGGTACAATAAAATCTCTCTGTGGTATAAGTATAGCCTGGTATAATGGAGAGAGTAAACAGTATGCATTCGAGGTTTCTGTCTCAAAAGATGGAATAAACTTTGACCAAGTTTACGAGGGAATAAGTAATGGCAAATCAATTCGACCCCAAAATTATGCCCTTTCAGATGCAGATGCAAGATACGTAAGGATTACTATTTTTGGCAACGATAAAAATAATTGGGCCGGTATAACTGAATTGTCAATAAAAGGGTTCACTCCGCCAAATGACCCCCCAATTGCTGACCCAAAAAGCGTTTCAACTGATATGAATATTCCTATCCCAATTATGTTATCTGGATCAGATCCAGAAGGCTCTGTATTAACCTTCATCGTGGAGGATCTCCCTAAACATGGTCAGTTATCATCTCTGTCACGTGACACTGTGAAGTATACTCCGGATAAGAATTTCTCAGGCTCAGATAGCTTCACTTACACTGCTAAAGACAATAAAGGTACCACTGGTAGCAAAGCAACCACTACTATTGATATCAATGAAGTACTTGAATGTCAGATTCTCGATCCGACAGTGGTAACTGCTATGAGAAGTGATGGTAATGGTCCGTCTAATGTAATAGACAGAAATCTCAACACAAGGTGGTCTAATAATGAGGTGGGATCTTGGATTCAAATTGATTTAGGTTCAAAAGCCAAAATATGTAGCGTCGATATCGCATGGTATAGAGGCGACGTAAGGAAAAATGATTTTACTGTATCCGTTTCAGACGACGGATCCATCTTTAAGAAGGTGCTTGAAGAAGAGAGTACAGGTGCAGGCACCGGACTTGAGAAATACAATTTACCTTCGGATATTGAAGGAAGGTTTGTAAGAATTACTGCAAATGGTAATTCTGAAAACAATTGGGCCAGTATCACCGAAATGGCAGTATTTGGAGTCGATAGTGGATTAGAAGCTACACAAATACCCCAAGTTCAACCTAACTTAAACGACACCGAAAACGACCAAGGTATAGTGACTAGTTCGGATTAAAGAGAGTCTATTCAACAAAGATAAGCGGGAATGAGTGGTACATGAATATGCAAGATCTAGAAGATGATCCAAGGAACATTTGGTGGCAGAAGGTATGTGAGAATATGGATAAGGGAGTGATAAAGTAGAATGCAACGGATCTTCTCACCAAATCATTAAGTAGGTGGGACAACAGAGAAATTACCGACATTGAGAAAGGAACATTGCAAAATAATGAAAGCGAAGGCTATTAATCAACGTAGCGATCGCAAAGGTATATCACATCTGGGGGTTCGATTCAGTCATAATATCTTGTCCTGCTGAAGACACTTTCTGATCTGAGGCCGCGCGAATCACTATCTCTTCATAGTACCTAATCACAGTAATTTCCTTAATTTCAGGCACCTTCACTTCTTTCTGCTCAACCATGTCTATCAGCATCATGGGAAAATTTGCACCAGCCAGTGTTGTGAAAATAGTTCCTCCGCCCATTCTCGGATTAACTTCTACTAGCTTTACAATCCCGTTCACATCCTCTTTCATTTGAATGCAACATGGTCCTCTGATCCCCACAAATTCTGCTATCTGCTTGCATTCATCTTCGAGTTTTCTATCCTTAAACACTTTTCCCTTTGTGGAAATTCCTGCTTTAGTTTGGATTCTTACTCTAGGTACAGCCAATAACGCTCTCTTTTCTAGATCAGATAGGACGTCTATGGTATATTCGGTACCTGGAAGAAATTCCTGAAATATCAAATCTTTAATCTTGGAAGTGATATATCTTACATCGTCACTGTCATCTAGTCGCATAATGTCTCTGCTACCCTTTCCGTACCTAGGTTTTGCCATGATGGGAAAATTACCTATTTCCCTAGGGTCAGTGGTAGTAAAAGGAAGGTCAAATTTACTTTTTAGTTTTTTATATGTGAGCAACTTATCCTTACATGTCAGGAGGCTATCCATGTCGCTAACCACAGGAAATGCACCTCTTTTTTTCAGTTGTTCTCTATATTCGCTATATGGATATATATCAAATCCAGATGTGGGTAATAGTAAGTTGACTCCATATTTCTCGACTATCTTATTCAGCCTATGTATAAAATACTGACTGTCAGCCTCGGGTATCACCTCGTTAGCCTCACACATGAAAAAACCTGGGGATAGATAACTTGAATCAGTGGCAACTATCTTTCCTTGAAATCCCCCCATTCTCAAAGATTTTATTGCGTTTATGCCTGATGGGGCAGCCGCTCCAGGAACTATAACCGTGGATACCTTTTCATTCGACAAATGGACAACCAGGGTAATTTAAATGACATCCAGATCTTTCTTATAAAGATTTGGAGATCTCGAAAGGCATTAATAAAAATCTAAACATAATACCTTGGATTGATAAATATTAAGGAAGACTTTCATGTCCATACGAGTTATAACGATCATTCATCCTCGGATCTGAATATTGAATCAGCTATTAGGTATGCTGAATCAATTGGCTTAAAGACAATGGCATTCACAGAACATGTTAGAAAAGAATCGGATTGGATCGATAAGTATGTGAATGAAATCGAAAGGAATAACACTAGACCGAGCCTTAAATTAATCACAGGGTTTGAAGCAAAGATTCTCAGAGACGGATCGATTGACTGTCTTCCAAAGTATAGTAAGGATTACTTTGTTGTCGCCAGCTTTCATACCATTTACGGTAACAAAGGAATTTGGATGAATGCAATTAAAAGTGTAATTCAGAATCCAGATGTTAATGTCATTGGTCATTTGGCTCCAGAACCGAGCTTTAGTTTGGATGATAAAGAACTAACTGAAATCTGCGCGCTCCTCAAACAACATGGTAAAATAGTTGAATTAAATGCAAAATATAACAGACCTCCTATGGAGTGGGTTGTCAAATTTAAAGAACACAATATAGAATTTCATCTGGGGAGTGATGCTCATTCTTTGAACGAAATTGGAGAATTTAGTAGAATTCTCAAATTAGTTCAAGTTGTTTGCACTAACTCCTAGACAATCCCACTAAAAGCTATAGTATTTAACTCATAAGTCATGGTGTACAAAGCGTTAAATCCAGGAAAATTATATAATGGAGCTTGATTGATAGGTTGTTAATACCCAATGTGTGCTGAAGCATCTGTAGGTAGGACGACACAATGCATTAGAGCCCTTTTTTCTCAGTATGAGAGAGTGAACAGTCCCACACTATCGGATTATATTTCGTCCCTGCCTGAGAGCTTGTCAGATGCAGTAGAAAGGATCAGAGGGCAATTAACAGTTACTAATACGGAGGATATTCTATCTAATCGCAGAAAGCTGGCAAAACATATTGCTGACTTTCATGGCGAAGCTGGTACTGATTTTTCCACCGTTAACCAAAATAGAATGAATATGCAAGAGCAGTCATCCCAGATTTTGGTAGCTATACATCAGCCAAATCTTTTTGCTTATGGAGGTGTATTCAAGAAGATAGTCCTCCTCCAGACTATCAAATCAATGCTAGAAAGAGAAAATACTAGAGAGAGTAACAATGCAACTAAATTCATCAATTTATTTTTGATAGTCGATCATGATTTTATGGATGACGTTTGGATAAGGGTCGCTCAGCTACCAAGTATAAGACACTCGGATGGCATTCTGGAACTAAGAATGCCTGTCACAAGTTCAAACAGGTGGAAAATGGTTCGAAATATGGAAGTTCCTCCAGAAGCGATCGTTGACCATTGGAGAACAAATGTAGCTTCTTGGATAAAGAATGGATCCCTCTCTTTGGGTCTCGAAAAAAACGAAAAACTCAAACTTTTTGAAAACCTGGAACTATTCTGGAAAGAGGTGGATGACTCATATAGCAGGGCAAGATCGTACGCGGATCTTAATTCTTTCATAGTGTCTAAAGTGGTCAATAAATTGTGGGGATACGACACGCTGTTCGTACGATTATCAGATATTTCGGACGTTTTTGAAGGTGGGTTTAATTTTCTGCTCAATAATTTTAGAAAGTATTCAGGAATTCTAAGTGAGAGTGATGCAATGTTTCAGCGCAACGGTATCAACACGGGTGTTAGTCAAAGTACATATCTTAACGCCCCAGTTTGGCTGCATTGCGAATGTGGAAGTAAAGCTTCTGTCAGGCTAGATGAAATTCGAAGAGGTATCTATGACCTATCAGGAACCTGCATGTCGTGTAAAAGACACCTTAACGTTAGACTAAACAGTTCTCACACGATACCTAGTAGTATACTTAATGGATTGTCTCCAAGAGCTATCCCCATTCTCTTGTTACTCTCCAGAGATTTAGGCGTCTGCTGCTACGCATCAGGTACGGGTGGCAGCATGGGATACGCAATGGTCGGAAGTTTGGTGTTCAAAGAGCTTTCTATAAGAATGCCTGTTACTATCATATGGGCATCAGAGGATGTCTACTCTGGAGTGGGCCAAAGAGAAGCTCTACAATCACTAAAGTTTAGAAATTCGACTGAAGTCGTGAAGTATGCTGAGCAACTGAGATCTGCTCTTTCCAACTTCAATACAAAGATAGGTCCCCTGTTATCCAAAAGAGCGGAGTTGGCTAAGGATGGCGAGGACATGCGTGATGTACTAAACGAACTAGCAATTTTGAAGCAAGAACAAAGGAATGCGAGACGCCTATTGAAAATTAGCAACAAAGTAATTAGAGCCTCTATGCTCAAAGCATGCATTATTGACTACGCGGTGAACCTCGGATTAAAAAAAACTGAAAACATATGGAGAAATGCCCTGATTTTGAACGATGATTTGACAAGCCCCATTATTATGCTTGGTTAGACGATAGCGGTGAGTGAGATCCAACAATTTGGTCACATCCTTGGGCAGTTCTCTATCATACACAATTAAACAATCTCATAAGTGAAAAAATTGTCTTCTCGACCTACTTTTCTATCATTCGGGGAGAGGGGTTGGAAAATTTTTCAATGAAAAAGAACGTGACAGTACTAGTTACTGCTTCTGGTGGAATTATAGGTCAAGGAATCATGAAATCTCTACGACTAGCAACTAGTTCATCTCTTACTCCAAACTGTTATAGGATCTTGGCTGCTGATTCAAGTCCACTAGCGGCTGGTCTTTACAGATCCGATATCGGTTTAATTGTCCCAAAGGCATCCGAGCCGGAGTACATTGATTCAATCATCAAACATCTAAAGAACTACGAGGTCGATGCACTGTTTGTGGGCTCCGACGAAGAATTAGTAACTATCGCTTCTGCAAAGAAGAGAATCGAAAGGGAATCTCCGACTAAAGTGCTAGTTACCGAACTTGACGTAATAAAAATCGCACGTGACAAATGGGAAACATACAAATTTCTTAAATCTAATAATCTGAGTTGTGCAGAGTCCTGTCTTCCCGATAACAAAGAAGAATTTACTAAAGAGTTTGGATTCCCTATAATTGTCAAACCTCGAGAGGGATTCGGTTCAGTCAACCTCTTTGTCACCAACTCAACTTATGAGATGGAGTATGCTCTCAAAAAGATTGAAGAATATGGTTGGAAGCCGATGCTTCAAGAATATCTGCCAGGTATAGATGAAGAATTTACATCAGGAATAACAATCGACAGAAACTCAAAATACGTCATGTCATCCATCTCAATTAGGAAGTATCTAAAGGGGGGACAAACTTACAAGGCGTTTATCGACGACTATCCTATGGTTAGGTTATCAGCTGAAAATGTAGCAAAAAAATTGGGTGTAACAGGACCTGTGAATATACAAGCAAAGTATGTTCGAGAAGGCGAGATGATAGGGTCCTCCCAAACTGCCTCAAAATTTGAGCACAGAAACCTTGATGAAACCATGCAAAACGGGAAGATGAAAATATTTGAGATTAACCCACGGTTCTCTGCTACTTGTCCTCTACGTTCATATGCCGGCGTTAATGAGCCTGATATTGTATTTAGAAATGCCGTACTGGATGAGAAAATAGAAAAAGTCAGCGATTATAGGAGGTTAGTCTGTATGAGGTATTGGAATGAAGTTTATGTGGATATTGTAGCTTATGAAAAACTGAAAAGTGATGGCTCAGTCAAACAAGGACTAGAAACTTCCGGCGTCCCTAATTACTTCTAAGTTAGATTACTTGTCGGACCGTAGTATTTATCTCTTATTTGGGGAGAAGGGCTAATCGTACCGTATAGAACTACTTCCGCCTGTCCTGCGACTGGTCTGTATGTTTGCAGCTTGTGATGCTCGTGATAATCTATATCTCTTGTATTCTTCATCTACCTCAATTGACGCCTG
>DASQQK010000149.1:0-10887 GCA_035643435.1 Nitrososphaeraceae archaeon | reverse complement strand
GAACACCTTCATCATGCAATACGTCTTCGGCAGCAATAGTCTCAGCCCTAATCCTGGATTCGGCGAACGCCACATCTTCGGCTACTGCAGGATTAAGATGGTGGCAGAACATTAGCATATCCAAGTGTTCGTCAACGGTATTGGTAGTATAAGGTCTTGTTGGATTCGTCGAAGAGGGTAATGCAAAATGCTCTCCTGCGATCTTCATTATATCAGGAGCATGTCCGCCACCCGCGCCTTCAGTATGATAAGTGTGTAAGGTCCTTCCATCAATTGCATCTATTGTATCCTCTACGTAGGCACACTCATTTATAGAGTCGGTATGTATCGCCAACTGAGTGTCCGTGGCATCACATGCTCGAAGCGATGCATCCAGGACGGCTGCCGTAGTTCCCCAGTCTTCGTGGTCTTTCAATCCACAGGCACCGGCCTCTATCTGTTCGATTTGAGTCGCAAGGTCCGGATGTGAGTCGTTCCCCTTGCCCAAGAATCCCCAATTCATAGGCGTATCCTCCACAGCCTCCATCATTCTGCTGATATTAAACACACCCGGCGTGCATGTGGTGGCATTAGTACCATCTGCTGGCCCAGTTCCTCCACCAATCATGTTACATATGCCATTACTGATTCCGTCGATGTACTGTTGTGGAGAGATCATGTGGATGTGTGTATCAAAATGTCCAGGTGTACAAATCGTGTGTTCACCCGCTGTTGCTTCTGTGCAAGCAGAGACCACCAAGCTACGATCGACCTTATCCATTGTATAAGGATTGCCCGCTTTTCCTATTCCCGCAATCTTGCCGTCCTTGATACCAATATCACCCTTTATTATTCCAAGAACTGGGTCTAGGACCACTGCATTCGTGATAAGATAGTCAAGTGCCCCATTTTCATTGGTTACTCCAGGGGTTTGTGCCAAACCATCCCTTAATGTCTTGCCTCCGCCAAACACACACTCATCGCCTGGTGAGATCAGGTCTTTTTCAACTTCTATAAACAGCTCAGAGTCTCCAAGGCGTATCTTGTCACCTTTGGTTGGACCAAACAGGTCAGTATATTGTTTTCTTGTTAATTTTAGAACCAACTCTTTTTACCTCCTACTATGCTCCTTTGTATCCAGCCCTCTTAGCCTTTTCAAGAGCAGCCCTTTTTATATGAGAAGACCTAAGCCCACCCATTGTTAGACCATTGAACCCGTATACAATCCTTGATCCGCCCAGTTCTGTCAGCTCAACTTCCTTTTCATCGCCTGGTTCAAACCTCACGCCCGTTCCGGCCGGGATATTTAATCTGTAACCATATGCCTTTTCTCGAGGGAATTCCAAAGCTTTGTTCACTTCAAAGAAGTGAGTATGCGAACCTATCTGGCATGGCCTGTCGCCCGTATTCTTGACCTTCACCTTAATTGTCTTCCTGCCCTCATTGCAGATGACTGGATCTGAACTCAAAATATACTCGCCTGCGATCATTGGATTAGATACCTCCTTTCTCCTAATGCCATATTGTTTTTTTTAGCCGATGCTTTTGTTTTTACTTCTTTAACCATTTGTATCATACTCCATCTGATTATTGAACTGGTTCGTGCACTGTTACCAGTTTTGTTCCGTCGGGAAACGTACATTCAACTTGTACCGTATGTATCATTTCTGGAACGCCTGACATCACGTCTGCCTTCTTCAATATAGTTCTAGCAGACTTCATCAACTCCGCAACACTCTTTCCGTCTCTAGCTCCTTCCACAACATGGTCAGCAATATAGGCCACTGTCTCAGGATAATTCAATTTCACACCTCTCTGCTTTCTAGCTTTTGCAATCTGGGCAGCTGTCCAGATCATCATTTTATCCACCTCTCTAGGTGCTAACATCATATTTCCAAATACCTCATTTACTACTAAATGCTTGAATTATTTAAGTCTAAAAAAAATATCGACAAATATTCTGTAACCTAAATTAACCGGCGGATATCTAAGTCGACGTCGACAATAGTGGCGACATTGTTATAATTCTACTGCCTCCATTTAGCACAATTCTTATGATTTTACCACCTTAACAGGAATCACTGAATCTAGCCAAAAATAGATTCTGTCAAAGTGTCCGTCCTTTTTCGTAGGCAGCTTGAAATCATATGAGTTTTCTCTTGTCGTAAGAGTTAGGAAGTTGGTTTGGATCATCGATCCCATCATATTGTGAACTATGGTCTCTGTTCCCTTCCTGATTTCAAGAGTCCTTACGTCATCGTACCAAACATAGAAGGAATTAGGTCTCTGCAAAATTGAGTTAACGTCTATCTGGGCTGACTTTTTAACAATCTCTGAATTCTTAATTTTATCCCTTAAGATAAGGTATGGATAAGGTGCCATTCCTGCAACGTAGCCCAAATCCAGAAACTTCCTGAAAAACTCCTTTTTGCTTATGATTATTCTTTTTGTAGTGAAATCAAGGAAGGTGTTTTCTCCCCATCCGCCCCTCGATTCGGAGCTCAGGCGCAACATAAGTTCTTCCAAACCCTTCCTGTTGCACCAATCCATAAAGAGTTGTATTTTCTCAGGGTCAGAGAAACTCGCTATCCTTCCCTTAGAATATTTCAAAAACTCACGAAACTGCTCCGACTCCATTCCAACCACAATCGAAAACACTTAGCGTATATGTAAAGGTATCAATCGAGAATGAACTTACTGTCTTTGTTTTAGCTAAAACAAAAAAAAATTAAAAGCAAAATGAGGAGTATTCGAACTCCTCATAGTTTCCTTCCTTTTTAGGGTCGTGACCAGCCGATACCTGCAGGAATATTCTCAAACCCTGAGATTCCCAACAATGCAATCCATGCCGTGAATACGAAAGGTCCGGTTAGCGCAGGCAAGCCCCACATACCGAAGAACCTCTGCAATGCAGGCATTACAAAGAGCGAGCAGGCCACCGTCATAAAGACAGCTATCAGGAAGGACTGCACGGTCAAAGGCAAGAAGGCGGTGAGAGCTATCATGACCAATACCTGGTTAAACCCATGAAGGCCCAATCTAATCTCAGCTGTTGGTATCTTTGTCAAGATTGCACAAGCCACCCCTATACCAGACCCTATAAGAGCCATCAGGCCGCCCAAATATAATGGAGACAAGGGATTCCAGCCTGCAGTATAGCCATTCGTCCACCAAGGACGATCCTGGTTCATCGGGTCACCATCCACATTTACAACAGGGGCAAGTTCAAATGCCAGGGTAAGCCCAACGACCCAGAAAGCACCTGTCTTCCAGTTCTCGACAAAGGTAACTTGTGATACTCCTTTTAATGTTGCAATCATGAATTCCTTTGGTGTCCACTTAAAGTTGTCGCTGGTATCAGCATTACTGCTGCCTGCAATGAGCTTCACCTCGCTTGGTGGTGGTGGTGGACCTGGCCATATATCGCGCCCATACCTTTGTGAGGCATACATCATCGCCCAAGTTGTGAATATGAATGATGAGGTAAAGCCAGGAATAGCCCATGAATTTGACGTACAGGATGAGTCTGGTGGGCCAACACACTGACTGAACATATCGCCCATCACGTGAGCAAATGCCATCCAAACTATTGCAGTTGCAGCAGCCCCGTAAACAGATAACCAGAATGTTGCTTTGTTTGTCTTTGTAAATGGACCAGACCAGAATGCCATTCCTGTCAAGATTGAGTTATAGCCGAAGAGACCAAACGTGACAAGCCCGTAAGGTGCTCCAAGCAAAATAGCCATACCTGCTCCAACCAGACCTGCGATTACCATCATCGCTCCCGCATATCTTGAAGCAATAAACACACCAGCCAGTATCAGAATCCCGTTAACCGGAGAACTGAACAACGGAACTTCGCTTATCCCATTAAATAGTGTGTAAAAGAAATCGATCGCTGGATTTCCAGTGGAATAATCAGCGGGACCTGTTACATTAGCACCCGCAGCTTGAAGTGTTACTACAGATAATAATATAGCCTCTAATGCGCCTACCAAACTAGATTTTAATTGTAAGGGTGTTTTTTAACAATTTGTGCCGTATTGATATTTATTAAGGCTGTTACTAAGACAGGGCAACCTACACCACACAAGGGCTCTTCTGGAATGTTTGTCGACGTCGGCTAACGTAGCTAGGGATTTATGCATCATACAGCCTACTTAACAAGAAGTGTAGGCCTTGAGGTGAGACGCAATACTTTACCCGTAACATGACCTACATTCATATCTGTTCTCCCCAAGCCTTTCGTTCCCATTATTATCATGTCTACCTCAAGTTTATCGGCCATTTCTGCGATCTTAATAGCAGGGTCACCGAGTTTGACTATCCTTTCGCTACCAGAGCTCCTTGACGATAATGCTACACTTCTCAACATTTTTCTCCCTTCCTGCTCCATTTGAGATACCAAACCTTCATCAATAGATTCATCCTCCTCATCAGTCCACTCCATTACGTGCAACATGAAAATTTTTGGTTTGGGTCCAGACCCAAATATGGTGTTTGCATAACTCAATGCCCGCAGTGATGCAAGGGATCCATCCACGGCGACAAGGATCTTTTTGGTCTGGCCGATACCTTCATCATTTTCATATTCTACATTGCGTAGGCTAGACCCATTTTCTTGATCGAGATCCCTCTTTCTTGCATGCATGCTTAAGGAAGCTGGAGCACCAGCAATTTTCCTTAATACTTGGGCTATACCAGATCTGGATTGTATCAGGGGCAAAAATATGATAACACCCGCAGCAATACCGGTCCATGCAAACGCTAATCCAACCCAGAGCGTATAAATGGATAAAGAAAACACATATCCTGAAAAATAGAGTGGGAGAGGCCAAACTACCACAAGGATAAGAGAAAGGGCTATTGCGTAGCGGTAGGTAAATCTGGCATCTCGTTTGAGCTGGTCTTCATTCGTATCCCTTTCTATAATCGACCTGATCCTGTCATCGACTACAAGGATCTTTTGCTTCATCAGATCAAAGTTGAAGTCTTGTGGTTTGAATAAGCTCCCTATTACTACGATCGCCCCCCCTACTAAAATAGATACAACATTTCCAATTAGAAGAGGCACAATCTCACCGGTTGTCGCAATGGATAGCTGGCCGTACAACAGCCATGTAGCAGATATCCAGGAGGAAATGCCTGCACTGAGACCGACTATCGATCCCAATATAGCTGCATTTTTGTTAGTTTTCTTCCACGAGACAGTCAGCGCAACTGGTATAACAGCCGGGCCTATTAGGATACCCATTGCCAGATATACGTATTGCAGACTCGCCCCCAATTGCATCAAGAATGATGATAGTAATCCCATTCCTAATCCAAACCCAATTATGGTAAACCGGGAAACCCGCATTAATTCCCGCCCCGTGGCCCACGGTTTGAAATAAGTACGATAGAAATCGTAAGTGACCAATGATGATACCGACACTAGCTCTGCCGAGCCCGCAGTTGTGACCGCGGTGAACAATACCGATAATAGCAGTATTGCCCCAGCATCGCCCAAGATCAATGAGGCGGCTGTAGGTGCCACGAGTCCATTCTCTATCTGATCTGGGGTTAAGGAAACGTTTGTGGCCACAGCGGCCAGCCCAAGAGTGGTCGCTAGGGCAAATGGAATAGCAAACCATGCTAGACCACCGACAAGGAAACCCTTTACTGCCGATCTTGGTCTTGCAGCGATTGCCTTTTGCCAGTATGCTTGGTCAACGAAAATGGTCCCGAAATTACCAACAATGTTTATTATTCCAAACGCCAATGCTCCAGTGGATGCCATCGTTAAGTACGCACCCTCTGAATTACCTGCGACAGGCCTCAATTGAGCCGCATTTGTCAATTTTTCATACATCCCTTCTATTCCTCCCAAACTCGGATTCAGAAAATAGATCGATGTTACAAAGACAAGTACAACTGCAAAGATAAACGCAGCATTGAGATATTCTGCGTAGAAAGTTGCTTTCAAGCCCCCGAAGAAGGTATATACGATTACCCCAATAGGAATAAGAAAAGACGCAATATAGATATTCACTCCCGTCAACGAATGAATAACGGCGGCTCCTCCCAGGACAAGCATGGCTGTCACTATGGTATTAGTCATAAGAGCGAAGATGAGGAAGACCTTATGAGCACTTAACCCGAATCTTGCATTAATAATCTCAGGGAATGTGTGAGATGACGGTGCCTTTCTTTTGAGCTCAATCACGAGTATACCAAAGAGAACCATCTGAATGCTAGCGCCAGCAGCATACCAAAAGGGTCCACTGATACCGAATTGGTATGCCACGGTCGAAGATTGCAGAAGTGTAGCTGCCCAAGTCCACGCGGAAACTAGTGAAGCAGCTATGAGCCCAGTTTTCACATTTCTTCCTGCAGTGTAAAACCATTCGAATGTCTTCCTTGTCCCAAGCCATTTGTGTTCGACCCTTACCAACAAAGTAACGGCAATTGCCATTACTAGTCCAACACCGACCAGTATGACATATCCGATACCCTCAGAAAGGATCGAAGGCAATAATTAGATCGCGATTTTTAAAGTATATAAAGGAATTGGCGACCAAAGAATATTTGGTTATCACCGCATAGCAATATGCCGTATATTAGAGATTATATTTAATAACGGCTTTAACATTTATGGTTAATACGGATCCTGATGATTGATAGTATTGATGAACTAATACTTTCCGCTCTTAGCAAGGATTCCAGACAGGACATAAGAGAGGTATGGGATTTTCTCAGAGATCATGGTTATAATTTAAGTGAGGATGAGATAGGGGCAAGAATCTCGAGATTAGAAGATGACAAGGTTATAACAGGTTACACTATTTCAGTGAACACCAAGAAGATCCGTCGTCGAATTATTCGCGTCGCGTTGGTAAGATTCAGGTTCTCGCAGCATCTTGCAAGCAGGATCGAAGGACTAAAAAAATACTTAGCAGATGCGCCTTTTGTGCTTTTCTCAGGGCGTACTCGCGGGGGTTATGACTGGATCTGCGTGCAATCATTTCTAAATGAGGAGATGGCCGATGAAGAGAGCGATATATACCGTAATCTCTTCGGAGACATAATTCAGTCATATGAAGTGTATGATTTTATTCCAATGAAGGAACCCTCATATCATTCGCTCACACACACTTCAGAGGAATACAAGAGATTTCTTGATGAGTGGATCCCACCATTCCTTGGGCGGTAGTACTCAGAACCGCTCATATCGCTCATTGTTTTATGAGCTCGGATCTTCTTTTCGAGCACATGCGTTTTTGTATCTAATTGTCTCATCGATTAAGGAATGTATTCTCAATCTAGTACTCATTAGAAAGCTAACGATCTCCGCCCGATCAGCAGGTTCAACAGTTGAATGTACTTCGTCAATAAGATTATCAATTCGAGCCAGCGTTATGCGAAGCGCAAGGATAGTCTTTTTTGTGAGTTTCATCACGTGTGGTTTCCTAATCAGCACACTTGGGGATATGTGACCACTGACCTTATCAGTCGTCGGAATAGCACCAACAGTTTCTGTTTTCATAAGGGATTTCATTTCCCTAATCTGTCTCACTGTCATATTGCTTGAGTTGATTCGTTCTGCAATTAGACTCTGTTTTTCGGATGGTATGTTTGTCAGCTCCAATGCTGAGCTGACATTAAGACGGTTCTCGACTACATGTCGTTTTACTTCATCTGGAAGTTTTAGGAGTTGGATCCGATGTGAAACATATTCTTCGCTCTTTCCAATTTTTGCCGCCAGCTCAGTAACACCTCCCCACCCAAAATCAACGACGTATCTTCGGAATGCTTCAGCTTCCTCTATTGGATCCATAGATTTTCTTTGCATATTTTCAGTTAACTGAATCTCGTATGCCTCCTTGTCAGTCAGCTCTCTTATCTTACAAGGAATAAATCGCCAACGTAACGATCTGCAGGCATGAAATCTCCGATGACCGGCAACTATTTCAAAACCATGAGCAAGGGGTCGAATCAATATTGGTTGCAAGAGTCCATGTTCCCTAATACTCGCTATTAAGCAATGATCGTCATCTGACATACGCTGAAATCGGTCACGTACAGCGAATTGAGAAGATCTTATCATTTTCATTTCAATTTGTTCGACAATGCTTGTGTCGAAAAATTCCATACGAAAAGGAGGAGCTATTAGTACTTATGGTTTACTACCGTTCTGCAAGTTGAATCTTTTGATAATCTAGCCGCCGAATTCATAATACTTGATGCCACGCCACATGATTCTCTCTCGTATGAAAATTTCTCGTGAATTTAGATTTCGATGAATCGGTTCAACGTATGTCCGTCAGGATGAGCATATGCATAATAATAAAGTAGATACATGAATACTGAATAGATGACGAAACCTATTCTAAGTCTGCAAAATATTCAATGCGAGACTCTAGGTAATTTAGAGGGGTTGATTCTTAATGACGGATTCGATATTGAAAAAGTTAACACCAGAAGACATATGATTCCAAAAGATCCTACCCAATATAGCGCGATAGTCATTCTGGGTGGTCCAGTATCAGTTTATGAAAATCATGAATTCATAAATGACCAAATCATTCTCGCACAAATAGCCAGAAAAAAGAAAATACCTCTACTTGGAATATGCTTAGGATCACAAATCATCGCGCAATCCACTGGTGGAAAGGTCTTCAAAGGCCCCAGAAAAGAGATTGGTTGGTACAAAATTATGATTGAAACTCCTGGAAGTAAAGATCTATTTTCTGGATTTGATAATCCTGAACCGAAGGTTTTTCAGTGGCATGGAGATACTTACTATCTCCCTCAGGAAGCAGAAATTTTGGCCCGTTCTGATATATATCCGCAGGCCTTTACCGTAGGAACTCTAGTAGGTATTCAGTTCCATTTAGAGGTAACTGAAAAGATGGTCCGATCTTGGCTAGGAAACTACAGGTCAGAAGTAATCTCTGAGAGAATCGACGTTCAAGGGATTGAGAAAGATTCTGCGGTCTATGCTAAAGAATTAGAAAAGTATTGCAGTACAGTTTATTCAAATTTTCGCAATAAATTTTCTCTATAATTTTAGGGCTATTAGGAGCTATTCACAATCATTCCTCCCGTGTAGTGCAGCATAGATAAGCGGTAACAGAGTTGTAGCTTCTCCGTGGATTGTGACGCGAGATGCTCTTGAAGTTATCTTTCCCCACGAAACAGCCTCTTCAACCAATGCTCCACTTAGACTCCCATCCCATTCTGGATTGGTAGTCAAATATACTGCGTAATCCAGTCCCCCTCTGAACTGATTCCACCAAAGGGTATGATGCTTCGAAATGCCTCCCCCAATCATGAAGGCGCCGGTACGCTTGGCATCATAAACAATATCAGAAATGGCGGTTTGATCTTTAAGCAGATCAAGGCCAAAATCTCTGTGTTCTTGATGGAATAACCACAGCTGATTGCCTACAGCCCCATCGACAATGCCAGGTACTATCACAGGTATGTGATTCCTACTGGCCCAATAAAGGAATGATGATTCGTCTAATTTGCTACCTATAAAATCCAGGATCTCTGAGGGTCCAATGAATTTCTTGCTGTGGTCGAAATACAAGTCTTCCAAGCATGCTCTAACTTTATTTTCAATCACGGTTCCGTAGTTTGCAAACGGTATTAACACGTTACCCAATCTATGGATACCCGCTCTTAAGAGGGAAGAGTCATTTAGTCTGAAGTCTCCAGCATAATAACTAGCAGAGGTTCTTGCGATGTCATGATCTAAGGCACCACAGGTTGTAACAACACAATCAAAAGCGCGCTCTTTTATCAACTCGCGTATTATGCCTCTGGTGCCTGTTGATATAATCGAACCTACAAAAGAGAGAAACTTTATGCAGTGTCCGTCACTGTGCATAGTCTTCAGAATTTCGACACCTTTCGCGAGATTAACTGCCTCAAAACCTCCAGAATTCGACATCTTTTTAATTAACAGATGGGTAGGAATTTTCGAATAGTCGAGGGGATCGTAATCGTGCACAGGTCTCCTTAACAATTCATTTGAGGAACTCTTTCTGAGCTTGCTGCCTTTTTGATCCAATCGAGAATCAGTTCTTGTTTTCGTACGATTTGTTCTGCTTAACCTGCTCACGCTTATCATTATTTCACATGTATAAAATACCTTTCATGATATTAGCAGTGGTTGCCAATTTTATCTGGGCAACTGTCTTGCCAACAAATCTGACGTTATCCGTTCGACTCAGAAGATATTTTGACAGCTGTGAGAGTGTCTGTTTATATTATATTCAATAAGGATTTTAGGGTTTCGCGGTTTCAGTCTCTATGTGCAGGGCCTGCTGTAGAAGGTTCGGTGACATGGAGCTCATTAAGAACTCTCACAACACCCTCTATATTCCAAATTTCTTCTCCAATTCGGCGCTTTTGTTCATAAGTTGGCACTGACCCCGTGAGAGATACAATCTGGTCTACAACATTAGCAGTGACATTGCTGGTATTAACTTGAGTTATAGCTTTTAGCTTTGATGCTACGAGCTCGCGGAGTTCCTTGTCAGTTTTCCTACCGGGGATTTCATCTTTAGTGTGAACTGGGATGCTGTCTACGTAATAAAAATGCTCTTCACCATCTGCGCTATTTGAGTTATGCATATTCTCAACTGTACGTTCGATATTTTTAAGCGTTCCCGAATGTACACCATTAGACAGTGACTTACAATTCTCATGCGGATACATTTTAAAGTGATCATCATGACACCTAAAGAGAGTGAGCAGATTTCACAACTTTTCTGGGCGTAAAATAGACCCACCCACTATTACGAGCAGTATGGACATTCATGATTTGGTAGAGTACTTTGGAAAAACCGGTTTCAATGCACGTCGGCTCTATGAGGCTCTGCAGATCACTAAGCGTATGATGGACGATGGTGCTTCCGT
>DASQQK010000148.1:0-2750 GCA_035643435.1 Nitrososphaeraceae archaeon | reverse complement strand
AATTGACAGCACTAACTTGGCTTGAACACTTGTATCCTAGTATTCCCAGTATCTGCAACATACACAGTTCCAGTGTCCTTGTCAACGCCAATGCCTTCAGGTTTATTCAATTGTCCGTCACCTGCACCTGTTGTACCAAACATTGTTATGAATTGCCCTTCGTTAGAAAATACTTGTATTCTATCATTATTTTTATCAGTCACATAGATATTATCATTAGCATCTATTGAAAGACCGGCAGGTCCTTGGAATTGTCCATGTGCAGTCCCCTTACTTCCCCAGGCCTTGATAAACTCACCATCATTTGTAAACTTCTGAATTCTATTATTGCCATAATCAGCGATATACACATTTCCCATTGAATCTACTATAGAGCTTTCTGGCTTTGATAATTGTCCGTTAGCTTTGCCTTCACTTCCCCACTTCAGAATAAATGTGCCATTGTCATCGAAGACTTGAACATTTGCTAGGTCTCTATCGGTTACAAATAACTTTCCTGTTGCATCGTTTGCAGGAACGTGGGGATGCAAGAATTGTCCATCACCTACACCTTCCGAGCCCCATTTTGTAATGAACTTACCATCATTTGTAAACTTCTGAATTCTAAAGTTGAATTGATCAGCCACATAGATGTTTCCTTCAGAATCTATTGATAATGCGGATGCCTTGTGAAATTGTCCGTCACCCTCGCCGCCTTGGCCAAACTTTGTAATAAAGTTACCCTCTGGATCAAAAATTTGAATTCTATGATTGGCATAATCAGCAACACATACCCTTCCATTGTAGAAATCTACATCATTCTGTCCATCAAATTGTCCATCTCCTTCACCTAAAGATCCCCACTTTGTGTAATAGCTGAATGTCGTGGGTTGTCCCATTACATTTGTGGTTGATAAGATAAGATAGGTGAATAGGACAAAGCAAATGACAACTACGGCTTGCTTTAACAACTCCAAAATTAGTGACAATAAAGATGATATATACGTTATAGAATACTCCTATAGGTCCTTCATCATCAAGAAAGTATGGATTCAGGTTTATTGATAGGCCTAGTAGCGAAGAAATGCAGTATTAGATAGACAAAACGTACTCTCCATGCTTTTTCTATTTACTCTTTATACTAAATATCATATTGAAATTCTCTATAGAAAGGATCAAGACGTTTAGTATCCGGGTTAATGTGACTGATTAGGCATTGGTTGACCAAGTAGATCAGTCAGCCATCCCATCTTTTTCTTTCCTATCCCAAATCAATGCTCCTATGTTTTTTCTTTGAGGACCAGTAGTCTTCTCATTACGGACGGTTACTGCTTTTACCGGCCAGCTGACATCACAATTCTGTAATTCTATGTTAGAAACTGTTAATAGTTAAGTTGCTAAGAATGGAATTAAACAGAGACTGCCTTTCAGACAAAAGTAGCAGGTCGAAAGAATGTCTGCTTCAACCACTTTCGACGGCCTGCTACTACTTGTCTGGTATACCCAGTAAAGAATTGTATTCTAACGGAGTGGAATATTGTATAGTATTCATGAAATTACTGTTTGTATTGCTAAGGCTACCCATTATTACCTATGGAAATGGCGGCCCATAACTTGTTTTGCTGGATTTGTCTTCTTGCTGTTGAGCAGCAGATGCAACTGAAACACTATTTTCATCGCCCTGTGTCTGTACTATAGTTTGGCTTTTTTTTAATCAGCAGCATATACGCTGTTTATACCCACATATGATAGTGCAACTGAGCAGCATATACTCTAACGTTCATACTCATACGATATGGAATCTATCATTATCTGCATTATGTCAGTTAAGAAAAAACAATAGAAAACAGTAATCACATATTTGCACTATAGAAAAAATCTTTCAGAACTGATTATAAAATAATAAAAAAGAATGTTGTTGACCTCTACTGCCCTGGTCCCTGCCGGTCGCGCTTGCCGTCGTGTCCACCGTGGTGTCCGTTGTCTAGTTCAACTTCGGAGAATGTCTGCTGTGCTGTTTGCGCTACTCCATTCTCGTCGCCTTGAATTTGAGAATCGGTGTTCTGGCATCCAACATTGGTCGACATGAAACTGTTTCCACAAGCGTTTGCCTGTGAGGTTGCTTGACTATACTCTTTCTTCTTGCCTGCAAATGCACTATCTGCTGTCGCGATCGAAGTTGCTCCGACCAGTATCGCTGCCATGGCCGCACCAACAATTAGTTATTTGGTATTCATATTCCGCTATCTACGATGAATGTTTAGTTTATCTACATTAAACTGAATTGGACCGTTATATCTGGTATCTCCGGACAGTTATATCTGATATCTCCTCTATTAGATACCTAATACAAATGGTACCGTCGTGTAGTACTGTAAACTGGATTAGAAGATAAATCCTCTATTCAATGACACAATAATTTAAATCAGACTGAACTGACTCAACCCAATTAAAGATGAATGCAAGAGCTTCTAGCGATTCATGAAGAACAACAAAACACTACCAATGGTAGTAATGGTAACAGTAGCGATGGCAGCTTTGCTTGCTAGCGCAGCTATAGCACCATACAGCAATGATGTATCTGCAACAAAGAGAGGCGACAGCAATTCCCAAACATCAGCTGCAAATAATGACTGTCCTGCAGATGTGTTCTCACTTCTTATTGTAATACAGCTCCAGGCAAACGCAAACTGTCTGAATGATCTCAACTCTGTGCAAGATAGCGACGCTGCAGCTATAAGCTCAACACCAACTAACGCAGCGCCAAATCA
>DASQQK010000147.1:0-8190 GCA_035643435.1 Nitrososphaeraceae archaeon | reverse complement strand
AAGAATAGGCAAGGATACTAATGTATCCATTAATGACGGTGCATCTGAAGTACACGAGGAAGAAATACAAGACGTGTTAAAACCAGTAAATCCTAATGCGTTTATGGCTATAGTGCCATGTGGAACGAGGAATGTTCTAGCCAAATCATTAGATCTTCCTTCTCAACTGGAAGATTGTTGTCAGAGGATTGTCAATGGGAACCTAGTAAAAATTGATGTTATAAGCGCAGTAGTGACTCCTATCCTGGAAGAGAGTAAGACAGACAGCGTAATTAAGGAAAAATTGGACTCTCATCGAATTTTTCTGAATGCAGCTGAAATTGGGGTAGGCGCAGAGATTATAGATAGATCAAAAAAGATTAGGGAAACAGTAAAGAGTCGTATATTATCCACAATTACCAGCATGATTGCCACGGTACCGACGTATTCCAGTAACACTTGTGAGCTTTCTGTCGATGAAGGACGTAAGAAGCTAATTACAAAGATGACAATGGCTGTTATAGCTAACGGCAGATTTCTTGGAGGAGGATTTATGCCTGCGAGAAAGGCACATATTTCAGATGGATTGTTGGATATAATAGTACTAAAAAATTCAGGAAGCTTAAAAATGTTGGACGAGTTTGTGAGAATGAGAGAAGAGTACGGTAGTAGCAAAACAGAATGTAATGAATATACCGATGACGGTAACATATTATATACCAGAACAAAGAAGCTCTCTATTAAATCACAAGAGCAAGAAAAAAGAGAAGTGACGGTTGTTGTAGATGGCGAGCCTATCGGAATTCTGCCGGCAACATTTCAAATTCATCCAAACGCCCTGAGTCTAAAAATGTGAAAAGTACACGCAGCACACTCTATCTTCATCTAGCAGCAGTACTGGACACATTCCTAGAAAATACAGAATGAGTTAGAGTTAGTCCTCATCTCGTAAACAGTATATGTATCTCCTTCTTTGCACGATGCTATTGTACAAGTGGCATATACATCTTAAGAGTATATTATTGTGTTTCAAAATGCCAACTGACAAGTGTGTGCGAGTTGAAAATTTATTAATGTCCATATAGTGAAACAGATGTGGAATATGATCCACAAAACGAGCATTGCGATTATGTAAGTACTGATCGCAGTTAGTAATACTATGTATTTACAATTATCAATTCTTCGGGTTTTTGCTTCTGAGAAATCTTCGTATGATTCCGGTTATGATCATGGTTGTGATGATGCAGGACGATCTGAATCTGATAAGTATATTAATCAGCCTGAAAAAGGAGCCTCTTTTCACACGAATGAGTTTATGGATGGATATTATGCTGGATTGAATGCTTGCGCTAATGGAAGAACTAATAGTGAGGGTAATGATGATGATGGCAACTGCAAATTTGGTCCCGGGAATTGTGGACCTGGATCTTGCTATGCACGTGGAGTAGAGGACGGAAAGAATAATGATTTTGGTGATTTTTTCAAGGTAGACTCATCAGGTGATTGTGACGCTGGAGAATTTTTCCCAAGATATTATCAGGGGTTCATTGACTACCAGTTCCTATACAGAGGGTATCTTCGGGCGGGGAAGGAGAAGTAGTGTCTATGAGCCAGATAAGGAATGGTGGAATAAAATCTAGATATCCATCGGAATTAATTGCTCTGACTTGGAATATGTGATGTCCATCAGGAAGGCCTCTATATGTAATGGGACTTGAACATGGTTCAAATAGAGAGCCATCAATACTACACTCAAAACCAGTTAATTCTGAAGAAGCATCAGAAGAGGTCCCTTGAAAGTAGAATACGATTGAAGGAGAAGCTGTGACGCTAGTATTAGCAATCGGTATATTAGTATCTCCTTCCGCAGAAACAGTAATTTCTGTATTTACTGCTAATAGAAGTCAAAAAGAAGAGATAGTACATAACTTCGATATGATAATAGATAGTCTTAAAGACTTGAGACAGAACGTTATTAGATTAACTTAGAGAGACAATGAGATATCCTAAAAAATTGTAACCTCATATCTACTGGCGAGCTCGATACTGTACCAAGACACAAGGGACGGAAACGAATAGAAATGAACATAATTTGTCGATGGTCATGAAATCTGTGTTGGCTTATGGATGGCCTTCTTTGCTGTCTTTAGAGTGAACTTCGTTTAGTACATCATGCAAGATTTTTTTCACATATTCTATTTCCGTTTGCTCTTCCCTAAAAGACCTACTAGATATTTCTGAGATTCTGTGAACCTCTTCCAAATGTTTAACTCTGCCTTCAAGTTCCTTTTCCATTTCAGATGTTCCTATATCTCTTAAGAGATCCAATTGGCTCATCGCACTCCTGTATAACTCTCTTCTTACCGCCGCATCTCGAGATATATGTACGGCACAGGTAAAAATTCCTACAAGAAGTAGATAGGCTCCTAATGGTATAAGTGACTCGGTTATGAGACCATAAGGTGGATAAACTGCATACTGCAATGGTGTCAACGCTATAGAACTAAAAAGGATAGATATTCCTATGGAAGATATAATCCACTTAAGAAGAGACCTCCGAACTTTTGAGTTATAAACCAGATCTGATGCAAACCAGAACGGCTGGTGGGTATTTCTTAAGCCATTGCCACCTGGAGATCATACGATATCATATAATGTTCGAGTCTTTCCAACAGGAGCTCTTACGTCACCAGGCGTCAATCCTACCTCATCAGATATAACATATTTGATGAAGGTGTCCTAGCTCCAGTGGTGGATTGCTGCTCTGAATAAAGCAATAGATTCCCCACTTAAAAGGGATCTATCTACGGGTTTACGTGTCAAATGATGACCTAACTCTGTCTAATCATCTATTAAGGGTTATGGATTCGATTCAATTTTCATTTGGGCCCAGAGGGACTCGAACCCTCGACCAACTGCTCCGCAGGCAGCCATTCTATCCAAGCTGAACTATGAGCCCACCAGTGATGGGGATCATCTAGTTAGTACCAAATATGAACTATCTCCATCTACTTATCCAGAATTACCCATGTTCAATATTGCGTGTTAATCTTTACTGAATCCCAAATAGTTACAAAATATCTAATGCAAAAGTATTAATTTTTAGTAATGTCATATCTTGGATATATCATGCATCTACCTCTGAATGAAGCCATTCGAGAACATATCGTCCTTTTTGACGGTGGGATGGGTACCGAGATTCAGAAATTTAATCCACAATCCCACGATTTTCCCGGGAATCAAGACGGATTTAACGATGGACTCAATATGACCAAACCCGAGTGGATCAAGAAAATTCATCGAGAATATCTTATGGCAGGTGCAGACTGTATCGAGACCAATTCATTTGGTTCAAATCTGTTCAAGCTCAAAGAATATGGTTACGGAGACAAAACAGTAGAAATCAACCGAGGAGCTGCTGAATTGGCAAGAGAAGTATGTAACGAATTTGATGACCGGTACCGCTATGTCATTGGAACTGCTGGGCCTACAGGATTTTTGCCAAGCTCAGAAGATCAGGATTTGGGAAAGGTATCTCCTCAACAAATCATTGATGGATTCGTACCCCAGTTCGAAGGATTAATCTTGGGTGGGGTTGACGCCCTCCTGATAGAGACTAGCCAAGATATACTTGAGGTCAAGTTGGCGATTGAAGCTTGTCATATAGCAATGGAGAACATTAATAGGAGAGTTACACTCATTGGGAACGTTACTCTAGACAGATATGGCAATATGCTTTTGGGGACTAATGTACAAGCAGCATATACTACAGTTTGTGACATGGGTATAGACGTCTTTGGTCTCAATTGTTCCACAGGCCCTGAAGAGATGCTTCCCAGTATAAGATGGTTGGACGAGCAGCGCGGTCTACCTATCCTCGTAGTCCCTAATGCAGGAATGCCACAAAATGTTGGCGGTAAAGCAATATACAAGATGACCCCTGAGGACATGGCCCTTAAGATGCATGAATTCATCAAACAATTTAGCAGAATCAGGATTATTGGAGGCTGTTGCGGGACGACTCCTCTACATATCAGCAAACTAAGGGCAATCTTAAAGGAAGAGGGCTTTACTCCTTCAAATGGCTAAACCTATGTGAGATAATAGATTATACACCCATTCTTTGTTTATGAATCAACTAGCCTTGATTGAAGGAGAGTAGAAATGCCAACAACACCGCGGATTAGTTCAGCATTGAAGGCGGTAGATATGGTGCAGAGTCCGCCTCCCTTAATTATAGGTGAAAGACTCAATACTCAAGGTTCAAAGAAAGCTAAGGAACTAGTTCTCAAGGAGGACTTTGATGGGCTTCTTAACCTAGCCAGAACCCAGGTTGAAGATGGAGCTCAGTGCCTAGATGTATGTGTAGCTACAACAGAGCGCTCTGACGAGATGGAATTTATGACAAAACTGGTGAAGAAGCTTAGTACTGAAATCGAGGCTCCTTTAGTCATAGATTCTACTGATCCACTGGTTATAGAATCCGCGTTAAGACAGATACCCGGGAAGCCCATAATAAACTCCATAAATTTAGAAGGAGATGGAAATCGATTTCATAAACTGGCTCCTTTAATGAAGAAGTTTGGGGTTCCAGCAATCACAATGTGTATAGGTCCAGATGGAATGGCAAAGACCGCAGAAGAGAAAGTCAAGACTGCTGAGCTCCTTTTCAACACGGGCAAGAAATATGATCTAAAGCCCTGGCAATACCTATTCGATGTTCTAACCTTCACTTTAGCTACGGGAGAAAGGGAGTTCGTAAATTCTGCAAGAGATACACTTGAAGGCATACGACTAGTAAAGCAGAGATTTCCGGGAAGCTTCACAACGCTGGGACTTAGCAATGTGAGCTTTGGTTTAGCACACAATGCCAGGAAGATCCTTAATTCGGTCTTTCTTTATCATGCGTTACAGCATGGTTTGGACACCGTCATCATTAATGCAAAGGATATAATTCCCTACGATTCTATTAGCTCTCATGAGAAGAAACTTGCCGAAGATCTGATATTTAATCGAAGTAGCAATTCACTGTCTGAGTTTATTTCCTTTTTCGAACAGTCATCAAATATAGATAAGTATAGCAAATCCACAACCAGGCTAGAAGTGGATCCCTCGTGGGATGCTGGTCAGCGATGCTACTTCCGCATCGTGAATCGACTGAGAGAGGGAATTGAAAATGACGTAGTTGCAGCTATCGCTGATAGATGTAACAACAATGGTGCAATCTTCTTGAAAGATAACGTTGATGAATTTGGTGTTTCTCACAAGATTCTGCAATGTCCTAGTGAGGTAGCACACGAATCAGCTGTCAAAACCCTGAATGAAGTTTTACTTCCTGCCATGAAGGAGGTAGGTGATAAATTTGGTGCTGGAGAAATCATCCTGCCTTTTGTTCTCAAATCTGCTGAGTGTATGAAAGCTGCAGTTGCAGAATTAGAGAACTATCTCATCAAGCGAGAAGGCGTTACCAAGGGTAAATTGGTACTCTGTACTGTATACGGAGATGTTCATGACATAGGCAAGAATCTGGTAAAGACGATCTTGACTAATAATGGGTATACTGTTTATGACCTTGGTAAACAAGTAGCTCTTCAGACTATAGTGGATAAAATAAATGAGGTGAAACCAGATGCTGTAGGATTATCCGCTCTGCTAGTATCGACTTCGAAACAAATGCAATATTTTGTTGAGTATGCAAGAACCAATAACATCAAGATCCCTATTCTGTGTGGAGGAGCTGCGATAAACAGTAATTACATTAATCGGATAGCAAAGGATGGAGGGACTTATGAAACGGGAGTTTTCTATTGCAAAACAGCATTCGATGGATTAAAAGTGATGAATAATTTAATGTCAGATCAAAGAGAATCTTTCTTATCTGATTGGAAGTTCAAATTGAGAAAATGGAAAGACAATATCTCATATACTGAAAAGGCTGAAGTGTTACCTCGGAGCAGGATAGTCCCAGTCTCACCGCCCAAGCCTCCGCACATTAACAAGATCATCAGAGTTAGTCAGAAAGATATCGATCTTTATGATGTATGGAAGTTTCTAAATAGAAAATCTCTATTCGTACTGTCGTGGGGAATGCGCGGCAAATCTGTCAACAAATTAGAGTCACCTCCCGAAGCTCTATTAGCAGAATGGCAAGAGAGAGTTGTAAAGCAAAGACTATTTGCATGTAGCGCAGTATATGGATATTTCAATTGTCACAATAGAAACAACATACTTTATGTAGAAATGCCTAACAACGCTGGCGAAGTAAGTTTTGAATTTCCGAGATCATCAATAGGGAAACATCTGTGCATCACTGATTACTTCGGTGAGAACGACATAGTTGCATTTCAAGTGGTTACAGTAGGAAAAAGAGTTAGCTCGGTTATTGAGGAATGGAACCAGAAGAACAGATACACTGATGCCTACTACCTGCATGGGCTTGCCGTAGAAACAGCTGAAGCATTAGCTGAATGGGTGAATCACAAGATTAGGCTTGACTTAAACATTGCCCCACCAAGGGGGTTGAGATATAGCTGGGGCTATCCAAGTTGTCCTGACGTGGCTCAACATCATCTGGTATGGAAACTTCTAGATCCCACTAAATCAGAGATATTCCTTACAGAAGCTGGGCAAATAATCCCTGACCAGTCAACTGCAGCAATAGTGGTCCATCATCCGGAGGCGGAGTATTTCGTAATATGAAAAGTGGTGTTCAATTGCTCCCACCCGCGGGGCAATATAGATCTGTTTGTATATATAGTATATTATTACAAACTTTACAGAGTATTGCCCATAAATGACTTCGCCCTTGCGTGCGCTATAGATAATTCGCCTGCCTACTTCACATATGATGGAACCACAATGCTGGTTATCACTTCGCAGGAAGCTTCTAGAAAAGGCTCCAGCGATTTCGATGAGATAGAGCCATACATGGATTCATTAATTGCTCACGAATCAATTCATGTAGTTATTGGTCGAATCGAGGATTCAGAAGTATCTGATTCACTTGACGATATAGAGGTCATAGTTGAAAGAAACGGGCACAAATTTCAAGTTACCGTAAATAATATCTTGTTTGCCACAGATACTTGTGGGATTGTGACACCATAAGATCCACTCTATCTCTCATTTAATAATTTATTTTTTATACTACATTTGATTCCGTCACCGGTGTTTTGATTTGAGCAATTTCTTATATATAATCGGTAATTTTGCGATTAATACTTTCGCTCACTATTTTTCTCAGTTGCCTTTTTTCATGGATATGCAATCTTTTTTTATCGAGTCCAGATAAGAATTCTATCTCTTCTTGTAAGAGGTCGATCTTTTCTTCAAAGATTTGGTTGAAAAGCATTTTTTGATATATCCTCTGGGTCATACCTATATGTGAATAGATGGCTGTAAGGCTATCCATCAAACCGTTATCTCTGAGTATTTTCGCAACTACAGTTTTTTGAGGTTTGACTAAGGAATCTTCAATTAAACGTTTTTCTGACGAAATAACCTTAAACCTATTTTCATTCGAATATCCGATTACTGTGGCAGGCAGCAATCTGCATAGGCCATATTTCTGGATTCTTGCTGTATGTCGTTTGTCAAAAACTACAATCGATCGTCCGAACGCCATTATGGCATTGATGACCTGCCTAGGAAGTCTTTCATCAAGCGAATCATTGTCAGATTTAAATTCTACTGGGATTAGATCTATCGAATCAATTCTGCAATTCTCTTCCCTAGCAAATGTGAGTAGTTCTGAGGTACGCATTATTAAGTTCTGGTATCTATCATACATATCGTCTGATTCAATATTTATCTTACTTGGCAAGTTCCTTTGCAAGTTTATGACACCTATAACAAGATCAAAATATCTAAAGTAACCTTCTTTCTTTATTCTAATTATTTTTTCTGCCTCTCTCTGGAATAAGGGTACATCAAATATTTTCTCTATTCCCTGTATTTCAGAAGAAAGAAGCGATTTAATGAACAGTTTTTGGAGGTCCTGTTCCTTCATGACTGTTTCGGTAAAGAATAAGTCTTCCTAAAATACTGCTTGGCAGATCCATTGATTGCTAATAGACCTTGAAACAGATTATTGGTGATGACAAGCATTCTTCATTCGCTGAACATAGTTGTAGAGGTCATTTAACATATTTGGATTATTTTCTGACGTTCTTATAATTTTGACGAGGGCGCTTCCCATTATTATTGCGTCCG
>DASQQK010000146.1:0-2058 GCA_035643435.1 Nitrososphaeraceae archaeon | reverse complement strand
CTCATCCCACCAATGACGATTCTTCTTTATAGTATATCCAAATTGTGACCGACTAAATCCAAATATGGATAAGACTGCCTCAGCAGAGTCAAACATCATTTCAAGATATTTCTCTCGATCATACTCCTCCTCTTTAGAAGAGATCAGCTTGGCAGGAACAATTCTCTGCAATGGATCAACATGGTTTGAGTCTCTATAGACATACTGAATATTATCTCCGCGGTTTGTAGTAGCACCAGAAATATTTAGTCTAATAGCTGCTGCAACATGAGGAAATAGGCTTCTATATTTTTCTAGATCCTGTCGTAGTAATTTGGAGATAACAAGATCGTTTACCTGAATTTCTCCATTCGCGAGCTTATCAATACTATGAGTAATATGCTGGAGAGCATTTTCATAGCCGGCAGTCAAAACCTCTTCATCACTATTGCAATCAAATAGTTTGGATAGCAAAGTCGTCTGAAACTCTTTTATGAATGTCGGAGAATCATGCCTTCTGGTATCTATACCTCGGGTGATCAACTGATTGTCGTATGTTATACCATAATAATGCTTGCGTGCTTCTAACTTTTCATCAGCTTCTATGTATAGCAATACTAGAAATTTATAGTGAAATTCCAGGGTCATATCTAGTCCTGTCTCTTTGATAAGAACATTCATTATCTCTTCATAATCCGCTTTTGTCGCATCTTTTTTCTTCAAGAAAACAGCATCCGTACAGCATAAATTAGATCAAATCCTGAGCTCTGGGCAATATCTTTAGTTTTCATCAGTATTTCTCTCGATAGTCTATTGATCTCTTCAAAAACTCGTACATTGCTATACCTGTTCCAGATTGAACCAGATGTTCCGTATAGACATACTAGGATTTGTTTTAGTGTCTCTAAACGTACCTCACAGCTATGGTACAGAAAACTGTCCGGTTGAATATCTTCTTTAAGCTGTCTTTTCAAATGGATACGTCGCGACACTAATTCTTCTATAATTGATGGGAGTAAAGCGATTTGATTTCGGGTTACGGTTGGGGCAGCAGACTCACGGTTGGTCAGGGTTTCATAACTGATATTATGGTTCAAAATCAGATTAGCATACTCATCGTTAAAATCCAGAACCGCAACATTTTCATGTAAACCAATCTCGGGTGAAACGATCATTCCCGCTTTATCCATCTCAACAACATCTTCTAATGTTCTAATTTGCTCATGGTGTTTTGATATCATCTTTGTTCGAGCTGGAATCACAAACCCTCTTTGAATTAGTTCGTATGTAATTCGGCTTTCGATTAACCGTATCATTCCGTATCTTGCAGCAAATTTAAGTGGCAGATAACTGAATCTCGCTTTCTCTACTAATTCGTAGGGATTAACATCTTTTACGGTATGAGAATAGATGACAACCCGATGATTAGACCGATCTGTAAAAGATCCATCTCCACAAAAGACCACTATATCAGGATCTTTCTGAGTTATGAAAGAGATAAACGCAGGATCGGATATGCCATCAAATACCAGTGATTCGGTATGACCATCAGTTCTCACGACAAGATGTGGTTGTGGCTTGTCTGTAGTAGCTTCGTTCAAATTTTCGATATACATAATCGAGAATGGAGAAGCTGCCACCTCGTTACTATCATCTATTCTCTCTATCGATAGCAACTGTTCAGCAACATATTCTACCTTGATCTTGCTAGTTGGTGGAATTCTTAACTGGGTGTAAATAAATTGCATTACATCAGACAGATCAGTGTTAAATAATGCATTCACTCTTGAATCATGTTTCAGTTTTTGGAGGAATTTCCTGTAGTCTTGTCTCGTTATGGTTGATTGAGTACTGTCTAAACTTATTCCCATAAGATGTGTTTTGTTCTTGTCTAGTAGATTAACATATTTTTCATCCCAGAATATTCTCTTTATTAACTGGTCCTGTCTTGACAGTTGTTGAAAGAGATCTTTACCGGCCGAATAAGATCTTGGTAGTATATAGAATATAGGCTCATGCAGTCTTTGTTTGAAGCTAATAACAGTGCCATGCTCCAATTTTATGAGGATGATAATATCG
>DASQQK010000145.1:0-2125 GCA_035643435.1 Nitrososphaeraceae archaeon | reverse complement strand
TTAACTATTTTGTTTAGGCTTCTATCTTTCCTTGTGACTGTGTTGGAATTCGTTTATCCTTGATATGATTATTTACTAGGAAATGCTTGAAGATTCTAGATGTAAACTGCTTTCCATTGTCATGCATTATCTTACCAGGTTTGCCATTAACCATTATCCAATCTTCCAATACATCTAGGACATCCACAGACCTCTTTCTTTCAGACCATCTGCTTGCTACTTGAGCAATCATCTAGACAGCTAATGATGTAATTTCTTTCACTGGAGTTACTGAGATAGAATGGGCCAAGTATGTCCATCTGTACCATCTGATTGGGATGTTTCATGGCAAATCGTTTGTATCTTCTCTTATACTGACACTTGAGGATATTGAGACCATGTCTCTTTAGTATCTTGTATATAGTTCTGGTACTTAACGACAATCCAACAATCCTTTTTAATCGAAACCTGATCCTATTGCAACCAAATCTCTTGGTTAATCGCAGATCGAGTATAGTCTCTTCTACTTCTGATGTTACTTTTCTGTACTTGATATTATGAGGTCTTCTAGATAGATCAAATAGTCCATCTATCCCTTTCTTCTTGTACCTCTTCTTCCACTTGTAGTAAGACTTTCTGGATGTACCGTATCTCTTGCAAATAATAGATACAGGCTCACCAGTCCATTCTTTTTCATGTATTAGATTATACCTTCTATCGATTTCTATTTGCATGTGGATACACTTCCTCACAGAAGTGTAACCCATCTTTGTAAGCTATAATGTCACACACCTAGACAAATTAAGATAGGTCATCTGATATACTAACAAGTGCGATCTCTTGCGATTCATTGTAATCGTGCCAAGATTTGTTTAGTGTCATGGTCAAACAACTCTATATCAAATCTGGGATAAAAGTGCAAATATGTTGAGTGCTACCTTGATGCCGACTGATTTGGTTTTGGTCTTATGATGGTACTAATATTTCGACTAACAAGTTATAAAAAGATCTTTAATCAATTGGGATCTAGCTTAAATCATTCAGTCATTGCTAACCCTGTTCTAATAGTAAATTTATTCGGAATAAAGATTCATGAATTTATTGTGAATCTTTAAGCCTTTTTCAAATTAATGAATTGTTATAATCGTGTAAAATAAGAAACTATTCATTTTCTGAGATAGAGCGATGTAATAGCACAATACCATAGATCTGGTGAAAGGATCAAGACGTACTTATTTCATGTTTTAAAGTATGCAAGGATACACTGTAGATATAATCTTATACCGTTTGCACATCTAAACAATCATATGGACAATGGCAAGGACAAAAGTAATTCAGATCCACCAGAAAAATATGAAATTAATGGTACTATATTGATACTATATTGAAGGAAAGTTCAGTTCTTACCACCGTATCCGGCTTTCTCTTTGCATTCCTGCTTAGTATTTCAATAACTAGACCTGCCGATTTCTCCTTCGAAGATGGTATAATTCTTATGATTGCTCTGTTTACAATTACGTTTGCTACATCATTTCTATCTATGCCAGTCTTGTATCATCATTTGCAGTATCCATATCAAAACATTCAAAAGTTCAAACATAGAAGCCATAGGTTCATCATTTTTGGAACTGTTCCGCTCTTTATCACACTATACTTGGGATTACTTTTAGGGCTCAAGTTTGGACTCCATTTAGCATTCAATTCTCCAATAATTGAGTACTGGGCATACATACTTTCATTGGTACCGTTTACGTCTGTTTACATTTTTTATAGACTTAGAAAATGAACTTGATTTACACGTACGGAGATCATTGTTTAATATCTACCATCAATTAAAACACTGCGGCGGCGGCGGTTCATTTCAGTGTCATGGATGGGTGGGTAACCACTTCAACGACTAATAAATAGCCGAAATAATTTTCCTAATTATTAGTACTTGAGCAAATACTACTGATCATTGAAAAAAAGATAGCTAAAGCACTAGCTATCTTTGTTCTCATCAGACTCTATTTCTCCTTTTAGCTTAGAGGATTGAATTACACTGTCAATTTGTATATCATCACTTCGAGTTATAATTTGAGAAAGAGTTGGTTTGGCTTCAGATCCTAACGTTATAGCTTCCTTTCCATTCCGCAAAATGGACAGG
>DASQQK010000144.1:0-3489 GCA_035643435.1 Nitrososphaeraceae archaeon | reverse complement strand
GCAAGAGTTGATCAATATGCTTCATTTTGGTCGTCTACCTTACTAATTACATACCGCTGCAATAAGTGGTGTTAACTCGACTCAATCATAATTTCATTATTTTGTTCTAATTAAAAGGAATGGTTCATAGTTAATGGGATTGATAACTTTCTCATAACCTACTTCGAATATGTGCGACTTACTGTGAATGTGATTCATTTAATAAATAGCAGATCCAGAGAGAATATTTTTCAAATAATGGATGGAATCATCGCTCAGTTAAACAAGACAAAGAAGTTGGTTATCATAATGATCCTCTCTATTATGATAATTCCACCGATAACATTTGCAGTTACCTTTGCTTTACTGGGACCCCCATTTCCCATCCATGACATACGGCCTCCTCATGATAGATTTATTCCTGGTTTCAATCCTTTATTTAGGATTGGAACATGATTCCACTTATAGTATCTATTGTTTGGTTAGGGGTAGGTATATGGCAATGGTTAGTACTTTCAAAGTGGAGTAAGAAATATGAACGCTACAAAGGGTTGCAGAGGAAAATCGATGAGAAATTGGATTATGATAATAATCCTGACGAACACAAAAAGGATAACCAGTGAGCACAAGAACAGAATGTAGTACAGTGAAACAATCAGATTACTAGTTCTCAATAATTGCTTCCAAAGACAATTACGAACATGCGTAACACAACCTAGTAAAGTTGATTTATCAAAACCAGATATTGTGTCTGGAATGCTGTAAAATTAATCCAATTCGGTCTTGGATTTTATATCAACGGATCTTCCCACCAAAAAGATGTTGTAATGATGAATAGAGCTTCTAGAAAGCATTCGTAGACAAGTACCTTGAATAAGTAGATATGCCATCCGTTATTTTCAAACATGCCTTCTAATCTCACTTATAAAACTAGAAATATTATCATCATATTTTCAATAATTGTAATATCAGCAGTTCTCTTTGGTATCGCATTTCAACAGTATTATATTTCCATATCAAATGAAATTATCGAATTAGCTGCTCAAGATATAAGGTCAAACCTCGAAATTGAGACGCATGACATATCAAAAATATTAGAAGCTGATGTAGATTCTATTTCAAATAGTTTGCTTCTACTTACTAATGCAACTAACATTGAAAATAAAACAAGAGCTGAGGTATATCCGTTATTAGAAGCTGCAGGAATGTCAAATAACTTGACAGATTTCTATATCTGGATTGACAACGGAGGTGAGCTAGTGTGGATTAGCAACATGAACCAATCCACTAATGAAAATCTTAAAGGTACTGACTTTAGCAAAAATGAGTATTTCTATATACCAAAACAGACTCAAAGACCACACTATAGCAGTATTATTGACTCCAATGATAAAACTCCCAGATTGTACATATCACATCCGATAATTACAAATGGCATTAGCAATGAGATAATGAATAGATATAATAATACTAGTGACACTGCATCAACTATTTCACCATTACCATCAATGCCAGAATCAAAACTAAATTCAACAATACAACATAATCAAGAATTCAATGGCGTGGTTGCAGCAGCTATACGATTTGATACTATTGGTAGATTGTTACAAGATATAGTACCTTCAAAATATAACTTATCTGTCGGATTTATTGATAGAGACGGTGTTATTCTTTATTCACGTAACAAGTCTTTTATTGGAATGAATGTATTTGAGGAAGGTTTACAATCAACGGTACCTTACTATCTCAGAGAATCATTTAATAGACTTGTAAGCCAATCTTTGACTAGTAATAATGATAACGATATGCCTAATATTCAAGACCTGACAGACATGGACGGGAATACGACTTCCGTCGGGTATCAGCCAATATCATTTAGAGATCATCGTATAGGCACTCTATATGTTATGGCACCACACAACCTTGCAGAAAGCGTAGAGATCTTTACCAACCAACTGAAAACCTTGGGAACTATAATATACATAGTTATTGGATCAATCGCCATAGGAATAGCATATGCTTTTCTGATATGGAACAAGAATCTTTACACGCAAGTCAAGAAACGAACAATAGAGCTTAATAGATCCAATGAAAGATTGCATGCTGCAAATGAAGAATTAAAGAAAAATGATGCAATACAAACTCAATTTATCAACACAGCAGCGCATGAACTCAGAACCCCAATACAATCAATTGTGGGTTATATGGAATTATTACAAACATCATCTGATTGGGATAAACTAAAAAATACTTTTGAAAACGATTCATTGGATTCACTGGAAGCAATCAGCAGAAATGCCATTAGACTTCAAGATCTCGCCAACGATATTCTAGATGTTACCCGTATTGATTCTGGCACTTTGAAGTTAAATAAGGGTAGAATTTTTATTAGAGAAAAATTAAAAAGCATCATAGTAGATGTTATCAATAGCAGTAGTAAAATAAAAGAAAAAGAAATACAGATGCTATTTGATGAAAGTAAATTAATGAATCTTGACTCTCACGCTTTGTTCATAGAAGTTGACAAATCTAGGCTACAGCAGGTGTTGGCTAATCTAATAAATAATTCTGCACAATTCAGTGATAATAGAGGATTAATTACAATATTTCTGGAATCTTATTACAACGACGTCAGGATAAATGCAGAATGTGATAACAGAGAGGAGAATAACCGAAATGAGAGTATGGTAACTAACGAACTCATCATTAGAATAAAAGACAGAGGAGAAGGGATAGATTCGGGCATACAGCCAAGACTATTTACTAAATTTGCTTCGGCATTTGAACGAGGAGGAACTGGATTGGGTCTATACATATCAAAGAATATAATTACAGCATTTGGTGGAAAGATTTGGGCTGAGAATAATTCTGATGGAAAAGGGGCTATATTCTCATTTTCGTTACCCTTAAGGTCGTAGGTCATAAATTGTGTCATAGAGTTCAAAGAATTCAGTATAGATTTAGTCATGCAAGGGTAGGAAGTGAGGATATTGAGGTTGCCAATCGACTTCAGTTTCCTCATTTCCTATCCCCCAATTGATGCAGACCAATGCATTCTTTGACGGTGGTTGGAGTTATTATCATTATAGTAAACAGGCCGGAGACTTATCAATATGACTTAACTTTGGTATCTGAGGTTTTGGCCTCGGATTTCATTGAGTTATCTAAGTCTGTTTATGAAATGCTATGAACGGTTATTAGGTTTTGGTGTCTTCTTGGGGCGCGGCCCACACGAAGTTAATAATGAATTGGGCGGAATATTTCGTCGAAATTTATCGTCGTTTTCTGTTGTACTGCATTTTAATGGGACGTTTTCTATCCAGTTCCACTACCAGGGATTAGTTGTATCATTGATGAGGTTTGGTCCAAATATCCGGTGTCATCATCTATCACTAAAACAGACTGTCCAAACTCACTTGGCAAATCTATAGATGTGATGTTCTCTGTCATAATTGTGTATGTCAACGTGTTCGTAGTGTTATCATATACAGGACTGAATGATTCTATTAC
>DASQQK010000143.1:0-54091 GCA_035643435.1 Nitrososphaeraceae archaeon | reverse complement strand
CCCTCGGATCGGTGTATAGTGAACAGAAATCGGAGGCAGCGATTGAATGTTATATGAAAGCTATACAACTGAATAAACGATACTACTTGGCATACCGTGGGTTGGGAAACTACTACCTAAAAAATGAGGAATTTGACGTCGCTGACGAGTGGTACTCTCGAGCAATAGACATCAATCCTGTAAGGTTTGGGCCAATATATAAGAATCGAGCGCTTGCAAGACTGAAATTGGGCAAGGGTTCAGTTAAGGACGATTTAGAAAAATATTTGCGGTTTACGCCAGGAGCGACTGATCGTATTTCTGTTCTAGAGGCAATCAAGGAACTTTAGTGGATTCAAATGCTACAAATAGACTTTTGCTTCATTCAAGATGTTTTCAACTCCATTCAAACGCCGCGAGATCCTCATCAAATTCGATACATTTCTGCGGTATTGTTCGTCAGATATTAAAGTCATGATAGCCTCTTTTATGGAGCCCATAGTTAATCTGTCTTGTCTTAATGAAATGCCGATTTTTAATTCTGAGACCTTATCAGAATTAGAGAGCTGTTCGCCATGATTTTCTATTGGAATGCACAAGAGAGGCTTTCCAAATCGAATGGACTGAGAAATAGATGCATGTCCTGCCCTTGCGACCAGTGCGTCACATATTGAGAACAGCTCATCCTTAATAGGACACCACTCAAAATACCAGCCTGAACCTGATATCTTTTGTGGAGAAGTATCCCCTCCCGGTTTGCCTACAGAAATGGCATATTGTATCTCTGGTTCGAGATCTTTAAAGGCCATCATAACTGCGTTTGTAAGAGGTCTTCGGGTAGGTTCAGGGCCGCTTATGTGAATAAAAATAAAAGGTTTCGTGCTGTTTATATTGAGCGTACGCCTCGCCTTTTCTAATCGTTCTGGAGTCATGACAGGGTTGGGAGCAGTGAAGCCTACATATTTTATCTTGCGGGAGACAGTGCTGACATTCCAGATATTTTTCTCGCTAATTGTCATTGGGGGAGGGAGATCAGGTATCAATGTCTTGTCTGCAAACGACCAGAGAGTGCCCAGTAACTCTCCATTAAAATCTTCGTAAAGGCGAGCAATTCGAAGCGTTCTCAGGGAGGGAGACAACAATAATCTGATTTGATTCAGAATTACGAGCGAAGGTATCCTAAATACTTTGGAAATTACTAAGGGAGAGAGCCTAGTATCTGAGATAACGAGATCTGGTCGAAATGCAGCTATGTTTCTAATCTCTGCGTTCAGCTGCCTGGAGAAATTCGAGAACTGATAGGGCAGACTCGCAATGCTTTTTTTTATAGAAAATGCACCTTCGGAAGTCCATGAAAGCTCGAGAGGTGGAACTCTTACACATCTATATCCGCTGTGTCTTAGATAATCAGTTGCTTCACCGAATGAAGAAAAACATACTTCATATCCTGATTCCCTGAATTTCTCTCCGAGCATCAACATTCTGCTTGCGTGGCCCAGCCCGACTCCGTACGGGGTAATATAGATCCTTGACAAGAATTCTGAATAATTGCCGAGGTAGCAAATATTTAGCTTTCAAAGTTTTAACTGGCAATCAGCTAATTAGAAGTCAGATACGTACTCGATAAACTTCGCCCCTGGGTTTGGATTCTCTGTAAATGGCGCAACCGAATTTGAATATTCTAATATCTTGGTGCATCCACATGTCCGAGGTCAGCCCCGCCTTATAACATAGATTTCCCAGGTATTCTTCGACACTCCAATTATATTCTACAGGAACCTGAGGCAGTAGTAGTGATGAGTATTCACCCCAGCTTAACATTAACCCATCTTCTCCTATCTTTACCGCACTGAGATAGTCGACCGGCTTGGTAACTTTGATAGTCTCAGGCGGGTTCAAGATGCTTACTTCAAAGATCACATTATCAAGCTCTCCCCATGAGATAGGTCTAAATCTAGGATCCTGCGTGGCAGCTGCAACAGCGGCCTCACTTAGTGAAGAATAGAATTCGCCTCGTGGTGTAGGAAAACCAACACAACCTCTTAAGATATTCTCACCGGTCGAGCAGTCATGAATGGATACAAAAACACCAGCTTTTATCCTATGACGTACAGAATGTTGAAACTGGTGTCCTCTATGGCCAAACAGTCCTTCTACAGAGGAACGGGCTATCTTAACTAATTTTTGGCCTTCTTCGTGAGAGAGCGGCGGGATCATGAACCGCAAGGATTGGAGTTTAAATTCAGATTCAGAATACCTACTTCAATCGACTGAACCATTCTCCGCATAAATTAGTTTCATCTCTTCAAAGGTCAGTTTCTCTCCGCTAGACATTTTCTTCAGAGCAGCTTCTCTAAGGATATTCCATCTATCTTGATTTTCCTTAGTTCGCCTACCCTTCTCCTGAGAAGCAATGTATCTATTCTCCTTTCCTTCGCCTCGCGTATATCTTCTGGCTCTTTGCTCAGAAGATGTTCTAGTTCTCTTGAATTGAATTGCATTGAGTTGGGTATCGACCATCTCTAATTTTGCATCAGCTTCTCTCATATTCCTGATATTCTTGCGACGGTCTTCATACAAGCTTTCCCTAAGATTTAGCAACTCATCAAGTTCTGACTTAATTTTTCCGATGCCTTCTCCTAATTCAGATTTCTGATCAAACAATTTGTTCATCTTGTTCTTGTGGACATCGTACTCAAGCGAAATAGTTCTATACCTATCCTCTTTCTTATGAATCGCCTTCAGGGAATATAGTTTGGTAGCAACTTCTTTTGACTTCAAAACCAGCCTGCGTTCCTCATCCTTAGATAGCTTCTTTGTCTGAATATCACGTTCAATTTGGTCTAGCTGATTATTCAAATTTACTAGGTCATACCTCTCTTTTCTTGAACGCGATGTTGATGCTTTTTCGTCTAAAGATTTCATCTCTGCCCGCGCAGCCACAAGAGCATTCTTCAACTCAGTAAACTTGCCAAATTCTGCGTCTTTTTGTTCATTTACAGTCTTTAACTTTGCTCTCAAAGTATCTAGATTGATGCGCTCATCATCTATGAGCTTCTTTGTATCTTCTATCTTCTTATTGAGACTTTCAATCGTCTCTTCACCAAGCCTCTTCTCCTCAAGAAGAGTTTTTTTAAAGTCTTGCAACGTTCTCAGGTTGGAATCCTGTGACTGCCTAGACGACGTACCCTCTTCCCTATTCCTCGTTTGAGCAGTAGTAGCCGCTGCAGATTTTGCCGAACCACTGCTCTTATTAATATGCTGGTCTCGCATCACGTCGCTTGACGATTGTAATATCACCAAAAATATATTTTTTCTGATCCTGTTGACTATTTAATCCTTGCCAACTAATAGTGTTTTGACGCCTACATGTTTATATCAGATAAGATTCAATAAATCTTGGAATAGTGAATGGAAGATTTTGAGAAGAACTACCCGGACTTCGACTGGAAAAACCTTCCTGCATATAAGCATCCTTTAGGTAAGGATTGTCCATGTCCCAAGCACGAATATATTAGAGAACAAATTAATGTTGCGAAGAATCTAAACAGCTCATCAAGGGAGAAAGGGTATCAGACAAGAAATCAGAAAGCTCAGGTTACATTGAAGTTTTGTCCAGATCACTACGATGTTTACTTCAATGAGGTTATTCCTTCCATGCCGATGAAATACAAAATTATGACTAAAATTGCGTTAAAGATTGGAGCTGTAGTTATACAAAAAATACCGTACATGATGTCTGACCAATGCTTCTACTGCCGCTTTGGCTCAGGTGGATTTGACAAAAAGACCGAATTACCGCCGATATGATAGGTCCTCGGTAGTCATTTAAGATCTTATCATGTTCATAAATGTATTATATCTATTCGAGCTGAACCCTAAGGCCAAGATATTTCTCAGGATAATGTAAAGATACGGACATGGAGTGCCAGCCTCCTTCTCATAAGCACTGATGAAAGTGTTGTGAATCTCGCGGTACTCAGAACTCCCTAAATCCATAATACTGGCTAAGAAGCTTGCTATATCCATACTTCTCGAAAACACGGAGTCATCGCTCATGATAAGGCTAAGGTCAGTTCGGACTAGCTGCTTTTGGCTATTTATTAGATAGTTTTCCGCTTTATTGTCTAGAAAAACCAAATTCGAATTGTGAAGTCGGGCCGTAAGAATAGCAGCATTGCTAGCTAGAGAATGATCACCCCTTTTCTCAAACAGAGAATATAGATTGCCTCCTTCAATAAATTCCTCAATGATGACCTTCTTGCCAATATACATGAGAGTTGGACAAAGGATATCTAACTTTCTCAGCATTTCTCTCATCACAATGCTCTCATTTTGTACCAGCAGCGCCCCGAGCGGATGTGGGGAACTGGGATGCAGTGTTATCACGGACGTCAAAACGTAGGCGAATACAAGAATGAAATCTCTAAAGCCTTTAATCTTTTTGTTAGTTTTTATAGCTACTTTACGACCTTCGTATTCGCCGCACGTAACATGCCTTTGCCAATTCAAGGAGTACAATTAAGAGCATATAATTGAAACTAACTATAAGCTTTATACGCAAGAAATATGCAGTATGAGCCGAGCTGGTGCATTCAGGATTACGTAATGCAAGGGACTTCTTCACTAGGGGAAATGCCAACACGTACGATCAGGTCGTCCGATATGCCACAATTGGCAGAGATAAGCACTGGAAAAATAATATTCTGATTAATATCAAGGATTCCACCACCGTACTGGATCTTGCTTCAGGCACGGGAATCTTAAGCGAGATGATCCGAAATAGCAGTGATGCAGTAAAGGTTTTTAGCTTGGATCTTTCATTTGATTATGCTAGGATTTCCAAGAATAGAAGAGAGATCCAAAACGTGATCAACGCAAATGCAGAGTTCTTGCCTTTCAGAGACAGCAGCTGTGACTGTATAGTATCCTCCTACCTGGCAAAATATGTAGATATCGACAAATTGACGGTGGAAATAAGCAGAGTAATAACCCCAAGTGGTGTTGTGATATTTCATGACTTCTCTTATCCCAGAAACAAGGTTGTTAGAATTATCTGGAAATTATATTTCAAGTTCTTGTGTATGGTAGGCTTGGTTGTAGCTCCGTGGAGACAGGTCTTCTCTGAACTTGACAAAATCATTGAGAATTCAATGTGGTCTAATGAACTACTCGCATCGCTAAAGAATCATGGCTTCATCGAAATCAGTTCAACATATTTCACATTTGGCACCTCGCAAATAATTGTTGCCAAGAAGAATGAGTAAAAAGAATGCCAGTCGCTTGAACGAATGGTTCGTGCCAAAATTTGGTCCCATTCAGTTTAGAATAGCAATAGGAATCCTATTCTTGCCCTATACTGCGATGTGTATCTCGTTTGCTTTGCTAGGCTCACTAATTTCTCCTCTAATCTATTGGGATCGGATAGCATCCATTATTCTTATTTACTTTTTCGCTCTGGGAATCGGCGCGCACTTCGCTGACAACATTGGTTCGCGGAAGAAACCCTGGGGAGAAGAAATTAGTAGACGTGTTTCGTGGTTCATACTGTTATCGTCTCTTTCAGTTGCTTATTCAATAGGCATTTATTACATCGTGCTTTATGTGCCATTCCTTTCAGTCATAGCAGTTGCGGAAGGATTTTTGCTATTCGCATATAATTTTGAGAAATTTGGGGGACGTTTCCACACGAACCTCTGGTTTGTGATAGCATGGGGCGCTCTTCCAGTCCTGGCTGGCTTTATGATTCAGACCAATGCCATCACTCTTGAATCGATCCTTGTGGCAGCTGTTGCTGGCGTCATTAGTTACTTTGAAATTAGTCTCTCTAGGCCTTACAAGATCCTCAAACATAGAAATATGGAAAATGGGGCAGCTAGCAGATTAGAAAAATATCTGAAAATAATTAGTTTGGGCACTTTAACAGTTGCCATGGTATCCGTAGCCTTACGTTCAGTTCTGGGTTAGAGGATGTTTCGATGTACAATTTTTTAGGTCTGTCTAGTTTATTCAACATAATTGAAGAGAAAAAGACGTGACAATTGCGATCTATCATTATTGCAGAAAGCATTACTAAAGACAGAAGCCGAACTAGGATGCCCCATCCCCCCACTCTTACTGATTGTTATCATACAAAATGGTATTTTGGAAAGTATACTCCAATTGCTGGTTAGGAACAATATTGAAGTTGTTGTGCTGAGTCAGAGCACCTCTGGCTCTGTGATACATCGCAAGATATGTGTGAGAAAGAAAATTAGTGGGGAATTAGTTATGCATGCTGAGTCGAGAATCAAGACGAAAAACCTCCCAATTTCGTTACTTGAAGGAATACTTGCAGGAGAAACAGGGATTGGAAGTTTGATCGAAATTCTAAGAGTTGAAACTTTTAGACATATCAAGGATATAGGCTTCGATCGAAGCCAAAGAGCAATCTACAGGATTTATGATGTTTACATTCAAAAGCAACTGGCCATCACTGTAAAAGAGTACTTTCCAATAGACCTCTCCCCTTGGAATTTAGGATGGAATAAAATGACCTCGAAAACGGAATAGTCACGCTCTTTCTTTCTGCTGGATTGTGAGCCAATATTCGAGTCCTCAGATTATAGAAAAAATACCGAATCTGAAGAATCCTTGAAAAGCTCACCTACCTACCAAGAAGAGATTTCGATTATGGTGGCTCAAGATCCTGCTTCGTTGTTCCATTGTCAGAGCCTTTCTAATCTCCTGTCGATGATGACAACAGAATGCCTTAACATTGATTCGCTTATCAAATTTGGGAGCGTAAGAACATTCATAGCCCACCAATTCTTCAATTCTATCGAGTAGATAGAATGATCCCATATCAGCAATAACGCACAAACCTCTAGCCCCATGCTCATGCGTGCTTTGCATCATTGAACCCAGAAGTGTCAAGAGCCTGTATGGTTTGTAGGAGATAGGGAACAGGGCATGTAAATTTCTACGACGCTCGCAACTCAGCTCGTCAAAGTTGCTGCTGTAACCAGGATCACTTCGCTCTGTCTCAGATATTTGGTCAAGCATAGAATGTGAATATGCGGTAACGGAATCCATTATTACAATTGACATCTTTCTCAGCTCACGATCAAGGTCTATTCCTATTCGCTTGAGCACATTTCTAATATTATGAATAGTATCGTAGTACGATATTATCAAAATCGTTTCATTTTCCGAGTCAGATTTCTTATCGAGGAGCACAGTCCTGCAATATTTTGAATATAATTGCCTAAATGACCTGCGATTTGGATAGACTAACATATTATGTTCTCCATAATCTGAAACCAGCAACTCCTCAACCATAGCATCAGGATCGGCTGTAAGAGCTATCCTTTTCTCACTAAAAATCGAGTCATCAAGAAAGCCGGACAATGTACTGGAATACCCTCATCAGACTAGCAACTCTAAAAGAGTTGTTCCTCACGCATATTTATTGGTTTATCGACTCATCGAGGTGCATCTTAAATTGATCTTCAAATTTCGAATGACATTAGACCTGGACGGCGGCTTCCTATTCCAAAAAAAACTATTCAGCCAACCTCCTAATTATCGTGATGTGGGTATTCCGCCAACCTTCTATTTTCTATTTCTACCGGAAATTTTTATCGAGCTCAATGGACCGAGTGGGATTCGAACCCACGGCCTCGGCAATGCCAATGCCGTATCCTACCAGACTAGACGACCGGCCCTACTTAAAGTCACAATATCCTCGATATTAATACGTTTGACAACAGTTAACGATATTATATCACATTTTATACTCTGTACTGGTTAAGGGTGGCGCCGGAACAATCTGTGGGTGCGGTAATAAAATATTGGTTACCGAGTAGAGATAGCGGGAGAAACTCTGAGTTTTTGCTCTTGCGAAATAGAAGGGGATTCTGGGGCTTCCCTCAAGGCCATAAGGAAAAGGGAGAGACTGAACTCCAGACTCTGGTAAGAGAAGTGACAGAAGAGACTGGAATTAAGTCACTTGACATTCAATCATATATAGGAAAAATAAGTTATTCTTTCTTCAGAGGTGATGGAATTAAGTCGGAAAAGGAAGTTATCTTTTATTTCGCTACTACTAGTACAAGAAATGTTAGAATTTCCTATGAGCACGCCGGATACAAATGGGCGTCATATCTCGATGCGCTTTTGATGCTTGGCCATAGACAGCTTAAATCAATATTGTCTCGGGGGCATCAAAAGGGGCTCTATTGAATTTCTGGCATTGGCATCCCGCGGGCAAGAATGTTGGTATATCGGAATAGATTTATATCATTCAAAACGAAATAAGCAGGAACACTTAGATCATGGTTAACGGTAAGCGAGTTGTTCTAACTGCAGATAGGAGTCTTATGACAAATTATAGAGGCAACTTTCTTTACGGATTCATAGCCTGCGGCCCTTATGAACTGGTTCCTGAATTTGTGTTCGACAAGCTCTTCTGTCCCAGTGTTGAAACAGATAAGGAAACTGGAGAGGTGAAGGTCGCTCAATGTGGATTGAGAAGAGTTGAGGCTGCTTTACTCAAGGAGTACAAATCTGACGACATCTTCATTACTCACCCTGAAATGCTCGAAAAGTGTGTTGGGCCTGAAACAAAAATTATTGGAATAAATGTAATGGATCCATTAGGAATGGCACCCGTAACCACAACAATGTCCCCTGAGAAACTCTCTTATGTTGCCATGAAATTTAAGAAATTGTGTGCCTCGGTAATACAGCTAAAGAAGAGATATGGCTTCAAAGTTGTTGTTGGAGGGAACGGTGCATGGGAGTTAGCCAAACCGGATCGAATGAAAATTCACGGGATTGATACTGTAGTTATAGGTGAGGCAGATGAATTAGCCCTTGATCTGTTTCACGATCTAGAATCTGGTGATGCGCCCGAGTTGCTCCACACTTTCGTAAGGAATATTGAGAATATTCCAAGCATCCGTGGACCAACAATAAACTCGCTTATCGAAGCGATGAGAGGCTGCGGCAGGGGTTGTGATTTTTGCGATGTAAACAAACGCTCGAAAAAAGACATACCGCTTGATAGGCTTCAGAAAGAGGCTAGTATCAACTTGAAGTACGGTTTTGACTCAATTTGGCTGCAGTCAGATGAAATGCTGCTCTATGGTTGTGATAACAGAGACTTTATTCCTAATTCCGACGCTATAATCGGCCTATGGTCCGGGCTCAAATCCGTAGGCGCCAATTTCATAGGCACCACACACATGACTCTTTCAGCAGTAGCAAGCTCACCCGATCTCATAGCAAAATTGTCCCATATCAACGGAATGGAGAGTAGCGGAAGATGGCTCGCCACTAATCTTGGTGTCGAAACAGTTGCCCCTAGGATGGTAAAGAAACACCTTGGAGTTAAAACAAGACCATATCAAGCTGACGAATGGGGTGCAGTAGTTAGACATGGCGTTAAGATCCTGAACCAAAATCACTGGTTTCCAGCTTTGACTCTTATTATAGGATGGCCTGATGAAACCCCCGATGAAACTCAGTACACCATAGATCTAATAGACGACTTTCGGGAAACTAACATGCGGGGACTGGTTGCGCCACTACTGTATCAAGATTTTTCAGAGAGGAATTCAATGCACTTTGGGAACCTCAATGAAGCACAGTTTGCCCTTTTTTGGAGATGCTGGCAACACAACCTATGGGTAATAAATGACATTATTCCAATTATAATAAGGAATAAGACGTACGGTCCCCTCATGAAAGTTTTCATGGCAACTCTGATAAAAGCAGGAACATGGGCTATAATGCGGTACTTAAGAGGGCTATCCAAGAATCTTTTTGACGGAAGGCCACCAGAAGATATTGTTTCTAAATATACAAGAAAGAAATCTGTTACTGCATCGCTTCCTCCAAAGCTCTAACGATCTGGTCGCATAGCTTCACGAATATCCTAAGGTATGCCAAGGGAGACTAACCAAATCAATGTTTTTTTGACTCTAGTGCCATAATAGCTTCATCGGCTATTGTTGCCCTAGCTGGAGACAATATAATAAAATAATTTTTATCAGCCCTTTCAACAGAGCTCACTTGTTTGTATTTTTTTGTTGAAACATCAAATTCAAGCATCCCAGGATCCAATTTACCCCTAGTATAAACCATCATTAAAACTTCGCCTGATATAGGACTCAAAGGAACTATAGAGAAAACATATCCTTTATACGAACTTACTGGTAAGATCTGTTTCATGTAAGGGGCAACTGATACCAAATACATAAAAACTTCGTCCACGGAAGTAAATTCTTCAAACTCAAATTTCATGTCGTTGTTCTAACCATATTCTGATATAAAGGCTTTAGTGAAACTGTATGTCTATCCATATGACTCGAATTTGACGTCATAACTGCCATCCTTTCTCTTCTGACGTTCTGTGACAAAGCCCTTAGGTACCAGGTAATCGAGTGCACCATCAACTGTTCCCTGCCATCCACATACATAGAAACATGTATTCTCTGGAGTTATCTTTTCACCAACTAATTCCTCTAGTGTAGACCTGTCAGTTCCCGCCTTTGGTCTTAGGAATGACTCGACCCTGCCTTTCTGCCCGCCCCATGTTCTATTGAACCATTCCTGAGGCCTGCTAATGCTTGCTCTATATTTGAAATTCCAATTATCACTCCCGGTATCCAAACTTTCATCTTCGAGTTCGGTCAGGAGTTCTCTATAGCTCAGTTCGTCCACATAGCTAGCTCCGTGTAGAACGACGATCTCCCTCTTACTATGAATAGATTTTAAATGGAGTGAGTAGGCTATAAATGGGGCCAAACCCGTTCCCCCACCAATAAGTACCATTCTCCTATCATCAGGTGTCCCATCCGGTTTATTGTGATTGACTGTAAATATGCCGGTAGGCCTCACCCAATTGATGTCATCTCCCTCTTTCATATTAAATATTTCAGTCGTAAGCCTTCCAGGTACTGGTTTCCTTACCCAACGTATGAGCAGTTCAAAATGTTTTTTCTGTTCAGGTGGTGACGCTATCGAATACGCCCTGCGAATCACTTTTCCCTCCCGAGGTATGTGTGTCCCGATAGTAAGGAACTGACCAGCCTTGAAGTCAGGTACTTGGCCATCATCTGGAGTTATTCGTAGAATCAATAGATCTTCTTTCAAGACTCTAAGGTACGAAAGTCTTCCTTTGTTATCAACTACCATATATTCCTGGAGTTTGAGTATTGTAAATAAACATTGTCCTAAAGTTTCCATGTGTACACCTAAATTGCAGCTCACAAAACTTGGCATCAAATTTTTGTCTGATATTTGTTCTACATTAATATGGCCTACATGCAAAGTTACCTGCTGCTATTGTTCTCAGCTTGTACTAAATTCCTTGTTCCTGAGGTTGATTCCCTTTGATCAAGTTTGGCAGAGAGGGTACTCCAGATATGTCTGCTGATGTTGAAGAGCTTGCGAATCTTATCAATGACCAAAGCTCTGAACAGAAAGACCTCATCATCCAGTTCGAATCTGCACTGAATAGGTTCGCGTCTGACAGATCGTTAGACTCTTGCATTGAAGCCTTGAATATTTGTATCCAACTTACGAACACTCGCCGGCGCCTCCTGGAATCTTATCAACGATACTCTACACTGTTGGAAAACGAAATATTAAGAATCAAGAATGAATTCAGGCATTTGCTATAGATTGCAGGCGCGAGTCGTGAGAGGATTTGTTCTTCTCAAACAACTGCAGATTTTTCCTCAAGGAATTGTTTAAGTTCACCTATGCCAATTCTTTCCTGCTTCATAGAATCCCTATATCTAACGGTCACGGTATCATCAACCAGCGTCTGCTGATCTATGGTAATTGCAAATGGAACTCCGATTTGTTCAAGCCTTCTATAACGTCTACCAATAGAACCTGATTCATCGTACACCGAATCGAAATCTCTCTTTAGAAGTGCATGTACTGTCCTGGACTTTTCGACCATGTTGGTTTTGGACATAAGAGGAAGAACTCCAAACATAATAGGAGCAAGGTAGGGGCAGAGTCTTAGTACGATTCGAGTGTCATGGGTAAAATCTTCATAATATGAATGTTCTAGGATACTATATAGACTTCTATCGATGCCCATTGAAAGCTCGAAAACGTGAGGCAAGATCTTGGTCTGGTTGATAGGCTCCACAACCTCAAAGCTATTGTTACTGGTCAATGAGTGGCCTTTCAGATCATAATCAGCTCGGTAATTACAAGCTACGAGCTCTAACCAGCCTATGCTAGTTTCCACCTCAAAATCAAATGCTAAATGAGAATAGAATGCCTTCTCGTCTTCAGCCAACCTTCTAAATCTAGTTCTTTTCATATCGATTCCGGTCTTGCTGTAAAATTCTGTTAATAGACCCAGATAATAAGCAACTAATTTATTAGGTAATAAGCCTTGCTTCAAACAGTCATTGACAGTTATATCTCTATGATATTTGTCATCAAACAAATTAAACTGAGTATCTCGGACTTCATCAAATTTTAATACTTCGTTTAGCATGTTAGGATTACAAAAAACCTCAATCTCAGCCTGATAGAATTCTCTAAGTCTTAACAGGCTTTGTCTGGGTGAAATTTCGTTCCTAAAGCTCTTGCCAACCTGAGCAATCCCCAACGGAAGCCTTCCTCGCATTGTCTTGAATATTCGTGCAAAATCGACAAAAATTGTTTGGCAAGTCTCAGGCCTCAAATATGCATCATCGTGAGAAGAACCAATATTCACTTTAAACATCATATTAAATCTAGTTACGTGTGTAAGTTCACCTCTGCAACTTTGGCACCGGATACGATTTTCACTTATCATCGAGTCTAGCACCGCCTCAGAAGTACTTTCTGGAACTGGTTTCCCCATTTTCTCAGAGATGTATCGATCGGCTCGGAATATTGAGCCACAGTTCTTACATTCAACGATCGGATCACTAAAGTTTTGTAAGTGCCCAGATGCTTTGAACACGCTTTTGCTCATTATCTGTGACCCATCGATTTCTATCATGCCATCTCGTCGTATTAGCTCCCTTCGCCACAGTGCAATGAATTTATTCTTCATATTGACTCCTACAGGACCATATTCCCAAAAACCTGCAGGTGCGTCCGGATAGATCTCGCAGCTAGGGAAGTAAAAACCACGTTCGAGTGCAAGCTTCATAATTTGGTCATAAGTAGCCATATTACTGCTGGAGACAAGCACATACAGGTCTTAAATTTGTTAGTGGAGGATGAGGCTTTATGATTTATCCTCACTGGGCCAAGATAATCATCAGAGCGCAGTCTTAGTCACTCGGTTATATGCTACTTAATCAGTGTGAAGCACCTTATCTACCCATTTACTGCTATAGGGCATCTGAGCTGAAATGATGTAACAGTAAGTGATTAACATTCGGATCGCTGTAATTTAATAATTGTGAATGCAATAATAAATGTCAAGCGATGGATATTCGACTGGGAACTGCAGATTTGGCAAAATATCCGTTTCTGAATGAAGCAGCTGAGTATACGCGGCAAACTCACTTCAATCTTGAGGATCTTAATCGCCCAGAGCTCGGACACATAATAGAAAGAGCATCAAACAGGATAAGAACTGAAATAGTACAAGGCAAACCGGATTACTCTTTGGAAAGACATGAAGTTGAGATACTAACATTTCTTGTCGGAATTCTAATCATTAAAGCAATAAATTCTGATGCTCTAACCAAAAAGCACTGTCTGTGTGAAGCACTAAGAGCTGAAAAATTCCTTGTGCGGGATATAAAAGTGCAGGGAGGCATTTCGAATAAAAAGCTCTTGATTTTCAAGGTTTTTAAAGAGCTGCTTAAAATGGACGTACGACCGAGTTTAAGATATCATTTAATGTTTGAGGTGAAGGTAACAGATTATCTCAAGAGATCTCACTTGTTTCACGAACAAGAATGGAAGCTTATCAACAGACTTGTACACAACGGTCGTGTAATTCTGGATCCTGATGAGACTGTGCGGTTAATTAGGTCAGAGGTTGCTAATCTCATGCTAGAGAGAATAAGGCAGATGAACCCTTCTCACATCCCGGTAACGATAAGAGCGCAAGCGGATATTTTAAAAGCGCTTACCCCGGTGGCACCTCGTAGACTTGCCATTTCACCTTCGGCTTATCCTCCATGCATAACTCACGCTCTGGACCAAGCGGCATCTGGAGAGAATCTACCTCATTCTGCAAGGGTGATGCTTGCCACCTACATGCTTGCTATAGGAAAGAATATTGAAGAGGTAGTATCACTCTTCGAGAATTCCCCAGATTATGATGCAAGAGTATCCCGATATCAGGTTGAACACTTGGCAGGAGAAAGAGGAAGTCATGTTCGCTACTTCGTCCCCTCATGTGTAAAGTTACGAAATGAAGGGCTATGCTTTGCTACGAACGAGTGCAACGGATTGATAAATCCAGTACAGTTCGGAAGATCTCTCAAAATCCCTTCAGGAAAAGCAGAAGGACAAGTATCGAGATCCTGACAAACAATTATGATACTAACCAAAACGAATGAAGATATACGACTAATAAGAACAGCTTTCAGAGAGTTCTATTTCAAACGCGGCAATAAGGTTGAGGAACCCTCGAAAATTCAGAATCGCGAGTTTGGATTGATGGGGTTTAATGGTGCTATGAGGAGACATTTAAAGTTCTCCAGTTTGGGTGGTTTGATTGCTTCGTTAGTTTTTGAAACTCCTTCAGATGCGTTTGTTTCAAATGCGGAATACGATTTCCCGTTTCTCCCTATAAATGAGAAAGGGTGGCGTGGAGCAGATCTAATTTTTGATATAGATCTTAAGGACCTCGACTTGAAATGCGCTGAGTCTCATTCCTATAGTACTTGTATTTCCTGCCGCAGCAGCTACACTTCTGGTCCTATCGAAAATTGTCCAAAGTGCGGTTCAAACAGCTTTGCAGGTTCAACGCTTCCTTGTGGTAAGTGTATTAGGGGACTGAAAAACGAAGTTCTGAAATTACATCATTTTCTTACTTCTGACATAGGGATAGACCCAGAAGTGATTAATACGTATTTTTCAGGCAATAATGGTTTTCATGTCCATGTTCTAGATGGATCGTTTTATGAATTGAATAGCCAGGCAAGAGCAGATTTAGCTGCGTATATAATGGGGGAAGGAATCCTGACCGATGTAATAGGGGCAATTAAGGGTAGCCGGAATGACTTTCGCATTCGGTTCCCGGTAGGTGGGTTAGATTACGGATGGCGAAAAAGAATCTCCGACAGATTAGGGATATCTATATCTTCTCAGAGGAAGGTAACTAACATAATCAGGGAACTTGGAGGGCTAGAGCAATTCCGCAAACGACTATCTGAAATTACAAGTGAAATGGGCGTCAAGATTGATGCGCAGGTTACCACTGATATACATCGAGTGTTCAGGGTGCCAGGAACGTTAAATGGTAAGAGCGGCCTCACGAAGATTCGATGTGTAGATATAAACTCATTCGATCCTTTCGACGCGTCATGCCAGCTTTCAAGTCGCGAGATAGTAATCAAAATCACTCTTCCAAAGTTGAAAGTGAGACTCAGAGGTGAGACATTCGATCTTGCTGATCAGCCTGGTCGTGTGCCGATGTTCACGGGAGTTTACTTAATATCTAAGGGTCTAGCGCATGTAGTGCACAGCGATCCTTGAACTGGCCGCTTCAACTCCTTGGGATTAGAAACATGATAGACAATAATAAGAATACAATAACAAGAGATTGATGGTATCTTGGATGGCGATCATGATCTGATTCCTATGGTGAAATGGCTTGTCATGTTTAGAACTAGAAATTCGTACGGAGCTGAGAATGTCACAATAAGAGAATTTAGATGCAGTGGCTATTATGACGCATTCGAAAAAGTTCAATGGTATGCCCATAAAACAAATATGGAGGTATTATGGTTTGAAGAGAAGAGAATATGCGAAGAGGACCTCGCCTATTCCTTTCATCTGCCACTTGGATCCTTCTGCACTTTCTGCGATGGTGAGCACACCGCTGAAGATTCGGTGCCTTGTCAAGTGAAGCAATGTAAATCCATCTTCTGTTCCAAACGGTGTTATGAAGAGCACCTAAAATTGAAACACCTGGATTCAGGTTCTCGCTAGGATTGTTTTCAATCTCTAGGTTTGAATAGTCTCAGTGTCATTAACCTAATACGCTCTGGATCCTGTGTGAATCTATCTAAGCAAGTTGAGGCATAATTAACAGGAGGTCCGTTTAGAATCTCCGCCACACCAAAACCTATCCTAACGAAAGTCTCTAGAAGCCATTTGGCCCAAGTATAGAATGCGGCATCTGAAACTGGTTGGAGCAGTTCATCAATAATTTCAGTGATTATTTCAAGTTCACCTAATTTCTTTAATTTGAGAAAGATGCTTGCGTATAGCGAGACCCAATCGTCATGGTAATGACGATCAACAAATTTAGGATCAGGAAGTATCATGATAACTTTATCTATTGTTTCGTTTTCGAAATCTGTAATTCTACTCTCGAAATTGTCGTTTATGAGCACAACGTTACTAGCATTTATGCGTCTTGCGGCTTCAGCAAAAAGAGAGGTGTCTTTCTCTATGCCTATGAAGAGTGCATTGATATCTTGATCATCTTTTGATAGCTCATCTAAATGCCTTCCATCACCCATTCCCAGCTCTACTACTAGTTTCAACGAGATGCTAATTGTATCCACAATTAGAATTGACTACGTTGGGGGTCGAAGAAGTCCGGAATCGAGGAGCTGTTCCACCAGCTGCAGCACTTCCTTCTCAACCTGCTCTCTACTCATCCCCAGTTTCTTTGAAAAATTATCAGTCAGTTCCGTGACGGTTTTAGCACCCTCGCAAGAATTCCAGAAATCAACGATGGGCTGATTGACCATGAAAGCCTGATTAGTATCATTTAGTAAGACCAAAGAACCATCATCTTGGGGGGATAGTTTGCCCGCCTTCTCAGGCGTATATTTTTCATAGTCCAACTGGAATCTCAATTTGGGTTTTCCAATTCCCAATCTTTGTCTGACAACAGGATTAATCTTGTCGCTTGTCCAGGGAGGATCCCAAACAATCTTGACATCTATATTTCCTATTCCTGTAATTTTACTTACCGAACGCTTAACATCACTAACAAGTGTATCATGAAGGGGACAACCCCTTGTAGTCATGGTCATCTCTATCCCGACATCATTTGTCGGATGAACTTGTACATTATATATTAGCCCAAGATCCACTACATTAACCGGGATTTCAGGGTCCATACACTTGCGCAAGGCGTTAAATACCTGCTCATCGGTAACCTTCTGCGAGGACATCTAGGTTTTCTTAGCAAAGACTCGATAAATACTTTATTCTGGCATATTTTTTGCCCCGATATCTTGTTTACTTCATAGCGATTGGAGGATATTGCGCTTCATAATGTTATCGATGCTTCTCTCATATGGCGGTTCGAGTAGCCCCAACTCAGTTATTATACCAGTAATAAGACTTGGAGGTGTGATGTCAAAAGCTGGATTAATGGTGTTGATACCCTTGGGTGCGATAATGATATCCTTGATTTTTGTAATCTCATGGGGAGATCGGTCCTCAATGATTATATCAGAAATCGAGTTTTTTAGATCGAATGTCGAAATTGGAGCAGCGACATAGAAAGGTATCTTGTGTATAGACGCCATTGTAGCGATCTGATAAGTACCAATCTTATTATATACATGTCCGGAGCGCAAAATTCTGTCGGCACCTACAATAACCTTATCAACCATCTTATTAGCCATCACATATCCAACCGCGGTATCAGATATCAAACGAACATCAAAATTGTCATGCATTAGTTCAAAAGCAGTTAACCTTGAACCTTGCATAACAGGTCTAGTTTCCGTGGCAATGACCTTCAAATTCTTTCCATCTTCCCGTGCAGATCTGAGTACACCTAACGCAGTTCCGTACGTTGATGTTGCAAGCGACCCTGCGTTACAATGCGTCATGACTACGTCTCCATCATGAAGTATATCGGAACCTACTTTCCCCATTTTCCTATTTGTTAGGATGTCCTCATCGAGCATTGCCAGCGCTTCTCTCTTGACAAATCTCCTAATTTCTCTGACGTTTCTACCTTTTGATGACGTGTCAAGGATTCTATTAACTGCCCAGCTAATGTTAACAGCCGTCGGCCGAGTGGATATTAACAGAGTACCTGCCTTTTCCAGCTCTAATTGTAGATCCTTTCCAGTTTTGGCTTTGCTATTAATGGTCACCAACAACAAAGCCAGCGCAGCGCATATGCCTATAGCAGGAGCTCCTCTTACTGCCAGGGATTTGATAGCGTTAACTATCTCATGATGATCTGTGCATGTTATGTAAACTAATTTGTTGGGAAGTTTAGTTTGATCAATGATCTTGACAGCGTTTCGCCGCCACTGGACTGTCAATAATTCCTTTCTATGCAGAGTTTTCATCGAATATCCCCTATGGGCTAGATTTCTGAACTTTCATTGGGAAAGCCATATACTTGCCAATCCCCATAGGGGTGTCAATCATACCTCTACCATCATATAATACTGCATTTCCCACTTCGGCGATATTGAGACGAGCATATTCTGAGTGATCTGCGACTATGATAACTAGATCCGCATCCTTCAAAGACTCTGCCAAATTATCATTCAAGCTCACACTGGGGTACCTCTGGAGGGCAGAATCACTTACCACCATGGGGTCGTGTACCCTTATATTCTTTATACCCTTCTTAAGAAGTTCTTCAATAACTGTGTACGTAGGCGATAGCCTGGTGTCTGATACACCCCCTCTAAATGCTAGTCCAAGAAGAGTGACTGTGTAATCTTTAGGTTCCTTTCTCTCGGATTGAAGGCTTTGACAGGCACTCAATGCTTGGCTGACCGCATACTCAGGCATTCGGCTGTTGAGCATACGACTATATCTAGTGAGGTGGGCATCAATCCCTTTTTTGCTGGCTATATCAATGACGAATTGGGGATAAATAGGGATACATGCACCTCCTACGCCTATCCCAGGCTTGTGAAGATGACAATATGATTGGGAATTGGCAGCTCTCCTGGCTTCCCAAAAATCCACTCCTAACCTCTCCGAAATCATAGCCAGCTCGTTAGCAAGAGCGATATTTACGTCTCTGTAGACGCCTTCGATTAGTTTTTCAAATTCTGCCGTTCTAGGTGACGAAAGTTCGATCACCCCTTGTCTAAAAATCAGTTTATATACCACCGAGGCAATCTTCGAGCTTTGGGGTCCAGTTCCTGCCACTATTGCTGGGTACCCATTCTCAATGTCATGGACAGCCCTGCCTTCGTATATCCTCTCCGGGTTGTATACAACAAAAAAGTCGCTCTCACATTCTAGTTGCGATTTCTCTACGAGGATAGGTAAGACAAAGCCTTCAGTTGTTCCTGGCGGAACGCTTGGCGTTAATGCGACGACATCACCACGTTTAAGACCTGTTCCTATTGAAGAGGCGACATTCTCGACAGCTCGGAGGTTAGCATTTGCGTATTCTGCCATTACGGGTACACAAATCATCTTGAAAAATGAATCCTTGGATGCGGCCACAGGGTCATCGTAAACCAAAAATCGATCCTCTTTCAATCCTCTAGCAAATGCCTCGCTGACGCAAGGCTCAGGAATTCGGGTTTTTCCTCTTCTCGCGTAATCTCTGACCTTATCAGATTTATCAGTTCCAATGACTGAGGCGCCAGCTCTCAACCAAGCAGCAGCGAGCGGTGCGCCCACATGTCCAAGTCCATATACCGCAATTCTCAAGCTACCATTTTTTATACTTGAGACTAGCTCCTCAAAGTATTTGTTTGTGTAAACTAAGTGTGAATTTTCACGAGTAATAACATCTGATCTTACACGATCCATATCTTGACTCCACTTATGGAAAAGATGTAATTAATATCTATCATCCTCAAGTATAGCGCCGACTCCTGCAAAAAAACTAAGTTATAAACCCATTCTGGCCTAAATAGATGATCAACACAGCTTCATCTAGGTCTTATTTAACTAACAGTAGCTAGCTACTCTCTTTTACTAATGCTTTGACATGATAACAGATTCGATCCATAGCCTGGACAAGCTCCTCGTACAGACGTAACTCCTGTTGATGTTTCCATTTTCCATATACACGAACGTGATCTTCGAGCGGATCGATCCAGATTTCTCCTTCCTCAAGCAATACGTTTCGAAGGTAACTGTCCAATTGCTGGTCTTTACTCACTATCTCAGCAATCTTGCCCCCTTCCCAATTGACCCTAGTTACATGTTTCTTTGAAAAATGACCACGTGTGCTAGCCTTGCATTTAGCAACCAATTCCGAAGGATTGCTAACAGTACCCATCACTACGAAATGCATTTGAAAGTAGTCAAGTGCGCCATATGAAGGTAAATTATTTTCCTTATGCTGTGTAGAAATCTCGCTTGAATTACGTTGTATCGACATTTAAAAACTTTGTCTTCTCCACTCTATAAAAGCTATTGGTCAATACAAAATTTGGACACACGAATCCTCTCCCTAACCAAAGGTCCCAATCAAAGATTTTGCAGTATGTTGTACAGGACTGTGACATATCTTCTTACAATTTTAGACGACTCTGACGAGTCTTGAAATTTTTCTATGTCATTAGCCAATGCCATTGTTAATCTCTGCGGGACATTTAGCTCTTCATCGAGATAGATGTGAAATGCGTAGTAGAGAGCCTTGAGGTGGGACTCTCCGTCGTCTTTTGTGACACTCAAATCTGTTATCATCTTTGAGAGAATGAAAGAGAAATTGGCAGATAAGATGACTTTTTCATTTCCAACGGCACTTGAATCATCAAATTTAATTATTCCCATTTTTAATAGATCTTCAATACTTGCAGCAACATCTTCAATTTCTGCTTCATGATCAGATCTGGACATAAAGTCACACAACCGTATTAATGGTTCGCAAGTAATCCTTTATTAAGACAGAATCGACTAAACCTTGAACTACAGCTTTTTGCCCATTTGATAGCACGATATCTAAAGCAACTGCACTATAGGGAACGTCAAAGCGATCAATAATCTCCATATCATGGCTATCAATTATCAAATCCATTCTTGACTCATGCATCCTGAAACCGAGTATCCTGCCTATTCTTCTACTACCAGAACCAGCAGCACGTCCACCTGCAGAACCGAAGGATTCTTCTACCAACAGTACGAAAACTGTGCAATCTTGAGATTTGCTCAAGTCTATCTCATTTGAGGCTACCACAAGTTTGCGGGTTGGAAGCAATAGTACTTCATCAAGTGACGCATAATCCGTCATGGTTTTCAGAAATCTTATCTCAAATATATTTCAAGAACGGCATACCTAAAGAGCGTTATCACCTGACTCTCTTGAACCGATATCGTACGCTTCAGAGACGTCGTAGACGAATATTTTACCATCTGACACAGAGCCGGTGCTAATCTTTGCAAAGATATCATCTAGTATCCGCTTCACCTTTTCGTTACTGACAAGGACTTCGACTTTCACTCGAGACCCAAATTCAGGAACGTACCGCATTACGCCTCTTCCGACAGCGACAGGTTCTTGCCTTGTGCGACCTCGGCCTTTTATATCATAAAAGGTGAGTCCACCTACATCGTGTTCACGCATCAGATCGTTCACATCGCGCAGACGCTCATGTGGAACTATCAGATCAATTCGTTTCAAATTCTCTTTGGACTGAACCCACTGCTTATATAACATTTCTTGCCTAGGTTAGGCTTCTGTCTCCTTCCTCAAGAGTAGCGATATTAATGGCCTGCTCGATATTTGAAAGAAAGATAATCCCGTCTCCCTGCTCTCCACTCTCCCCGCTTCGCGCATGCTTTACAATGGTCCTAATTACCAACTCTACCCGATCGTCTGGCACAGCAATTTCAAACTTCATCCTAGGGACCAGATCATACGACACGGGTTGCCCACGCCACTGCAGATGTAATTCTCTCTGCCTGCTCCATCCCGAAACTGAAGATACGGTCATCCCTCCAATCCCAATACTACGCAGATGCTCTTTAACCACGGGCATTTTTTCAGATCTAATAATAGCCTGAAGCATTTTCAAAGAACGTATTCGCCAATATGTAATTATCGCTGGTATATATATCGTCCAGTACTGGTCATGTCCTCATTGCTCCACATACGCTCGTTCAGCGTGTTGAGCTATATCCAGACCTATATCTTCTTCGACCTCAGTAACACGAAGACCAATTGTCTTGTCTATGACTCTCATAATAACGATGGTCCCCACAAACGCAAGAGCTGCGGCAACTGCTACTCCAAGAGCTTGGATCGCCAACTGAGACGCATTTCCATAGAATAATCCGTTAGGGCCAGACGGATTCACAAGCGTGGTTGCAGCGAATCCAATAGCAATAGCTCCAACAATTCCAGTTATGCCATGCACCGAACTCACATCAAGCGCATCATCAATTTTCAATCTTTCCTTGATAAGTAGGATCCCAAAATAAGACGCGAACCCCAATACTATTCCCAGAATAAAAGAGCTCTGTGCGGTTATGAAGCCAGCAGCTGGGGTGACGCCTGCAAGGCCGCAGATAGCACCGTTGATTGCTGCCGTTGTAGATGGTTTCTTTGATCTTTTCCATGACAGCAAGATCCAGACTACTGCAGAAGTCACTGCTCCTATTTGAGTAACAAGGAGGGCGTTTGCAGCCAAAGAGCCTGAAGCAAGCGCACTGCCGGCATTAAATCCAAACCAACCTATCCAAAGTAAGGATGCACCAAGAACTGCTAGAGGAATATTATGAGGAACCATAATATCTGGACCAAAATTCTTTCGCCGACCTAAGACAAGTGCTGCAGCGATGGAAGCTAAACCTGCTGATGTATGAATTACAATGCCTCCTGCAAAGTCATATACCCCCAGATTAGCGAGCCAGCCCCCTCCCCAAACCCAATGTGCAAGGGGGAAATATACTACGAAGCTCCATGCTATGATAAAAATTACAAAACCACTGAATTTCACGCGTTCAGCGAATGCGCCGGTTATCAGAAGCGGAGTTATAACTGCAAACATCATTTGGAATGTCGCAAACGTTACGCCCGGAATAGATGGTGCGTAATCCAAGGCACTGTCAAAAGGCACTTCATTGAAGAAAGTCCACTGTAATCCCCCAATCACTCCACCTACCGATGGGGCGAAAACTAAAGTGAATCCTATCACAAACCATAATACAGAAAGAATCGCGAGGCCAGAAAAAGTTTGCATCATTACAGATAAAGAATTCTTTCCTCTGATGAGTCCTGCTTCAAAAAAGCCGAGTGCGGGCGTCATAAGCAGTACCAAGCCCGTAGCGACCATCATCCAAGCAGTATCACCAGTATCTATCGGCACTTCCATGATACATTCACGCCAAGTATAAAAATTTTTACAAACCACACTCCAGCCCTCAAGTAGTCATTATTAGTATCGCCCAACTGTAGAGCAGTTGTATGGAGATACTGTGGCGCAGTGTGTCCTCATTTTAGTACCGGATTTGAGGCCGATGGAGACATAAGAATTGCATGCTTACTATAAATAAATCATAGATCTTTACTGTCAACTAGAAAATAATAGTATTGACAATAATTCCTGCTCTATCCAATCCTACTGTCCCTGCCCCGCCTAGATTGGCGACCAGGCCCTGCAGATATACCGCTAATCAGATGAGTTTATTTTAGATAGAACTTCTGTCCGCTCTTGGACATAATATCTGAAAAACATTTTATAGAGATACTTATCATCAATGTCTGAAATGGTTAGAACAGAATCATCAAATAGCCTAAAGACAGGCCAATTAGCTCCACAATTTAAATTGAAGGGCATTGATGGCAATACATACTCCTTAGAAGACTTTTCGGAGAGCAAAACGTTGTTAGTGGTCTTCATTTGTAACCATTGTCCTTACGTAAAGGCTAGGATAGGCGATTTGGTGGAGCTCCAGTCTAAGTTTTCAAAGGATAAATTAAGCATAGTTGGTATAAATAGTAACGATCCCAATTATGATAACGAGGGATTTGATAACATGCTCAAGTTTGCAAAAGATTACAATCTTAATTTCCCATACTTAATTGATGAAAGTCAAACCATAGCTAAATTATATGGAGCCGTTTGCACCCCAGATCCGTTCCTTTTTGATGATAGTCGTAGACTCGTATATCATGGACGTATAAATGATGCAGTCGATCCAGAAACTAGTCCCAAAGTTCCCATCATAGCAGATAATATTAAAAAGATCCTATCGGGAACCATGATTGAAGAAGATTTCCTTCCTTCAATTGGATGTTCCATTAAGTGGATTGGTTGAGGAGAAACAACAAAATCGCATGAGGGTAGGACCCGAAGTTAACCATACTTATAGGAGACACCCTTACCGCCTCGAGGATGTCTCCACGAGGTTTCATATGCGCAAGTACCACATTCTATACAACCCTCGTGTTGCAAAATTACATCCCCCTCTTCGAGGCTGTAACAACGGGTAGGACATAAAGTCACCATTTTTGACATGAATTCACTCTGCGGTCGTGTAACTTGAATATGTGAAAGTGTATCATCATTGTAGTCTAGTCTTGCGATCCTTTCCTGTAATGATGGAGTATTTGGGACATAATTACTATCCACAGTCACGCCTAACCGGTCAGCTAACTCAATAGGGACATTTACATAAGTATCAACAGACTCGACCAATGGTAACAGCCGATCAAATCCTAACATATTTGCAAACCCTACAGCAATGCCTCTTAAGGTGCCACTAGACATTAATTTGAAAATCATTCCATACCTAGAACCTACTATATCCTTTGGGATATTCTTGCTGCAATCAAGGAAAAGCTTCAGGTATTCCTTGTCAATTTCTTTCATATCTCTAGTATAGGGACTCTCTTCTACAGATTTTGTATAGAAATTCCCAAGGTATTGCTCATCAAAGTTGTTTCTATCTAAAGAGCGGGCAACAGCGTTAGCCGCCCTTACTGCATCATCTATACCCACATTAAGTCCTTCTATTCTAGGGCCTATGAATACCCCACGTCCAGCTGCGTCACCTACGAATAGTACATTTTTGTAATAAGGAGTTTTCATTCTGCATCGCTTACCATCAGGAATTAATCTAGCGCTGTATTCTAATTCTACATAGTTATCGCTAAATTCATGACCATATTTTTCTATCAGCTCGTTCTCTAGTGAGTTGATCCGACTCTCAATTTCCTCCTTTGTCTTATATTTGCCGCTTTTGATTAGTTGATCAATACCATCCCTAGAATAGTAACTGCTACGGAGACTGTTCCATGATTTTAGTAACTTGCTCGCCATAAAATGTTGCCGAATCTCTTCATCTTTGGAGATTGTGGCATTATCAGATTTACGTATTGGTACCCTGTCTTTGATAAATTCTGCTACTATATGATTTCGTATCAAGGCATCTATTAGTCTGGATGGCTCAACTGGGTTATCCATCAATGAATCCATATGGTACACGGCGCCAAGGGAAATAGTATCTCGGTTAGTATACAAGAAACCTCCGCCGATGTGGTTCATAGTCACATCTCCGGCGAATAAATGCGCTGCTCCTTCTTGGCTGGTAATGTTAAATCTCTCTTCCAGAATTGCTTCAGGCAGCTTGATTACAGTTTTTACTCCCTGGTAAAGCTGTTCTGACGAGAACTTACTCCTTGCTTTCGTAACTTCAGCTAGTTCAGAGCTCGTACCATCAGCTGCAATGACTGCCCTTACTCTAAATGATTCCAGCTCATCTGTTTCTATCGTGATATCACTGCTATCCCGTTCCCACCTGACCGATCTTACATGAACTCCGGATATCATTCCTCCCCCCATCTTTTCTGCCATATCACTTGCTTCTTTGGCGAGCCATGGAATGAGTTTACTTAGCAAGACAGAGTATGCGTAATTAATTTGATATTCATGGACTGGGGTTAAGTCAATAGAGTACACCTTGTTCTTCGATGTGGCATGCAAGATATACTGCGTAATCGCACGTTCATAAGGGGCTTCCTCTACAAATTCCCTTCCGAACACATCTTCAATATTGTATACTCTGCCATTTTTCGGCTTCTTAGAATAGAGAATTCCTCCTGACACATTCTTAGTTCCTGTGGTACTCCCTGCCTCAAGTAGAACAGCCTGTTTTCCAAGGTTTGAAAGTTGGCGCAGTGCAGTAAGACCGCTGGTACCCCCTCCAATCACTGCAACATCATATCTTTCCATATTTTAGGTCCTCTTCTCTATCATTGGCATATGTTTTTTTATGAGGTCGGTGAGAATGGGCAAAATGTTCTCCATTCGGCCTTTTATGAAAAGGTCACATTCATCTCTAAATGGCGCCTCACTATCAGGATTTATTGCAATTACAAATCCCGATTCTTTCATACCCGCGAGGTGTTGGACCGCACCACTGATGCCGATGGCGATATATACTACAGGCGAAACTTTTCTACCACTAGTACCAATCACTCGTTCCGGTATCATGTAGGCCAGCATATGTTGATCCTTAGTCTGGTAAGGTCTCTTTGAAATTGGAAGGGATATGCCTATTTCTGCATTCAGTGTTTTGGCGAATTGTTCAACCAATTTGAAGTTTTCTTCTGGAGAATCTCTTATGCCTCGACCATAACTAACAATTATTTTGCAACTCTCAAAATCAATCGCGGACTTTATAACGTTTCTACTTAGAATCTTGACTCTTAAATCTTCATCTGAGATTTGAGGTTGAAAGTCTACAATAGATCCTATCCGCTGATCTTCCTTAGGTAGAGGCTCGAAGACCCCAGGAATGATACTGCATGACTGCGGATGATATTCTCTAGCAATATCAGAATTCTTATTATCAAGGCACAAGATAGTAGTCCATAGAAAGCCTGAAAAGTCCGGCCTATACATTTCTAAAGTCTTTTCATATTTAGTTAGTTGACCTTTGGTCTTGTGTTCATGCCTGATTTCAAGGTCCGAGACCACCAACTTATTGATATCGGATGCCAGTCCAGATTCTAGCTGCGCCATCACGGTCGAAGACAAATGTCGTCCGGTGTTATCCGCGGAAAAGAACATGTATCTAGGTTTCTTGAAATTTTCAGAATTAGTTGGGGATATAGATCTAGCGACATTTTTGTCTTCAGCTATTTGACAAATCGTCTTCGTGTACAACAGGTTAGTGTAGTATTTGAACGAAGGATTATCTGCGTATACTACGATATCTGCACCAAACTTGATTAGATTTTCGCACAAATGTCTAACACTATCGCCCAGTACGACGGCAACAACTTTTTCGTTGCTTGAATATTTTTTATTGAAATTATCCATTAGCCGTCTCGCTTCGCCTAACATTTCCAGGCTAACCGGCACCGGAATGCCTTCCTCATGCTCAATCACAACATAAAGATGTTGATAAGGTTCAATCTTAACTAAATCGCCAGAGTTCGATTTGCTATTATGTGCACTCACATCTTCATTCATTTTATTGGCGCCTCCGTCATAAGTTGAAGCAGTTTTCTTGCAACGATATCGAGCTGAGCTGAATCATCCCCGTCAATAAACTCGACTCTCCTCTTGGCCTTGGCCTTCGGAATCCTTTCTACTCTATATACAATAGTTGGCGATCCCGGAAGACCAACGAATCTAGGATCTGCGCCAAGACCCTCCGAGTTATAGACCTGAAGATATTTCTCAAAGTTGTCGGCCTTACTTCTTGCTTCCTTCTGATTTTTTGCCAAGGAAAGCCTTTCAGATACTGTATTGAATGACGCCTTGTACGAAGGGTCGGCGGATATGAAAACGGGCAGCGGAGCTTGAATCTCTTCTATCACATCATAAAATCCGTACAAGGAAATTAATCTCTTAGCAAATATACATCTACTCTCTTGATCGATATGAAAGTCGATAACATTTCCGATAAAAGGATAACCTAATTTCCATGCAGTCTGTGGGCCAGTCTGGCCAGTTTCCCCATCTGATGCTCTATGACCAGAAATTACTATATCAGCACTTAGCCCGCTATTCATACGTGAAATACCCAGCTTAAGCACTTCCGCGGTAGCCAAAGTGTCAGCACCAGCAAATATCCTATCACTGTACAAATGCAATTCGTCTGAATTCGAAATTATTTGAGCCTCCTTTAAGGCTTGATTAGCGATAGGCGGACCCATCGTGCCAATTGCAACTCTAGCGCCGTATTTTACCTTACAATAGAAGGCGGCCAGTGCAGCTGCAGCACTATGAGGACCAAGGATATTCTTGGTTTCTGCCCTATTAAGAGTGCCATCCGGATTGTAGCTTACGTTTCCTTCACTAAAGTCCGGTTCTAGTTTAACTATTACTCCTACATTCAATGGTCGTACCGGCATGCAGTCATAGATAGCCAAAGATACCCTTTAAATGGCTTTTGGATAGGGGAATCAGAGATGGGCCTGATTATGAAGGCACTTAAAGGATACTTCAAAGAAATTAAGAATTATCAATCATCTCTACTGAGCTTGGGGCAAGCTCAAGGTTTGCTCAAGATAATATGACCGCAATTGCTCATAAAGGTATCTCAATTCCTTGTATAGGTTTGGCATTCTCGGTTCTAGCATCGTGTAGGCTAGATAAAAGTCCTCGGCTTCCAAAAGGTATCTCTTTATCTTCATATAGACAACTGGTTTCTTATTCGTTGAAGCTATATACCCTATGAACTTCATGTTGTTAAGCCGGTCGAAAAGCTTGATGCACTTAACATCATAGTCTGCATTGACTAAATGCGCACAGTAATCCTGAAATCTTTCCTGTCCAGCATCGCTATCAGAGGTCTTGCCGTATGATTCCAGCGCAGGGGTTTTTAAAGTGTGAAGCACGTTAAGGACGCGACTTCCAAATTGATATCGCAGATATGCGTCAAATCCATAAGATCGAGTTTCATAGAGATTAAGGATTCGGTCGTTATCCTCTAAAACGTCATGCAGAATCGCGCTTGCAATTTCCACCGTTGTAATGGCTTTGTTATTCTGTTTGTAGTGGACTGTTACGTCCTTTGCCACGGGCCAAATATGTGTACTTAAGAACTGAGAAACCCCATCTTCCCTAAACACACCTTCATGAACTTCTTCAGCAACAGCTATCGCACTTTCAAGGAAACCATCTACTCGAATGTTTGCATCCTTTTCCAAAAATGATAGAAAGGATTCTTTGCTAAGTGACTCGATGGAAAATTCCATATCATAGTATAGACGAGGTTAGAGAAAAGGTTTGCTCGAATAGTCTCATATCTTGTTCAAATGTCACTGAACATGATAACACTAAGTCTATAAAAAAAGTGGCAATATGGATAATGGTAACTGTTACTAATTTCTTAAAATTGTCTTACCACTAACCGAATAGAAGAGGGAAAAAATGTAAAAAAAATATTAGCTTCATTTAGCGGCATATGTTCATTCGAACAAAGTTCAACATCATTTCTAATACAAAGGTACTAGGATGTCCTGACTCAAGACAGTTTGGACTCCTTGCTTATTGACCTCAGTGCTCTCCTTCGCCACATAGCCTTCAGATCAATTCAGGATCCACCTTGATGAGCCCTCCACAGGCTAACCTGCAAAATCGTTAATGAAGACACGATTTTAATTTCAAGATGTGGTGCACACATCTATTAGAAGCAGACGCATACATGATATGGGATGCAAGACAAGACACGACATGTATCCTAGTCCATGGACGACCTATCAAGAGTTCGAATCCTAATGTTATAATTAAGACTGAATCTGTGAGCTTCGTCTCGCATATATTGAAGCAGCTTTAGTCCCTCATTATTTGCGGCAAGCATTAGGGGAACTCTTCTGTCTACAGTGTAAATTTCCTCATTGCCCTTTGCAATTGAAATGCATGGGGTACTTAGGCCCACAGCTCTTAGGGCCCTAGCTGCGGAGTTCAGTTGTCCCTTACCACCATCTATCAGTACCAAATCGGGTATAGGCAGACCTTTATTCACATTCTTCTCAGTACAGATTGACTGATATCTTCTACTAACTACCTCTTCCATCATGGCGAAATCATTCTGAATTCCCCTGCTTCTAATTCTGAATCGCCTATATCCCGATTTAGAACACTCCCCGTTTACAAAGCGGACACATGCACCTACAGCTATACTTGTTCCCAAATTTGATATATCAAAGCAGTCAATAATATACGGTACGGTGTCAAGGTGTAATATCTCCGTTAAGATCAAAAGTGAGGGATGATATACTTCCTTGATATACAACATGAGGTTGGTCATAATCAAATCCATGATCTCATTCTTGTCGCCTTTCTTACGACCTTCAAGCGACTGTATACTTACTCTATGGCCTGAGAGAGACTCAAGATACTCTCTAAGGGAATCTGCGCTTCTAATTTCTTGATTTGTATATATATGAGTTGGAACAGTGCCACTGTCACTATAGTATTGTGATATGAAAGTAGATAATGAGTTATCTCCGACCAGATCAAAGCTAACATGTTTTCTATCCATAATTACTCCTTTCCGCCGTTTTAAAGTCAGAACATGTGCTATCCCACTATCTGGGTTCTCTATAATACCAAAAAATTCCTCATCGTTAACGATATCACCCTTTGCTTCTATTTTCTGCTTGATAGAAATACTCTCAAGCCTTGTTATAGTGTCACGGAGATCTTTAGCCTGCTCATAATTCTGATTCATTGAGGCATGGAGCATATCATTTCTTAGCTTGTCAATCAACTCCCTCATACTGCGCTTCTTGCTCAGGACATCATGTAACCAATTTACCTTTTCCATGTACTGCTCTCTGGTAACATTATTGATACATGGAGCCTCGCAATTCTTTATGAAAAATTCAAGACACGGCTTCTTGGGTAATTCCTTGCAGATTCTTATCTTAAATAGTCTTCGTAGCGATCCTGTGGACAATATTTTGGAGCTGCCATAAACAAATGGCCCATACACATTTCCCTTAGGCCCGCTGAAATCTCCGTTTCTGTTTCTCCGGGCAACCACGAGGCGAGGAAATTTTTCGTCAGTTATCTTCAGATAAGTGTATTTCTGCTGGTCTTTTAGCTCAATATTAAATAAAGGTCTGTACTGTTTTATCAAGCTCGATTCGAGAAGAAATGCTTCAGTTTCATTTCGTGTAGCAACGAATTCAATGTCTTCTATCCTAGAAAGTAATTTAATAGCCTTAATATTTTGGTAGCCATAACTATAGTGATCCGTTCCTCTGGGGGGAATATAGCTCCGCAGCCTCCTCTGAAGATTTTTCGCCTTGCCGATATATATGACTCTACCCATGGAGTCTTTCATAAGGTAGACGCCAGAGCATTTGGGAATGCGGGATATCTTTCGCTCTAGACTCAATTTGGAACTAGCCCACTCTGATTATTCCGTTATAGAAGTACTCACCACTTGGTTTGCGAATAATTTTTGTCGCAAGTATCTTCCGGTATGACTGTGAGGGTTTGACGAGATCTCCTCTGGAGGTCCTGCCGCAATCACAGCTCCTCCGCAAGCTCCTCCCTCAGGTCCAAGATCGATGATCCAATCAGCTGCTGCAATCACGTCCAAGTTATGTTCTATGATAATGACAGTATTTCCAAGGTCAACCAATTTTTCCAAAACGAAAAGTAACTTGCTGACATCTGCGAAATGCAACCCCGTAGTAGGTTCATCAAGGATATATACGGTATTACCGGTTGCTTTCTTTGATAGCTCTGCGGCGAGTTTGATACGCTGAGATTCTCCCCCTGACAAAGTTGTGGCGGGTTGTCCTAGGCGTAAGTATCCTAGACCAACGTTACTAAGGAGGGATATCTTCCTGTGAATGATGGGAATATTCAAAAAGAATTCGAGGGCTTCTTCGACAGTCATATTCAAGATATCGTCTATCGTCTTTTTCTTGTACGTAATACTTAGCGTCTCCGAATTGTATCTCTTACCTTTACAGCTCTCACAGGTAATATATACGTCTGGCAGAAACTGCATCTCAATCCTTTTTACTCCCACTCCTTCACATTCCTCGCACCTTCCATCGATAACATTGAAGGAAAACCGTCCGGGTTTGAACCCCTTCTCTTTAGCTGTTGCTGTTTTCGAAAATAGCTCTCTTATCGGAGTAAAGGCATTAACATAAGTTGCACAATTGGAACGCGGAGTCCTGCCAATTGGAGATTGGTCGATGCCTACAACTTTGTCAATCAAATCCAACCCTGAAATACCTCCGTGCTTTCCCACTCTTTCTCGACTGTGATAGAAATGAGCAGATAATGCTTTGAAAAGGATATCATTTACTAGGGTAGACTTTCCTGAACCAGAGACTCCTGTGACGACGGTGAGACACCCCAACGGAAAGGCGGTATCAATGCGCTTCAGGTTGTTCTCTTCTGCTCTGTGTACCGTGAGATACTTACTGGCTTCTGGAGTTCTTCTCCTGGTCCTCGGTTTTGTTACCAGTAAAGATCTAGTTAGATATTGGCCAGTTATCGAGTTAACCGATCTGGAGACATCCATGACTGTGCCACTTGCGACCACTCTGCCTCCATGATTGCCTGCTCCTGGTCCCATGTCGATTATCCAATCTGAATTTCTTATTACTTCTTCGTCATGTTCGACGACAATAACTGAGTTTCCAAGTTCTCTCAGTTTTCTCAAGGTAGCGATAAGTTTTGCGTTGTCCCTCTGATGAAGACCAATAGTTGGTTCGTCTAGGACATATAATACCCCTGACAAGTTGGAACCGATTTGAGTTGCTAGTCTGATTCTCTGTGATTCTCCTCCCGATAGCGTGGCTATTGCCCTATCAAGCTGTATGTAATCCAATCCTACGTTCAAAAGAAACTCTAACCGGGCCCTAATCTCCTTTAGCACATTTCTGGATACAATGGAATCATTTCTTGACAGCGTTATCTTATTAAAAAAATCAAGGCAATCACAAATGGAAAGGTTACAGAGATCCATGATCGATTTGTCATTAATCTTGACTGAAAGGGCCTCCCTTCTAAGCCTCTTTCCCCCACAGAACTCGCATAGATGTTCTCGCATATATTGGGCTATCTCCTCCCTCTTTGCTTCTGATTCTGTTTGGCTAAAAAGCCTCTCCAAATTTGGGATGACTCCTTCAAACGTTCCGACGTATTCCCACTTACTCTCAGAATATCTAGACTGATAACTATACTGAATGCGTTTATCAGTACCATATAGAATTACCTTGAGTTGTTCATCTGTGAATTTGGAAATAGGTAGTTTAAGATCAAACCCATAATATTTCCCCACATCTCTGAGCTTCGATGATCTAAATGAAGCAAACCTTCCCTGCCATGGCTTTATGGCCCCTTCCAGAATACTTTTTGACTTGTCTGGGATGATTAGGTCAGGATCGAACTTCAGTTTAAAGCCCAATCCATTGCAACCTTTACATGCTCCAAATGGCGAATTAAAGGAAAAAGACCGCGGCTCAAGTTCCCCTATGCTTAATCTACAGTTAGGACACGCATTCTGCTGAGAATACAAGTATGTTTCACCATTCACTAATGCAGCAGCCAGCCCGTTACCCAGCTTCAGTGCTAGCTGGACTGACTCAAACAGACGGCTTCTTTCTTCTATCGAAATCTCCAGTCTGTCTACAACCACTTCAATGGAGTGCTTTTTTTGCTTGTCAAGATCGGGCAAGCCTGGGTTTGTTGTTGTACCTGGTTCCAATGCTACCATAGCTGTTGGCGTACGCCCAGATTCAAGGTTAACTAACTGGCCATCAAGCCTGACCCTCGAATATCCCTCTCTTCTTAAATTGTCGAGGACCTTTCTAAATGAACCCTTCTTTTGCTGTATCAAGGGACCGAGCAGTATTACCTTTCTGCCTATAAAGGATGCAAGAATTGAGTCACTTATGGATTCAGTGGACTGCCTACTGATCTTCCTTCCACAATTGGGACAGAAGGGGACTCCAATTCGAGCGTACAGCAATCGCAGATAGTCGTATATCTCCGTGACGGTCCCAACAGTGGAACGGGGATTTTTGTTAGTGGTCTTTTGTTGAATTGATATCGCTGGCGAAAGCCCCTCTATGGAATCAATATCTGGTTTGTCCATTAGTTCTAAGAATTGTCTGGCATACGAAGACAGCGATTCTACATAGCGACGCTGCCCTTCAGCATAGATCGTATCAAATGCTAAGGTAGATTTACCTGAACCTGATAGCCCAGTAAAAACTACAAGCTTGTTTTTTGGAATATTGACCGTCAGATTTTTCAAGTTATGTTCTCGAGCGCCTTTGATGATTATATTATCGAGCATTTACGATTATCACTTGGTAGCTGTTGCAGCCGCAGCTGCAGCAGAAACAGCTGCTGCTGCAGGTTCTCCCAGAACCTTCTTGATCTTGTACAGCTTGCTTCTCAAATCAATAGCACGTTCAAAATCTAGATCTTCTGCACACCTTATCATTTGACCTTCTATATCGGCAGCAAGTTTTTCCAGATCAGATCTGCTCATGGACTTGATATGCACGTCTATCGAGTCTCTTTCTGCCTTTGATATCGGCTTGACTATAGATTTGGGCACAATATTATTTTTCAGGTTGTATTCAACCTGCTTCTCACGTCTCCGATCGCTTTCTGCAATGGCTCGCTTCATGGAATCTGTAGCGTTATCAGCGTAAAGAATAACTCTTCCGTCAATATTCCTTGCAGCTCGCCCAAATGTCTGTATCAGACTTGTAGCATTTCTCAGAAACCCCTCTTTATCCGCATCAAGAATTGCCACTAAGGATACTTCTGGAAGATCGAGACCTTCCCTAAGGAGGTTGACGCCTACAAGTGCATCGAATTCCCCGATTCTCAGCTGACGGAGAAGCTCTGTCCTATCCAAACCCTTTATCTCAGAGTGAATATATCGCACACGAATGTTTTCCTTGGTCAAAAAATCGGCAAGGTCCTCTGACATCCTCTTAGTTAACGTAGTGACAAGGGTTCTCTGACTCCGCTTAACTTGTTGCCTAATTTCTCCAATGAGGTCTTGCATCTGATTTTCTGCTTTTCTTACCTCAATTGCCGGGTCCACCAATCCTGTAGGCCTTACCAATTGTTCTACAACCTGCCAACTCTTCGCTAATTCATATTGTGCAGGCGTGGCTGAGATGAAAATTACATTTTTCATATACTTTTCAAATTCCTTGAATTTTAAAGGTCGGTTATCTGCTGCACTTGGTAGTCTAAATCCATATTCAATAAGTGTTTTCTTCCTACCATAATCACCGTTAAACATAGCATGTAACTGCGGTATGGTAACATGAGATTCGTCAATGACCAGAATATAATCATCGCCAAGAAAGTCCAAAAGACAGTACGGAGGTTGGCCTGGCCTCCTACCATCGAAGTGCCTTGAGTAATTCTCTATCCCCTGGCAGTAACCTAACTCCTCAATCATTTCTATATCGAAGTTAGTCCTAGAAGTAAGCCTCTGCCGCTCGAGCGCCGAGGGTAGATTAGGCAACCACTCCTCCAATTCCCTTCTGATACTTGCGATAGCTAAATTCCGCGTGTCGTCTCCAATAACGTAATGTTTGGCTGGAAATATCTTTATCCACTTCTGAATCTCCCTTGTCTTCTGCATTGTGATAGGATCGTGCAGCGACAATGTCTCTATATCATGCCCAAACAGAGAGATCCTCAAAACGTCCTGAGAGTATGCAGGAATGATATCTATAGTATCTCCTCTGACTCTGAATCGACCAGGGCCTAAGGAAAGATCATTTCTTTCGTAGCGGGCCTCAATAAGCTTTCTAATTATCGATTTTCTATCTGTAGGAATATCTTTGTCGAGTAGAATCGAGCTCTCATCCCATTCAGCTGGAGATCCTAGAGAGTAGATGCATGACACAGTAGCTACGATGATAGTAGGTTCGCCTGACATCAACATCGCAGTTGCTTCAAGCCTCATCTTCTCTATTCTTTCATTTACCTCAGTGTCTTTTTCGATATAGGTATCAGTTTGGGGTATGTAGCTCTCAGGCTGATAGTAATCATAAAAGCTTACAAAGTAGCCTACATTGTTTTGGGGAAAGAATTCCTTAAGCTCAGCATATAGCTGAGCTGCTAACGTTTTGTTGTGAGATATAATAAGTGTATTTTTGTTAGTATTGGCTATCACATTTGCAATTGTAAATGTCTTGCCGCTGCCTGTAACTCCTAAAAGTGTCTGACAGCCTCCTCCTCCTCCTCTTCCTCCTTTCCTTAATACTCCTTGAGAGAGTTTGGCTATAGCAGATGGCTGGTCTCCACTAGGCGGGAAGCTCGTTGGGGACAGTTCGAACTTGCCAGGCATAAGCTTACTACGAGACAATATATTTCTAAGGAGACGATTACACGAATATAATACTATTTGCCAGTATTGTGTAAATGATAAAATTTGCCAGTCCTCTAAAGAAATAGGAATACCGCTTGTGTCGATCCTTCTACTGGTAATTCAACAGGCGTAAAGGGGCAATTGTGTTCATCTCTCGCATTTGCTAATTTGTGTTCGACTCCTTATCGAGTTTCCAGCCACTAATGTCATGGGCCGGTGTTGCACCGGTGTTACACATACAGGCAATGATTTTGAGAACTAAATCGGTTTGTCCAAACTGCCAGGAGCTGTCGCCTACCCGATACTGGAGTGTACAAAGACACATCCAAAGAAAACACGAAGGCTTGGGAGAACCAATCAGTATCAATACTCATCAGACATGAACTCAGAGGAGGATGGGATCAGGATCGTTTAGCTATCATGCAAGTCCCACTTATCTAACACAATCTAATCCTGGGGCAGACAATTTCAGCAACTTGGAAAATCAGAAAATTCCGTTTAGATCCTCACATTCTTTTCATAATTCTAACAGCAATGAAAGTGTAGGAAGGTACAGGCTAGACAGCTCCCAAAAGATTCCAACTCAGGAGCCAACCAATATACCAGTACTCAACGTGACCGAACACAACTATAGACTAGCATCCAAGTTTCAGGAGATCACGTCACGGAAAGCTCAATGAAAACCTTCTGACGGGATTTTTACACAAAAAAGGAGACCCCTCTTCATAACCATCATCTGGCGAGACAACTACCTGAAGATGCTAGAAACAGATTGGCCGAGATTGAATTAGTATAGAAACCCTATTATCGTGAGGCGGGCCTATGGGAAATTATTGGAGATTTAATAAGGAAATTAAATGTAACAAAGGATTATTCTATTCTTGGTTCCGCTTTAGAAGGTTATAAAGAGAATGTCAACAATGCGTTAATTCACAACACCTACCCTCCTGGCTAGCATACAAATTCGATGCTCCGAAAGATTTATCCCAAAACCAGTATATCTTATACTAATACAAACTTGATGATCTTGTTTATCTGCCCAAATAGAGCATTTTTTAACAACCTCGTGTTAAGTTTGAGTTCGCTGGGTTTGGGAAAACCTTGTTTCTCCCTTGCCGACAGTAATGAGGAAATCTGTTCGACTAGGAAGTGCCCCCTCGTTCTTCTTTCTAATGACGAGGGTCTCAAGATACTTATGACCAAGGTCTCAAGATATGTGAGGGATGAAACTCATAGATTCGGACATGAATACGTGAGACCGATATGCGCAGAAAATTGCGTGGAAGACTTTAAAGATGACACACAACCAGTTTTGAATGCAATTTAAGAAGCAAGAATGCGAGATCGTGAGATGAGCAAGTCCCTATCGCAAAAGCCTGTTTTTGTCATAGCTGGAACAGCTAGCGGAGTAGGAAAAACGACGGTATCAATGGGGATTATGCATAAGCTTGCAGAATGTGGATTCATGGTTCAACCTTTTAAGATTGGTCCGGACTTCATCGATCCTCACTATCATACGTTAGTTACTGGTCGTCAATCAAAGAACCTAGATCTCTGGTTAATGGGGAAAAAAGGTCTCCTAGAATGTTATGAGAACAGTTCTCGGGATGCAGATCTATCTGTGATTGAAGGGGTAATGGGTTTGTTTGATGGGATTTCTGGGAAGAGGAATTTTGGAAGTACCGCACATGTCTCTAAAATACTAAATGCATCGGTCATATTAGTGGTGGATGCAGCCAAGACATCACAATCCGTAGCTGCCATGATTCTTGGCTATACAAAGTTTGATCCTGGCCTGGAGATTGCAGGTATTATCATAAACAACGTCGGAAGCCAAAAGCATTCTCAAATGGTACTTGATGCATTAGGTATTCACACAAAGAAAAAACTTTTTGGGATTATTTTCCGAAATGAGGAGATCCGTGCCGCAGAAAGATATTTGGGTCTTATCCCTCCTATTGAAATCAAAGGCAAAGCCAAAAATGCCATTATGAGTTCTGCTAAATATATTGCTGATCAGATCAACCTTGATAGCGTACTCCCACCTATGAACAGCAAAAGAAATCAAAAAAAATATTACCGACTACTTAAGAATGAAACCGAACCATTATGTAAAATTGCTGTCGCACTTGATGAGTCATTTAATTTTTATTATTACGATAATCTAAATTCACTTCGGAGAAATGGTGCCTCTTTAGTTTTTTTTAGTCCTACCAGAGATCGGTCTTTACCGAACAACGTTGACGGACTTTTGATAGGAGGGGGTTTTCCTGAAATACTGGGCCGACGATTGGAAAGGAACAATTCAATGAAAAAGTCAATACAAAGATCGATTGTCAACGGAATGCCCACGCTGGCTGAATGTGGTGGTTTAATGTACTTGACAAAAGTAATAAATGACTTTCGAAGGAAGCAGCACGGAAAATATTCGATGGTAGGTATTTTTGATGCAGAAACATCCATGCGCAATCGAGTTACTATTGGATATACTGAAGCTCAAGGTAGCGGTAATATAATGGGTCAGATTTCTCATATTCGCGGCCACGAATTCCACTATTCAGAATTAGCAGAATCTGCAGATTCACAGTTCTCATTTGAAATGCAGAGAGGGCGAGGGATCAATGGGAAATATGATGGTTTAACCTATAACACATGTGTGGCATCATATATGCACATCCATTTCGCTGATACGAGAATACTACGAAGAATTTTGGATAAGTGCGTCCGATATAGAAGAAGGTAAATCTCATTTGGTGTGACTATTAGGTTGCCTCTTAGACTCCTCGTTTTAATCTAATCCATACACACACAGCATATAAGGGCAAAAGAATTGAAATACATCGATAACGTGTTCACATTCTGATAGATGTTACTATTCACTACTCTCTACTCGTAATTTTAAACCGGAATTCATCATTTGAAAGCTATCTCGTATGTCATTAAACATCCTGGTATTTCCAAAATAAGATCCTAGCCCCTTGAATATCTCCTTTTGAGTAAAGATTGTGTTCTGCTGGTCGCTTTCCTGGATCGTAAAAATATGTTCTCCATCCAATATTAGCGGGAGAATTGCCTTTCCACGCCATCTCAATTCTGTAGGTGGTTTTACCTCAGTTATTACTGGGCGATAAATCCGTGTTTTCTGAGCTGCGGTCCTTAATTCTATTTCGATCTTCTCTCCCTTAACGGGGGACCCAGCAATCCTAATTATGAATGGGTTCCAGTATTTATAAAGTTGAAAATTAGTTAATACTTTCCATACCGTCTCTGGCTTTGATTTAATCTCTATCCTTGTAGATATCTCTTTCAAAAGATCAAGATCTCCTTTTCAAAGGCAGTTATGTTCATAATAGGTCGAGCAAACGATTGTATCATTTAAGTTTGGATACAGGACGGCTCATCATCCCTCTTCCTGACCCATCAAGGATTCGAGAATACTTGCATTCACTTCGTCCAAATCAATGTTTTGTCTGAGATAAGTGCTGAGATCACTAGTGGTGAGAATACCTATTAGCTTATCTGCTTTATTTATCAATAGATGTTCTATTTTGCTTTCAACCATCTTCTTGGCCGCATCTGCAAGGGTTGCATTATAATCTATATATACCAAAGGAGAAGACATTATGTCTTTCACAAATATTTCTGCGCTGCTCTTATTATGAACGCAGATTTTCGAGACTAGGTCTTTTTCGGTTACTATGCCAACTTGTACATTGGATTCGTCAACGACTAATAACGATCCTATATCCTTATGCGTCATCTTCTTGGCAGCTTCCTGGGCTGATTCATGCAAATGAACTGTTTCTAGCCGGTGAGTCACTAACTTCTTGATTGATTCCAGCGTCAACATCGATTTATAGATATTAGTTGAAGTATATTATGGATGCGATTGAATTGCCGATTACAATGCTAACTATATTGGCCTGTTTGAAAATCAATTGGCCAATATCAGAATTTTCTATCAATTTGGATGCAATCTAGTCTTATAAATCAACATTAATGCATTGATTATTGCCGATGCAGCTGCGCTGCCTCCTTTGCGCCCGATATTGGTAATGCACGGAACCGGGGCACGCAATAATTCTTTTTTTGATTCAGGCGCTGAAACAAAGCCTACAGGAATCCCAATAACGAGAGCAGGCTTTGCTCTTTTTTCCCTTAGCATTGATATTACTTGAAAAAGTGCAGTGGGCGCATTCCCTATAGTCACTATGCCGTTTTGAATCTGAGGTGCTGAAAAATCCATTGCGACCTGAGATCGAGTCATGTTATTATCACGGGAGTACTTGGTGACTGAGGCATCTGAAATCCGACACAAGGTTGTCAAATTCAATTCTTTAGTCAACTGTTTGTTTATGCCTGATAATACCATCTCTACATCTGATACAATATGACATCCATTTTCAATCGCTCTGAAAGCTGATGCGAACACATCTCCATTAAACATAATTTTTTCTTTTCCTGCAAAATCGAAATCGGCAGTAGCATGGATTACCCTTCTTACAATAGCCCATTCAAGTTCATTATAAGTATGTGTTCCCACTTCATTATCTATTATCCTGAAACTCTCATTCTCGATTCCAAAGGCTTTTGTCGACATTCTGCGCAGATCACTGTCTGCGTTGTAATAATTAGGTCTTGGAGTTGATCCCTCGCTCAACTTCCATTGCCCTTTTCAAAATTATATTTGCCATTTGGTTGTCGGCTCCCAAATGCTTTGTGACGTACATGTTAGTTGGATCTTGTTCCTTGATCGATGAATTGATTTCTCTCACTATGTCATATTTAATGTGAGCTCCTTTGTGCAAGAAATATGGAACTACTAGAAGACATTTGGGTGAAGAGGCCAATGAACCTCTGATCCCTTCCAGGATATCAGGCTCATCAAGCTCAAGGAAACAAAACCTGACACTTCTAAAACAAGGTTTAAGTGAATCTACCACAAAATCGAAAGCTTCTCTAGCTCTTCTATCACTACTACCATGCCCAATCAGTAATAAATCGCACTCCAAATCTGTAAGCTGTAAGGTGTGCTCTCGCTTCGCTTCCTGGACTCTATTTACCACGACTTCGACCATCCTTGTGTTTCTGCTGAGCGGCTTGGCGATAACAACTCGAATGCCTCTCTTCTTAGATATTGATGCGGCTATCTTCACAGAATCCTTCAGCTTCATACCTGGATACAAAAAATAAGGAATAACAGTAATAAGGTCGGCACCATTGGCAACGCATTTTGAAATTCCCTCTTCGATAAACGGTGGAATCACTTCCAAAAAGCAATATGTTGTAAAGTCGTACTTGTCAGGAAAGGCCTTTCTAATAGTTGAACAGATATCCTCCAACTCTTCTTTAACTTCAGGTTCTCTGCTGCCTCTATCCACGATCAACATCGCTTTGTTCAATTAATTAAATTCCAACCTAGCAATCGAAAGAGTAAGGTCAGGGGGAAACTTAAGTTTGGGAACTACTAGAACCCCTTTCGAACTCAATAGCGCTGCGGCTTCGGATACACTCTCAGTCCTGTGAAATCTTCCGACCAGTTCTGAGGGACTGGGAACCTTCATTCTGGAAAGTTGAACCTCATCGAAGGATTCTATTGGAATATGGTATGATCTTGAAAACTCAATCAATCCACTACAATGCGATTTGTTATCAATAGTAGCCAAATCTCTGATGCACTTGGTGCTTAAATTATTATCTTTGAATACCTGAAATACTGCTGATTCAATCGTTTCCTTAGTCGTATTCCAATGGATTCCAACACCTACCACAAGGCTTTTAGGTCTGTATACCACCGACTTAGATAAAATTTCATCATCTGTCAGAATCCTATCTGTTATTATTAGACCAGCACTGAACTTCTTAGACTTCAGTTCAACTAATCCTGACAGAGGTAAGACGTTTCGGGGAAGCCCCTTCTTTGGCCACCAATTGCGCTCTCCCGAGTCTTGGTAAAGTCCTACAGACATTTCATTGACCATGCAAGCGCTTACATATGTAACGGTATCTAGCCCATCTATCATCCACCCAAGATTCCTTCCTAAGAGGTCGACAGCTATTGTTTGGTTAACGTCAGCAGCAGTCGTTATAACAGCCGTGCTACCCTCGAAAACTGTCGATATTTTTTCGGCCAAGGAATTTGCTCCTCCGAGATGACCAGATAATGCACTAATTATAAAGTTTGCCTTATCATCAATGACTATAACTGCGGGATCATATTGCTTGTTACCTATGAAGGGAGCGATGAGTCTGATCACTGCTCCAAGCGAAAAAATGCAGATTAATGCACCATGAGTCTTGAAAAGCCTCTCTATAATCTTAGAGGTCGGCTCTTCGAACCATTGAATATCGTCTGCAGAATTGGGTGATTCACAATACTTTTGAGGAACGTATATCTGGGCCTCAGGCCAATTGTCCCTTAGACGCCTAGCTATTCTGATCCCATTCTTGGTTATTGCTACTACACCTATAGTTTGTGCTCGTGTATGATTCAGATTGGTTCCACCAGGTTGGATTTAAAGCCCTCTTTTATTCTTATTGATCAGAGACGAAAATGTTGGCGATCTTCATTCAATTTGGATCCTTTCAATCATGAAAACAAGAATCAGCTCCGGCCAGATAACAACAAATTACAGATATTACAAGCCGAGCGGCTATTCTTCAAATCTTATCGTACATACGTAATACCGAACCCTAACTGGATAAAAATATGGCTCAATTTATACCTTCTTTGTCTGGTTTATTCTTGGGTAGAGACCGCACACCCTCCCATCGAAATCAAACATTAAAATTTGTAGGTTCAACATATTTTCGTCATCTTTAATTAATGATAAATAAGCATGCTTGCAGACCATGTCAAAGTATCCTGAAATACCCGTCTCCGTTATGATCTCCTGAACATGACGTGCTGTGTTAGCTTTCAATATCTTGGATACAATTTCAGATGAGTACCCACAATCTCTCGCAATATTTGCCATAAACTCCATGTCAACATGCGAGCCCTTGACATGCGTTTGTTTTGCTCCCATTGCGATCTTTGTTAGCTTTCCAACAAAACCACCTATGACGACATTACTGATCTTCTTTATTCTGCATTGTTGTATCGCGTACCCAACAAAATCCCCCATTTGTATAAGTGAATGTTCCGGAAGAGTATGATTAAAAAAATCTTTGATAAATTCCTCGCTTCGGCCGCCCGTTGTTAATGCAACGGTGTCAACACCCATAGCTGATGCAACATCCAAGCTTTGCCTAATTGAAGCAGCAAATGAAGCCGTAGAATACGGTATAACTATGCCTGTTGTCCCTAGTATTGATATTCCACCAAGGATACCTAATCGAGGATTATCGGTTTTTTGAGCGATAGTTTCCCCAAGCGGTACCGATATAATTACGGTAATCCCATTGGTTTCAATCAGCTTCCCAGCAACCTCCAGAGCAGCAGCCTTGATCATCATTCGTGGCACAGGATTTATCGCGGCAGCACCTATAGGAAGACCTAATCCGGGCTTTGTTACACGTCCGATACCTTTTCCACCTTCTATGCTGACATTACCGATATCACTATTCAGTGAAACAGTAGAAAGGATCTGCGCACCATGGGTGACATCGGGGTCGTCTCCACCGTCCTTCATAACAGAGGAGGTTACATATCCGTTACCAACTTTAGTCCATTCGATCTGTATAACTATCTTTCCTCCTCGTGGCAACATAATTTCCACGATATCTACTTTCTCTCCCCGTAGTAGGTGAATAAGTGCTGCTTTAGTAGCAGCTGCGGCTGATGTCCCCGTCGTATATCCCTTTCTAAGTGAAGAGCCGGAGGCCTTCAATTCTAAATGATGACAGAAGTTGTTTTGACTTTCATTTCTACGCTCGTAATCATTATCTATCTAGACAACGGCATAAATATCTCTTTTTCATTATTTCAAAGTTATCCTCTTCAGACGAGTACCTTGCCGCCATCAATTATTATAGTATTGCCTGTAGCATACGAAAAGCTTTCACTTCCCAGACAAGCGGCCACTTTGGCGACCTCCTCTGCTGTGCCCCACCTCTCCATCGCCGGCTCACTGGTTGCTTGCTTTCTTCCTCCTTTAGTCATAGAATAAAAGGTGGCATCAGTTGCAATATTTCCAAGTGCAAGAGTATATGCTCTAATCCGCTTTTTACCATATTCTAATGCAATGTGCTTGGTTACTGCAATAACGGCTGCCTTGGCAATGGTATAAGGGGCGCCTTCTCTTTGTCCTGACAATGCGGGCGTTGAAGAGACATTAATTATTACGCCCGAAGTGCCACTAAAGCGAGTAGTTTTCCTGACCATGCTCGGAAGAAATGCCCTTGTCATATGAATTGTACCCTTAAGATCAACTTCTAAAATAGCATCCAGCGATCGATCTGTCATTTGATGATACTTCTTGTACCAGATCGAATTTTCAAACCTATGCCCAGCACTGTTTACCAAGATATCAATCCCCCCATGATCTGATATCACACCTCTTACAACTGATTTCACTTCTTTCTCGTTAGTAACATCCAGTTCAATAGGTTGGGTATTTCCGTTGATCCTTCGGGAGATTCTAATTGCATTATTAATATCTCTTGAACATAGCAAGACGGTCGCTCCTTGATTTTCAGCAAATTCCTTAGATATTGCGAACCCGATACCACCAGAGGAGCCGGTGATTAGAGCCACCTTGTTAATCAGTGCCACCAAAATCACCACTAGAATCGTAACTCATGCCTCTTCGACAAGAGTTCGACTCAGCAATCAATAACTCGTCCAGCTAGATCTGACATCTTATCAGTCCTTTCCCATGTAAATTCAGGTTCATTCCTTCCGAAATGTCCGTACACCGCTGTCTTTTTATAAATTGGCCTCTTCAAATCTAGAATCCTTATAATATCTGCAGGTTTCATTTCAAAGGTATTTCTTACCCGTTCCTCGATCAATTCATCATCTATTCTAGATGTTCCAAAAGTATTAACCATTACCGAAACGGGATCAGGTACACCTATAGCATATGCAAGCTGAACTTCACACTTGTCTGCAAGCCCAGCGGCTACTATGTTTTTAGCAATATACCTAGCCATATAACATGCCGATCGATCAACTTTAGATGGATCCTTGCCTGAAAATGCTCCTCCGCCGTGTCTTCCTGCACCACCATAAGTATCTGCGATCACCTTTCTTCCGGTCAAACCCGTATCAGCTTGAGGGCCACCAATAACGAACCTTCCAGTAGGGTTGACCAAGAATTTCGAATTTGCGCTTATCCAGTCCGAACAGATTTCCTTTATTACTTTACCTATAATCTCTTCCCTCAGTTGGCTCAAGCTCACGTCTGGAGCATGTTGGGTTGAAATCACGACAGTATCAATCCTTACCGGCTTTGTATCCTCGTAAACTACTGAAACCTGGGATTTACCGTCAGGTCTTATCCACCCCAGTTTTTTTTGCTTTCTGAGGCTGGACAGCTTCATCGAGAGTTTGTGAGCCATGATGATGGGCAACGGCATGAGTTCTGCTGTTTCATTCGTCGCATACCCAAACATTAAGCCCTGATCACCCGCTCCCTGTTCTCTATGCATACTAGGGGTCACTCCTAAAGAAATATCAGGACTCTGTTCGTGTATGGATTCTAACACAGAACAAGATTCAGAATCAAACCCATATTCAGGGCGATCGTATCCGATCTCACGTATCACGGCTCTTACAACCTTTTGTATATCGACCCTACGTCGTGAGGTAACCTCTCCTGCGACAAAAACTATTCCAGTGGAAGTTAACGACTCTACTGCGACTCTAGACTCTGAGTCACTTGCTAGAAACTCATCCAAGATGGAATCAGAAACCTGATCACATATCTTGTCAGGATGACCCTCAGTTACGCTTTCTGAAGTGAATATATACCTTCTTACCATTACTCCCCATATACCTTAATTCTCACAGGATATCAAAGATCTTTTTCCAGTCTTATAAATAGGACATTATTACCTCGAATCACTACCTTTCCGTAGTTCGCTAACAGATCCTGTCGATTGAATTCTTCAGCATCAACCAATATCAAATTCATATAAGTATCCACATTACTCATCCTCCCTCGATATTCTATCTCACTTTTCAATCGTACTGCCACTCTTCTATTCACTGAGCGCTGTAGCACCGTTAACGGTCTTTTGGATTGCTGCGAAGGCGGAGACGACGACAATTCAATTAATCACTTTGGAAGTGAAAGCATACAGGCTACAATAAAAAGGTTCGCTTCAGTTCCGTTTAACCCGAAAGTTCTCATATGCTATTCTTACATACTGAGATTGAAATGGATCAGCGTTATGACATGTTGAAAAAAATCTTTGATGAACAAAGGAAATTAGTGGAATATTTAGGAGCTGAAAGGTATCCAGAAAGAACTGAAGATAGGATTTCGGTTCTAATGACAGCCATTATACATGAAGCCATCGAACTACAAGATCTAACTAGTTGGAAATGGTGGAAAAAACCTCCGAATTTCGAAATGGAGACGGCACAGACTGAACTGATTGACATACTGCATTTCGTAATCCAAGCGGCTATAGAGCTGCAAATGACCCCAGAAAAAGTATTGGATGTGTATATGGATAAGAACTACGTTAACCGGGAGCGAAAGCGGTCAGGGTACTGACCGGACGCTATTATTTTCATGTTAATAGCCATGATGTGTTGCATTGTTTCTAGTAAAATTGCACTCTTCCCTCATCAAGTGCCTGATTGATGTACCAGAAAAGACTGGCTAGGGAAATGTGAGTCACAATTTTCTCATATTTGTCTGGGTGCCCCTTTTATTTAAAGTATGATTTGAGTATCGTAACCGATGTACACTGGTCTAGATTTGGTCGCGGATATACTTTCGCTTTCGTACAGGGAAAGATTGAAGATTGGAAAGATAGTGAAAATGCTTGATAGGTACAGTTCACAAATTCCAAATTGTCTGCGTGAATTAGAGTATTATGACCTCATTTCGACCGATCCGTTTTCGTTAGATATCATAATGACGGTTAAGGGTGCAGAGTTTCTAAGCCTGTACAACTATCTTAAAGAACTTGTTTGTCTAGATAACAACCTAGATCTGTGATGGTATCATCCATGGTACAATTCTTCAAGGTGCTAGGGAGCGAAAAGCTAAAGATCCCGCCAAACAGCACGTGCCCTAGCCAATGCTAAAAAGCATATCAAATACGCAGATTGAACTGCGAGGCCGAAATATATTGACCAAGTTTCTGGCGTAGGTAAGCCCATGGTGTACTGTATCATCAAAGATGCATGAGTTGTCGGAACTGAATAAGACAGGTACTGAAGGTTCAAAGGGAGGTGTTCAATAGAATAGTAAACTGGAGGAATTACTGCGAGTATTACGTTTACAAAAGAAATAATCTGAGTTGCATTTCGCATATGCAACATATGAGAAGACAGGAAGAAACCCATTGCAGACATTGCACTCCAAGTCAAGAGTATACTACAGATGAGCAGTGGTAAAGTTGAGAGAGTTTCTCCAAAGAATGCTGCCAAGGTAACAAGCACTACGAGGGCAGGAAGACCGAATAACAGTTCTGATAGTGCGAGTCCAGTCATATATGTGAGGGATGACACTGGTGCTGCGACGAAGACATCTTGAATCTTGTATTCGGTTTTGTAGAATGAAATGTCTTGCCCAAGTGCTAAGCCATAGCCGACAGTTGCCATTACAAGGCTTCCAGCAATAGCAAGTTCCGTGTACTCACCATTGCTTACTACAAAAAGTACAAACAAAATTGAAAACGGACTTAAAGCTGAAAATAACATCGAGAGTGGGTTTCTTCTTAGCCATAATATTCCTGTCATATATGCTATGATGACGATCTGTCTGACTGCTACTATCAATGACGTTCATCTTTATGATCTTCTATTTTAGTTATTTCAAGTCATGAGGCACACAACTGTAGCATAAATAGCCAGTATTTTTATAACCGAGCGGAGTAGCCTATAAAATATTTACATTGATACTCAGCAGTTTAATAACGCTAGTCATGTGCCTCATCTTTCTAGGAGCACTAATCTATATAGATGCTCATTCGCAAGGAAAGATGCAAATCATCAAACAAGAAGAGCTGACAGTGCCCGCCATTGAAAACACCACCGAGACCACGACCAATGAGACCATTACCGATCCCGTTACTGTAAGTGCACTTACATCAGTAGCAATGAACAAGGTTATACTTAACGCTACCCAGAATGTTATTAGTGAAGCCACCAAGAGTGCCGAACGTATATTGCAATTGAAAGAGTTCGTCCTCCGTGTGTCAGCTCAAGAATCGGTGGACATACTGACCCTCAATTTTTCTGCATTTGATGCAGAAACATCATCCGAACTTGCTGGAGTTAGCATCGATGGCTGGATATCAGACGGGAGTGGCATTTCTAGGCATTTCTTCAGTGGACTGACTGATAGTAGCGGTAGATCTGCATTTGCACTAGATACCCAGGCAGACGAGCTAGGTAACAATACTCTTACAGTTGAAGCGTTCCTGAGAGGTTACTCTTCTCAGAAACAATCTGCAGCATTTACTTTAGGTAGTTAGCAACAGGATTTAGTAATATTTGGCATACATAGCCCCCTTCACATCCTATTCAACGGATCGATGCCAAGATAGTTTAGCACAAGTCTCATTACAATGTTGAACGCCTGCACTAACAAAAGCCTAGCAGATACTAAAGATTCATTGGCTGCTTTCAAAATAGGGGCACGTTCATAAAATAGATTGAATGCAACGGCAAGGTTATGCGCATACCTTGCTAAGAGCTTTGGGTTCATTTGTGATGAACATTGCTCTACAATTAGGTCCATTTTTGACAATTCTCGAATCAAGTTCAACTCTTCCCTGTCATTTAATAGGTTAGCAGAGTTTATACTTTGCAGTGTTATTTGTCCCTTTTCGAGCAACCTTTGGGATCTCGCAAAGGCATATTGTAAGTATGGCCCACTATCACCATCCAGGTTCAGTGACTCTTCAAGATCAAAAACTATTGGTCGATCTAAATCCTGTTTAACCAAGTTATAGCGGACTGCAGCCCTACTTAGACTTTCGGATATACTAGATAGCTCTGAATCTATCATATTCGGATGCCTCCTCAGGATTTCTTCCTTTGACTTCTTGTATAGTATTTCCATAATCTCATCGGCACCTACGTAAATTCCTTTCCTTCCAGACATATGAGCAGATGTATTCCCAATGTCTAACCCCATCGACTTTGCTGTCCGAGAACTTAGGGTAACGGGTTCATAGCTTAGATGCATATACCGCTCTTTGTCATATTCTGCAACGGCAGAAAGAGTACTGGAAATGATATCTTGTAACCTAGATTGTCGCGAGTCTATCAAGTTAATTACGATCTTTGCGCCTGCAAATTGTCGTTTCGGTGGCGAACCGACAGACTTGTCAAGGGCAGCTGCCCAGAGAATTGAGTTGTCCCACTGCTCTGAAAACGCATAATAAAGGAAGGGATCGGAAAACAGGCCCATCTTCCACGCCGCATACGGCAAGTCCTTAGCAACATATGTAAGAGTTCCATCGCTTCTGACTAACACCTTATCGTCGTCCCGGTCTGAACCTTTAAATACCCAACATCCTTTGTTTTTTCCTTTGCTTTCGTATATTGCTCTACCTTTATTCTTAAGGAACTCAAACATCTTTTCCCACATTTTAGATGCCACAATATCAGATTCGAAATTGAGCAGGTCGTATCTTACCTTGAGACTCCAGCATGTCTTCAGTTGATCTTTCAACACGCGTAGGCTGACATCTTTCGCGAACCTTGATATATCAGAATCACCTTTTTCGATACTTCTCAATACTGATTTCCGCTTTCGTTGGAGATCCGGGTTCTTAGTGTACATATCATTGATCTTCACATAAACTTCATTTCCACAATATTGGTCGAATTTTGCTTTAGGATCGGGTGGATCAATGGGAAATCCAGCATACAGAAATCCGACAACTATGTCGGCTACCTGCAGACCTGAGTCATCTACATAGTATAACACGTTCACATCATAGTTGACAGCTGAGAGAATTCTGAAAAGAACATCTCCAATGATCATATTTCTCAAATGTCCAACGTGCAACGCTTTGTTGGGATTTACACTCGTATGTTCAATAATGACTCTTATGTCTCTTCCGAAGTTAAATTTTCTGTAACTGTCATTCAAAATCTCACTAATTACAGCTTTTGGATACGAATCCCAATCTGCTCTGAAATTGATATGCCCCGACGGATGAGCCTCAATTGTTTTCAGAAGTCGTGAACTCTGTTTATCTAGAAGGATCGAGAGAGAATTTACTAAATCCTTCGCTATCAGATACGGGCTACTGTGATATCGTTGAACGAGCTGAAAGGCAAGATTGCTAGTAAGCTCTCCAAATTGGGTGTTCTGAGGCTCAGTAAGTGTATAATTTACTCCGTCAATATTTCTATCAAGCAATAGTTTGTCAACTAGCCCTCTAGCTTCTTCTCTGATGCGTCTTAGGCTCATGATTCGAATTCAAAAAAATTTTGGGATAGAATCTGAATGGCTTGAACGAGACCAGCACCATGCTTAGCCGTCGTAACTTTGATCGCATTTCGCTTAACATTTTCTTCTGCATGTCCCAAACATATGCTATAACCGCACGACCTAAAAAGTGGGATGTCAGTTTCGCTGTCTCCTATTGCTACACTATCCCTCGTCTCAAGACCTAGGATTCTTAATGCTTCAGTAAGACCTTTAAATTTGTCTACCCCAATCTGGTTAATGTGATAGGCGTACCTACTATCACTAATATATAGCGGAAGGTTGTGATCGTTCAGAACCTGTTGAGCATGATTAATGTTAAAATTTCTGCATAGGACAACTTCCGACATTCGCCCAAACACTGGCTTATTCTTGACACCCTCAATATGATCTTTTAGTAGATTGTACCCCTGTATGCAAATTTTCTTATCTCCCAAGACCAAATGCTCCTGTGGACTCTTTGAGATTACTCCACCATTCTCTGAAACGGCAACCTTTGTTGTACCCGCAAATACTGTTAAGGCATATGCTTCAAATGACGATCTGCCCGTAACGAATATTACTTTAAAACCCATCCTTTCGAGAATACGGAGCTCAAGAACCGCTGGCAGGTGAAGCATTCCTCCACCATTCTCAGTGATAGTCCCATCAATATCAACCGCAAATGAGGTAATCTGCCTCAAAATGATTTGAGTATGAACCAGACATGTTTATTTAAACATTTTTCAAGGATAAGAGGAAGAGTGCCTGGCCACTAGAACATTATTTGGATGATGCTGAGCTTCAAGGGTTGAGTTCCAAAATTTCAGAATGGCAATGGCCTCAGTTCGGCTGCGACTGCTTGGTTCGCAAGCCTTTTATGTATCCTCTTATCGCTCAACGACTTTTGTTTCTTAACCTTTACCTTGATTTTAAACCCAAAGTGTATACCGTTTCTCCACTTCTCCGCAGAAATGATTTCTCCGAACCCTTGGATCCTATCGCCCTCCTGTGTGACTACCGTGAATGGGGTTTTTCGGTGGTACTTCAACATTTCAATGCGATCGAAGAAATGGTCCCAATCCAGAGGGTTCCTAATCAACGCTTCAAAAGAGAGTATGTCACCAACCTTTACTTCCTCCAAAAGATTTCCCATTATTTCTAGCTGATCTAACTTTACATACACAGCATAGAATAAGCATAATTACGATATAACAGTTTTGATATCAAATGATGTAATAATTATCAAAGCTTTATATGATTTTACACTTAATATTGATATTAAGCGGCTGTTAGATGTAAGACTAATCTGAAATGTCACAAGCGAACTCTTCGTAAAGACTTTAATACGAAATTTTGAGTTAATATGAAATGGGTCCGTCGCCTAATCAGGAGAGGGTGCTGATAGAACTAGCATATGCCTCCGAAGCCAGTTGTTGTGGGATCGAAGCCCACCGGACCCGAACTCTATGAAGTATGGCGTTTTCGCACGTACCCCTAAAGTGATTAAAACTGCACATATTCTCCTCGCAAAAATATTTATACATAAGCATAATGAGACAAAAGCATTGTCACAAGAAGTCGTTAGCCTAACAGATAGATCGAACGTACTGCTAAACAGAAGGGAGCTGACAATTCTATTCAGAGAGCAAGCGGGAAGACTGGGACGGAAAGAGGCAGTAGAGATGGTTGCCAAAAAGTTTGGTCTAGACAAGAATTGCGTCATTCCTATGAAAATGAAAAGTGAGAGGGGAAAAAGGGGCTTAATCGCAACTTTTTATGCATTTAATAAAGAGGAAGAGACAAAAACTCAAGTACCCCGATATAGAATATTGAGAAATCTGTCCAAAGAAGAAAGAAAAAAGTTGATTGATGAGGAGAAGGCTGCTAAGATAAAGGCTAAACAGGCTGCATCTTCAGATACTAAGGGTTCTGGCAAGGGTCGATAGTTTGGCAGGATCAGTATACAAATTTTATAAGATTGATGGCGATAAGTTAACCAGGAATAAGAGAGATTGCCCCAGATGTGGAAAAGGAGTGTTTATGGCTGAACACAAGGATAGACTTAGCTGCGGAAAATGTGGATTTACTGAGTTCAGCAAAAGGTCAAAATGATGCCATTTCGGTTGGTGTTTCGTTTCGTACTCTTAAGAATATTAGATTAAACACAATGCAAGTATTCTGTGCATGTTGCTTTAGATCATGTTTTAGTCTCCAGACATGGTTAGTGCACTGAGTCTCCTTAGATTAAGGTCTTTGAAAAGCCCCTAGGAGGTGGTGCATTGGTCTTGGAGCCACACGTCTATAATATCAAAATTTGAGCACTCACAACTCAGTCTAAGTATAGCTGAAATGTTGGGTTCGCAGTACTCCCTTCCACCCACGAACTGTTTGATATGTAACCCGCCTTCCGCGATGATTTCGAGTTCAAAATTCTTACCCTCAACCTTTCCTACATTGACATCGTACACGTTCCTGCTGACGATCCTCTTCTTGTTTGTGAAGTAAATCGTACGTCCTCTAAGTAAATGAAGGCATTCCAGTTCCTTACTGTTCACTGATCTTTCTGCGATAATCAAAATTCTAGTCTTACAATAAAATTTCATTGGATATTGTGGCAGATTCTTAGATGCGCTTAACACAAAAAGCTCAATCCCTTTCCCAACCAACTTAATGTTATGTTCAGTAATATTTCGCCGCTTCGGTTTTATGATCTCAGCAAAAAATGGCCTACCTTTACCAAGTACAAGACTTTCTTTATCCTCTCCTCCGATCCATGAGAATTTTACTTTTGCACCTGAAGTTATCTGCTTAAGGTACTCGGATATCACTTCCTCCAGACTTGTGTTGTCATGCTGATAGTAGTCTCCTAATAGCTGAGCTTGCCCTACATATTTCTGTGGTATCCCCCGCTTCTTTTTTATGTATTTGCATGCGAGTACAACAGGAGCTGGAATAATATTAAAGTGAAACTCATTACCTTCATTTATTACCAAATCTATTCTGAGATCGGGGGAGAGGTAATCCGTATCCTTATTTAGGGCATGTTTTAACATTTCTCTAAGATTTGACAAGAATTGATTCTTGATGCTGTTCTTTCCCCTGATCCTAAGCTTTGACCTAACTTTATCTTCCCTTTCTATGTAAGAGGATGGAAGAGAGACCCCGATCTGAAACGTTCGAAATTC
>DASQQK010000142.1:0-2824 GCA_035643435.1 Nitrososphaeraceae archaeon | reverse complement strand
AAAAATAGGGATCAAAAAGAGACGATGACATGGTCTGATCTTTATAGTTACGCCGACTATCCACGTACAGTAAAATCACACAAACCTTCACTACAGAACTTTCGGAGCTACCTGCAAAAATTTATAAATTCTCCGCTGTTCGTGAATGCAAAAAAGACGAGTACATATATTGGAAATCACATTAGGAATATTATATCAGGGGACGTATTTGTTATTGACATAGCAAGGGTGTCATCTATCCCCCAACAATCATTCATTGTAGGAGACGTAATGAAAACATTGGACGATATGTTTTCAATATCAGCTCCAATGGTATTACGGCAAGATACGAAAATAAATTCTAGAGGATTAGAGAAAACTCCAAAATATATTCTGATATTTATAGACGAGATTAATCGATTTGTTCCAGGGACTTATGAACAGCTGCCAGATATTTTGAATACCATATCAGAACGGATTCTTAGAACAATTATAGCAGGTAGGACAAGGGGAACAGTTCTATTCTCTGCACAACAGTTCAAAAGTATGACTCATCCACTACTGCATGAAAATACGGGTTTACATGTTACGGCTAAACTTGGGTTATCTGAGTTAACTAAGCGCCCTTACTCAGATTTGATAGATAATAGCACTAGAGCCAATATTGTTAGATTAAATAAGGGGGAATTGGTTATGATTCATCCGGCATTTAGGCATCCAATTAGAATCACTTTTCCCGATGCGGTACTTAAGAAGATATGAATCTTGAGTGAGCCATAGCTAGGCTATGTTAAACTTTACTGCGACTGACACCTGAAGGTAGAAATATTACTTCTTAGTTTACCTGAGGTACCAATTTTCCCGCTACTTCACCAAGAGGAGATTGTACAGTCACAATTTTTAGGTATATATTTCCATCAATGACATTCTTAACAAAGTCAGCAATTGACTGCTCTACAGGCGCGTTCTGTGAGAAGTCATCTACCCCAAAAGTTCCTCGGCCCATTCCACCTGCCAGAGGTAAAGACACAACCTCCACACCTGGGCCACCGCCGTGCCAGTATGTTATGATCCCGTTGCTAATTCTGCTAACATCACGAACATCAACTGCATAAGCAATATCTTGCTCATCTAGGATTCTAAAGTATGCTTCTCCAGTCGCATTGGTTTGTGAACTAAACTGTTGAATTCCACGAAGATTCGCTTTAAAGTGTGGCTGGTCAACTACTTGCTGGCTCACATTAGTAGGTGTAGCAGTATTCGCACTAGCATTAACAGTAGAAGTTGTATCCATCACGGCCCCTCCTATACCGACAAGTACCAACGAAAAAAGAATGATTTGAACTCTTGTCCTTAACATCAATAGACGATATGAAAATATAAAATAAAAAGATTGTACGTGACAAAAGAGACATTAGCATCTCCTAATCCGGTTCAATATTATTATTTTATCTGCATGCAGGTCTATTTTCATTTTTATAACAGACGAAATTGGATAATACCAATTCAAGTTAGTATGGACGTAGGATGTTACCTTCCTGTGAGGAAAGTCTCTGGAAGAGACTCTTTAATGTCTCCTTCCTCTGCCGGCAAATACAGCGGATGCATAGCTTCTGATCTATCTATATAGATAAATGCATCATATCTGTCTGTAAGAGCAGTTAGTACATAATTTCCCTGTCTTTCGTATTCGGGATTGTATACCACACCATTTGCTCTTTCCCCTTTTATTTCTCTTTCAATATCCTTGGAAAGACGTACTTCTCCTTTTGCACACGCCTCCCTTTCATAACCAACCAATCTCTCTTGTTATGAATATGTAACTGCAACTGCAATAATCCTATAAATCCTGTAAATAAAAGTTATATTTGTTTCAGCAGGTAAAGACCATTTTCTAACATGCCATGATCGTTATTTAAGTATATGGCCTTCTTCTCTGCGTCTAGATCTTTTACTGAAGTCAAAATTTCATCAAGCTCAGCATGAGAATATATATATCGATACCATTCTTGGTAGCCATGTATTCTTAAATAAACAGATTCACTAGTAGAGATTACAGTTCGAGGGAGTCCAGGCGCATCTACTGAGCAAAAGACTATTCCTATCTCTCCAATTCTATCTATCGCATTCCACCATGATGAATCTCGAAATTCAATAACTGCTCTGGCATCCTGATTATTGGTCAGACCTGTCCTATTGAAGAATGCTTTCACAGTTTCGAGGTTTTGGTCTGTATACCTAAATGTTCTTGGCATTTTGAATAGCCAGAAATCAATCCTATCTCGAATACCATCTAATGTTTTTGAGAAACTATTCCATAAATCTAATGCTCGCTCGCCCCTCAGTCTCAAGTAGTCCGTAATAGAACGATTCACCTTTATCGAAAATGTAAAATACTTTGGGGCACTTGACTTCCAGGTGTTTATCCAACTTTCCTTTGGGAATCTATAATAGCTTGCATTAATCTCCACAGAATTGAATCCTTGATTAACATACCAGACAAACGGTGAAGGTTGTCTTACGTTCCAAGAGTACGTATAACCTGATGTCCCTATTCTGATTGAGGAGGAGCCAGACATGATTTTTCCATAAGAGGACCACTAGTTGAAACATTATAACATTTTAACTAGTTTACTGCCTGTCTTGCATTGTTCTGAGGCTATCTGGCTGCTGTATGTACCGCTTTCGATAACCAGTACTTTGATCCCAATACTAGCGAAGTAACTGAGAACAAATTGTAAAGTGTTTTTCATAACCAGATTTATAAGACATTATATCCGTGTCTTTTCATTATTTCTTTTGCTTCATCATCACCAATTTGAGCAAAATTCTCATAAAAGGCCCC
>DASQQK010000141.1:0-11897 GCA_035643435.1 Nitrososphaeraceae archaeon | reverse complement strand
GGCTCAACCCCGACTATCATTGAACAAAAGCCAAATCTTTAGCAAGCCCACAAAGAGCTTATTAGGTTATCTCTTCATGGCGAACAAGTATTTTATTAGGTCCTGTTAACTCAACGGCCCTTTTATATTCTAGATTGCACTCAATGAAAATGTGATTGAAGATATTGTTGCATGGGCTGATATCATTGGTAGTGTTGCTGGCATTTTGGTACTATCATCATTTATACCTCAGCTCATGAAAGCTTATAAAACCAAAAAGATGTTTGACGTATCTATTCATCTATTGATTCTTATAGCAAGCGGGATGTTTCTATGGGTTATCTATGGTTTTATCAGATCAGATCTAGTTATAATTGGTACCAATGCTACAGGTTGTGCCCTTAACATTACTTTGTTAATCATGAAGCTCAGATATGATCGGATACAAAGTAGTACAGTAAGAACATAATTTGCTGCTCAGATTAAAGGTATAAATTGTCCTAACCCAGCTTCAATAAGTATCAGATCTCATCGAAATAATCATGACTTTGACGCAATGAAGGTAAAGCTGAAGCTAGCTTAATGCAAATCATGTATACGCTGTCACCTTTCCTACCTATTCCAGGGATAAATCTTAGAAGTATAGCAAAGATATTGGTTCGAAAATGGAGGTCATGATGATGTTAATTGATCAATATTTAGCCTTACTAATTTTACTCAAAAAATATTACGTATTCAATCTAATTTAGTCTATAGCAAACCTCTATAACATCTGCTTGGTGATCATCACTAATCTGATCCTTCCACTGATCATCAACCCAAATGAAAAAATAAATCGCATACTCAAAATAATCGAATCTAAGCAGAATGGTCTCTGTGCTTCATGTAGAGGGAAAATCACACGCGATCACGCAGTTGTAAGCAGTGGACGTCCAAGACATTACTATCATAAACATTGTGCTATTAAACATAATATTATTTAGCTCAATAGCACATCACCATCATCACACTGCTGCTATGAAAACATATGAAGAACCTAAATTAGACCATACTGCAGTCAAACGGATATTATCTGATTATCTAAAATCAGAATAATGATAAAAGTACCATAAATATCAGGTCTGATTACAATAAATAATATTTGATCTTTAGGCTTGTTAATAAATTATCCTGTACATTTTACTCCTATGAATATAGAACCTGTTGTAGGTCTAATATATCTTGCAATTGGATTCATAGTGACATATCTGTCCCTAGAAGTAGCCTGGCATTTTACTGCATGTAGGATCAAAATAGTCGGTGAAAATAGTGTGAAACCATGTCTGTTTAAGCAGGTTAAATTGGTAGCGTTTGCTACAGCCCATAATATACCTAGAAAGTCATCATCATAATTGATTAAATTGCAAGACATATTGTATATATACTGGCTAATTAGAATCAGCGATCAGAATCATGAATGCATAACTCAAAATTGCAGTTTCTACAACCAGAACCGCCAACATGCATGAATGCTTCACTGACTTCCTTACGCCTGAACAGCGTAAACAATAGCATTACTACTAAGCGGTTGTTTTAATCTCTGTTATCCAATCACATTTGGTCCCAAATTTTGCATGGTGCTTCTCTACCGCCTCTATACTGGGTGCTTCAAGGATACAATACATAATATTTGCTTCGAAGTTGTATAGCAAATTGATATGAATCACACCAAACTCATCAGGTGGTGATTCTTGCAGGTTTTTAAGTTGCTTCTCTGTCACTGAACCTATCTCATGAGTGTCCAGAAATCGAGCCACGAGCGTATTTTTCTGATAAGACTAGTATATAGTTTTGCTTATATGAGATGTTAATACTAAACTTAGTATGCTACTCTCTAAATCTAAAACACTATTTTAGTTGTAGTTACAATGAAGTTTTCTTGCATTTTACATTCTCTTAGTCTTTGGCACATAAGAGAACATGCTAGTGAGATAGCAATCATTGGAATAATGATGGGGATAGCGTAAGTGTAGCTATACTAGCATGTCTAACGCATGTACTAACCCTGATCATTGATAAATTAGATGCCTGAATAGACCAAAACCATCCATCTAAGAATATCCGATATTCACACGGACTATCTTAAGACACACCAGGTAGATTACCTTTCTTAGCCCTAATTAACACATAATCCAATATTCCATTTACTGATAGATCCTTCATTTTTAAGGCTGACTTGTATACCAGCAACTCGACAAGCTCAAATAGCATTCTCTGCTTGTACGTGGCAAATGATTGTATCAATCTATGTTTAATATTTTCTCTGTTTGTAAAATAATATTCTGCTGAAGGTTCATACACTTGATGTCCAATCCGTTGCAATTCTTCAATCTGATAACCATGGTTTATGATAGATCTTGAAATTGTATCCATGTCATAATGTTGTGAGGCCCAACTAAAATACAGAATTCCAAGTTTTTTTATTAGCCTTATTTTCTCCGCTACTCCATTTTGATTTTTGTCTTTGTGCTCTAATGGCCTAAAATCTAAAACTGGAATTGCAATGACAATAAATCCATCGGGCTTTAAAATAGATCTAGATACTTCTAGAAAATTGTTTATGCTTTGGAAATGTTGTGCTGATTCAAATGCAATAATCGTGTCAATCTTATCTTTCCTGAATGGCAGCATGCGTGAGCTAGCATTAATCAAAGATATGCGATCAGAAGAAGTAGGAGTAGAGATTACCATTTTTCTAGCTGTACTCATCTCTTTGTAATTAATGTCAATACACAAAATCCTTAGATGAGGATACTCTGAACTCCATTGAACAGCAGGAGCTGAGAACCCACTTCCAACATCAGCAATTAGCTCCGCAGTATCGAATTTACCGAATTTGCCGACTACTGCACTGAGTTCATATTGTGCTGCGACCGGATCAATATTATTCTTTGTCCAGTAACCGAAATTTAGCATATAATCGTTAGGATCATTCACTGCGGTTCGTATATACGGAGTGAAAGAGTTGTACAGCTTGATGACATCTCTTTCAGTTTGTTTAAAAATCCACAAGTTCAAGTTCACTGAGTAGGGAATCATCAAGTGATGGGCTCATAATTGAAGATAATGACTGCTAGGATAGCTCTCTCATATATATCGTATCTCCCGTAAGTGAGTAAAATAGTGGAATGGGTTCCAACCGACCAACCAACTAACCAAACAACCAGCCGGTTGCATGCGAAACTAGAACAGCCGTAGTTTTTCAACTGAATAATGTACAAGTGCTACTTCTTAATGCCTTAGTAGTAGAATACTAATAACCATCTATTGTTGTTTATAGTTGAGTAGATTGGCAAACAGGCCGAAAGGAAAGATAATAACACATAGGTATGAAAGTAGGGTACTCAAGTCTAATCCGTTAAAGGATCCTTACATAAGAGACGTTTTAGTTTATCTTCCACCAGAATATACAGAAAGTAATTCTAAGGGTTACATAGCTGCCTTTGGTCTTGTAGGATTTGGAGGGCAGGGGAAGATGCTGTTGAATGCAGATCCATTTACAGAAAACATCGAAGACAAAATGAATCGCTTGATTTCACAAGGGGAGTGTGGTCCGATGATCTTGGTCTTGATTGATTGTTTCACAAGATTTGGTGGAAATCAGTATATCAACTCTTCAGCGACAGGCAAATATGAGGACTACATTACCGATGAGATTGTACCATATATAGATAAAAAATACAACACTTCCGCACATGCCGTGTGGGGAAAGTCTTCTGGAGGTTATGGTTCTATGGTTTTGGGAATGCGGCATCCTGATGTATTTCATGGAATCATAGATCACTCGGGAGACGCGGGTTTTGAATACTGTTATCTTCCAGATTTTCCGAAAGCCCTTGACGCTTTTAGGGAATCAGGAAGTCCTAAACAGTGGCTAAATAATTTCTGGAAGAAATCGAATCGTCATCAAAAAAATGATGGACCACCTTTGAATATTTTTGGCATGGCTGCACATTATTCACCAAATCCTAACTCTAAGGAAATGGGAGTAGATTTACCTTTCGACCTTAAGACCGGCGAAATCATACAAGACATATGGAATAGATGGCTGGCGTGGGATCCAGTCAGAATGGTAGATAGATATCGCGAGAACTTGAAAAAACTCAAGCTTATTTTCATTGATTGTGGCATCAAGGATGAATTTAATCTTCATTTGGGTGCGAGGATGCTTCACTATAAACTCGAAAAAATGAATATCAATCATTTTTACGAAGAGTTTGATGATGGTCATATGAATATAAGCTACAGATATGATATATCTCTTCCTAAGATTTTTTCGGTATTGTCTTAGAGGAATATCTAGGGATCGGCGGTATGGTCTTAGTTTACTACCTCCTCGCATCCATAATGTTCCCAGTAGCTACTCGCATACATCATGAGCCCACCACACCATAGTTCGAAAAGTCAAGTTTATTCTTGCTTGATTTATTTTATTAGATTTGGGTAAGCTGTGTAACCAATTCACTTGTGTGGTATCTTTCATAACTAGAAGACTGCCATGTTCAAGTACAACCGATATTGTTTGTTTTGTTCGATTACGCTTGAATGAAAACTTTCGTTCAGCTCCAAAGCTGAGTGATGCAATAGGACTATTCTTTTCTATTGATCTTTCATCATCACTATGCCATCCCAAACCCTCACTTCCGTTGTGATATAGATTTAGCAAACAAGAATTAAATCTTGATAATGTAATCTGTTCTACTAATCTTTTAAGCTCTAAAAGTTCTTTAGTCCACTTCAATGCCTGCTTTGTTGCATTTGAATAAGTATACAAATAATCAGAGTCACCGTACCATGCTACCATTCTCTTAGTAATGATACGTTTACCAAGGATGATGGCTTCATCATTTCTCCAAGAAATATTTTCCATTAATAAATCAAAATATCTATTTGCTTCTTTGTATGACATAATTATCCCATAGTAGTGTGCTGTTCCGCCTTTCTGCAGAAGATTGGATGTCCCCCCAAGACTAAACATATCTATCATAATATCCACTGTAAAGCGGTCAATCTTACCCAGATAGTATCTCTATCTAAAATATTCCTTCTTGCGAATCTGCATGTGAAGGTATACGATCCAAAGATTTCTCTCACCAAAACAGTATTTCATTCACCTTACTTAATCTCTTTTGCTTGACTACTTCTAAGTATAGATGCATGAGTGCAATTAGGTTAAACCATCATGAAAAATGATTCCAAGAGTGTGTCTCTCTCCATCATGCACTTCGCTTACACCATGCCTCATTTGTGCTCGGTAGTAACCTTTACTCCCTTTCATAGGTCTAAAATTCGTAGTAATTATCATCATGCTGCCTTTACGGGGTCTCAAAACAATGGCTTTTGACTGTGCCCTTGGAATTTGTTGAGTTAATACAAACTCGCCACCAGTATAGTCACCATCAACTGCATTGAGGAACAAAATCAACTGAAAAGGAAAGAAAATGTCTCCATATAGATCCTGGTGCAGTGTATTATGACCGCCCTTTCCATATTTTAGAATAAGAACTGTAGGTTTTGTTTGGTTATTCTGGTGGCATAACCTTAGAAGTTCATCTAACTTGTCAGGATAATGTATTTTGATGTTTAATATCTTCATCCATGTGTTAGCGATCGGTACTAGTTTTGGATACACCATTTCTCTGATAGTTTGGATAAGATCCGGTAACGGGTATTTGAAATACTTGTATTGGCCTAATCCAAAACTATATCTCTCCATTGTAATAGATTTGCGATATAGATCTACGTTATCATATTTATCAATCAGTTCTTGGCAATATTGATCATGAAGAAATTGTGGAACCAAACTGTACCCCCTTTCATTCATATCATTAGATACAGACGGCCAGTTAATCTCTGAAATTTTTTCTTTTAAAAAACTGTTGGTATTCAACAGATTCTAATCTCTGTCTTTGTCGCTTTGTACGCAAACTCTGACATCCTTAAAATTCTGAACGATTCCATTGGCGAGCAATGATACACCTTCATTTTCAAGCAGTTGTCTTTTCTTGGCAATCCCGTAGGCGTAACCGCCTACTCGACCATCAGACATAACTATTCTGTGACAAGGCACTTTTATTGGGTTTGGATTTTTGCCGAGTATTCTACCGATCATCCTTGATGCTGAAGGATTTCCAAGCGCTCTTGCTAGATCCCCATAAGTAGAAACCTTTCCTGGAGGTATTTTCAGTAGTAGGTCATAAACATCACTGTCTCTTATCGGCTTACTAGTTCGCATCTTAGTCTGTCTGTCTGGCATCTTAATCATTAGATATAATAAGTATAATTTCTCCTTTTCCGTCCCTCTAAAGGTTCTTTTTTAGCGGCTTTTGCCACAAATATATCCTGCTAATTCATAGGAGATCATTATTTAAGCAGATTCCTTATCTGTTGCTCTATGCTTCCCCCAGCCTCAAGTTGTACCGATTTGGGAAATCCTTCAAGATTATATCTTGTAATTACTGTCAATTCACAATCCGTCATACCAGTATCTACCATTGTAAGACATACTCTTAATTCGTCCCCATCATGCAACAAGCTAGAGTTTATATCAATAGGAATAGTCACTGCAACCGGGTTACTTTCGCTGGCAAAATCTTGTTGTCCTCTTGAGAACAAATCAATAGTTGTATTACTTATTATTGATTCGCCTTTTGGACCAGCTATTGATATTGTGGAATTTCTAGTTTCACTGTTAACCCCTAGCACGTCGATTCTAAGCGTAAAATTATCTGTCCGGCTTTCGGTTGGGATTTGTTGCTGCTGTTGCTGTCCTTGTGCATCTACTAAATTCTCTAAGCTAATAATCAATAACCCTGTAAATGCAAAAAATATTATGATACATAACATAACATTGTTGCTAACTTGTTCACGTCTTGACATGCTAACACATCTACCTAACATAGATATGCTTAATTTATCTATGACCACGTTATATTATTCTAAGTAGATAGGCATGTATGACGTATTTAATTTGTTCGTCTAATTACCAATTTTCCAAATTCCCTGGAGTTTGACACATTTATCTCCAACTTGAGTATTACGTCCATGCAGGCGCGATATAGGTCCTAACGATGCGAGAGATCTACCTCAATTATTATCCACAATATACTATGGATCCAGATTAGCAATACTCAAAATGCTTACGATGTCAGGCATATTTAATTTATGTGCCTACTAAAATGGATGCAAGTGAGCTATCACATAAAGTGAAGTCAACATTCTACAGTGGCAGATGATGTATCCAATGCTTCAATCTGCCTGGCTCACTAATTTATGGACATAAATCTGATATCAAGGTTGTATAATAACAGTTTACAGTATATAGAAAAACTCTTATCATACTGTGACAGAGTAATTCGAAGGTGTGCAAATTTATCGATGATCATGAATGACGGTTATGAAGCTCGTAGTGCTCTTTGTTACAGATTCAAATTTACTGTGGCATCGATCGTCTGTTCCTTAGCTTTTCTGACTTTTAGCTTGATGACAGATGTATCAGCGCAAGGACCATGTGAACCGGCTATGAGTAACGCCACAATTGCGCCCCCTGATGAGAATGTTCTCCCCCCTGAAATGTATATGGTCTATAGAGATGATGCATACTTAGGTGAGCTGTCGCAGTCCAAGTACAGAGAGGGAGAAACTTTTAGTGATCTTGATATCCTTCCAGAAAATATTAGTTCACAGCTTCCTGCAGAGAGTATAGAAGTAGAAAATGGATCATGTATACAGTTCATCATAAGAGGAACACCTAGTACCTTGCCGCCTGATAGCCTAGACGTTTCTGCCTATGCTGCTGCTAATGGAACTTCGTTAGGGGTGCTTGACGCGACAGAAGATAACACAAGTACTTTCAGAGTAAATCTGCCAAATGGGATGTACATTTTCTTAGCTACTGCAACCTGGATTCCTTCGACTGAAGACGAGGATGTCACAGGTTATGTAATATACAAGTTTCTTGCAAATGTCACTTAGAACTCATATTGTTCCATAGGCTAATTATAACAATCCAGATATACTCTGAGCGAAGTAACACACACAAGTACTTGGCATGACATCTTTCTCTTCAGTATGACATCTTTCTCTTCAGTATGATATCTTTCTCTTCAGTATCTGGCCTCATAGATACTGCCCTATAACCTTTCTAAGTAATATGGAGACATTGATAAGAGGAAGAATAATAGGAAGCACTGTCTATAGTGCAATACTACTGTGCTATTGGACTCCTGACTACTACTTGTATATCATCAGGGTGAAGAAAGAATTAGGATTCGTTCATTTGATAGAATTGATGTGTTCACTCATTTGCAATATGCTAACAAAAAAATGAGTTTAGGGCTTATGAAGGCAGGTCTTACACAGTTTTTGTATCAGTACCTCATTCCTTTCCCCATCATATCTGTCAACATGCACTAGTACACCAGAAGGTGCTGCTTCATTAGAAATTCCACATCTATCACAGCTTGCCATTTTTTTACAGTAAGATTTAGGAAACTTATATAGTATTAGTTTACTTAGAACCTGGCTAGTCATTTTTCACAGCCCCCATACCTGAATATGGAATGATACGATAACAGATAAGTATCTAGAATTAGCATTAGTCGCAGGACCACAGTCTGTATTTGATATATTTGGTTCACTATTTCATTAGCTCTCTAATTCCTTTCCTAATGCTGAAAAATTGTTAATGTTTAAAACGTGAGAAATTATTTCGCGCTAGACGATTTGGTGCGTTATCAATGTAGGATAAAGAATTACCTTGTCTCCTACTCCCTTTCTTAGTTACCGGTGATGTTGTCAGGAATGCATAGGATCGGCTGTCCATGTGGTTGTGTAGTAGAGGACCTCCTCCTTGTTGGCTTAATTACTTTCTAGACTAGGTATCTCTATAAGTCTCTCCCTTTTCTAATAATGCCAGAACAAGCTCCTCCTTCTGTTTTCTATCCATTATAGACTATATCGTTTGTATCTATATCAAGTGAATTATTATTCTTTCCCCGCCCACTGATGCAAGTTTACTGTAACAATAGACTAAATCAATCTATGTATTCTTTTATATTACAACATGGTATAGATACTATTATAGTTAGATGAATGTGGCATTATAAACTGAATTGTTTGTTCTTATTTCTTATTACGATCGACTGATATTAAAATTTCTAAGAAAAAAAGAATGTCTATATCTATATCTATATCTGTTACTCAAAATGAATCACACATATACATATTTCTAGGCGTTACTGCCCTTGTTTCAATGGCACTTCTAGGATCTATGTCTGCACATAGTCAGATAGAAGTGCAGGCTGTGTCAGATTTGAGTATAAAAATATCCACGCATGAAGATGAAATTGAAAGAGGAGAGACCCAGAAAATATCGGTAACGGTATCAGACAAGGATGATAGGGACGTCAAGATAACTGATGCAAAGGTTAAGCTCACCGTGTACCCACCAGAGAGTGACTCAACCACGGCGGATGACAAAACGAACAATGATGGAGAGGCCAATTTCAAAGTAAAAATAGATGATGATGCGGAATTAGGAACATACGATATAAAAATCAAGGTCTCGAAGAGTGGTTATGATACTAAGACCAAAGAGTCGTCTTTTGACGTGGTTGGCTCATCATCAACAGGTGAGGATGATAATGATCGTAGTAATGATAGTAATGACAATAATGGCGGTAGTAACGATAAGAAGGGAGCTAAGGATAGCAATAATAATGATGATGACGCAGGAGATGACAACGACGATAACAAAGGAAATGACAAAGAACAAATTGTCTCACAAGGAAATGCTTGTGGAAATGGTCTGCTCTCGACTAATATCCTTTGTCAGAATGTAGCAAATCAGTTGCAAGGCGATGGAAATGCAATCAATATAATAGCGATACAAACGGGAGGTAACGAGGAACCGAATATGGGCATGGGTGGTAGTAGTAGTGGTGGTAGTTATGGAGGTCATGTTAGCAATCCATCACCCTCTCCTTCTTCTTCATCTTCTTCATCTTCTTCTTCATCTCTTCCATCCTTCTCTGATACATCAGATGGCCATGATCTAACAAGCTCGTTGTCAAATGATGAGTCATTAGCATCTATAGTGGAGGAATATAAACAAGCAAGAATCAATGAAGCAATAGAACTGAGGTTGAAATACTTGAACGTATGGTAATCTACTCTTTCTAAAATAGTGAATCGGTTGGAAAAATAGAAGGAAATGTATTGATTCTAACACAAGAGCTAACCTCAACGTTACCAGGGATTTAGAACTCCAAGACCTGGTAAAAATTAGCGATCCTGATGATTTGGTCTTTAGTATATACAGTATTAATTTCTACATCAAATTGATAACTGAGTTCCAAAAGCTGTTGAGAGCTGCGGGCATGGATGAACGTAAGGAAGGAACAAGCGGATACAAGAGCGGATACAAGAGAAGAAAGATCACTCTCCACAGCTTCAGAAGGTTTGTAAAGACAGTAATCAGCAATCAGGCTAACCAGGACTATTCAGAATGGTTTCTGGGCCATTCAAAAAGTCTGTACTATACCATAAAAGAACAGGAGAGATAAAGGATCTATATAGGGAAATGTATGAAATATCTGAAATAGATTAATTAGAAATGTATCCTAGACTATACAACACTGGATGCGACAGCTAAGAGTGTTGAGGCTAAGCTCCCTGAAAAGGACCAAGAGATTGAGGCTTTGAAGAAGATGATGATGGAGATGGAGTATGATGCATACGATTTGCGAGACTAGAGATAAAGGTAGTCAAAGCACGACAGAACACATAGCTTGTTTCAAACGATCTGCTGCCTATGTCAGCTAGGCAGACGGCCTATAAATGAGGATGCTAGTTCTGATGCTACGAAGAGGCCGTCTACCTTACCTCTTGGTAATAACCGGTACTTGTATAACGTGTATTCAGACTAAAAGTATTATGATATAGGTAAGGTAGACGACCAGAATGAAGCTTATTGGCCGTCTTTTGCCAGAATATACGAGGATGGCCGCCTGCCTTTCCTTCTAGATTGCTTGCTCGCTATTAATTTGGAGTCTCATAAAACACAACTTGAGGAGATGAATGCGGTTCTTGTCCCTTAATCTGAGTCTCGTCCATACGTTGCCTTAACTTTGCTTTGCACCTCATGGTTCTAGGTTTAGACCTTAATCGGTACCCACAACAAGGACACCGCAATCCGTTCCATTTGATAAACATAGAGCATATTTGGCACCTTCTCTGGCCTGATGCGTAGCGGCTCCAGTTCCCTATTGGTTTTAGAGCCTTATGCCTTTTGCAAATACCTCTGCAGGTCATTGAAACCGACTCTAGCTTATTATCATACTTTTACAAAACGTCCTTATAAGATTAAGGAAAGCCGCCTTATCATTGAAATTTACTTAGGAGAGGTAGTAGCATGAACATGCCTTCCTGATACTGTTGCCACTCTGTGAGAAGGTGCTTATTGAATATCATTCATTACCCTCGTAACTCAGTAGTATTTTTTTTTAAACAGAGGCAATCAGTAAGTAAATGAGTGAACCAGTGATGTCAATGTCATTCTAGTTTGCTTCTTTGTTGAAAGCTTTGTCTATATTTGTCTATTTTATATTGTTACATTAGGAATACTTGATGGTGTGTACTCCGCATACGACTTTTAGGGCTTCAATGGGTCTTAAGTGTCAGGTCAGGTCATTTGTAGGGTTATCACAATATTCTAATCATATGTGAGAAAAGAAGCTTCTGAATAGCTTTTTGACCTTTAGATATATAGAAGTAATTATTGTACTTAGCAATAGCTGCTAGTTGTCGATTTAAGGTCTTTCTGTTGCATAATCTCGTCCTACTTCAAATGCCTCAAGTATCATGCTTTTGAAATTATC
>DASQQK010000140.1:0-6684 GCA_035643435.1 Nitrososphaeraceae archaeon | reverse complement strand
ATCCAAAACTCTGAAATCCTTATTGTGTGCCCCTGACTTCCTTTATGAGCATTAGCAGTCCATTCGTTGTCAAAAACCAAATTACAATCCTCGCACCAAGCGGTAATATTTTTCCTACTTACGTCAAATGCGTTCAAATATCTGGACTAAGTTATCATACTGCCTATAAAAAGACTCCTGATAATCGGGAAATGTCTGTGCTTCTTTTTTTGCACTCTCCTTCTAAATTTGCCGTGACTGTTATTTTGAGGATTGTAACCACATTTATGCGTCCTTTGGTACAAATCCAGTTGATCGGATTCCCTAGTCTTTCTAGTCTCTAATTCTTTTGTAGTTTTTCCATCTGTATGCACCTTCATTCACTAATCCAAACTGGCTTAAACTCCGAGCTAGCTGTGATATATGATATATGATATCTGATGTTATGCAGCCTGCATACGGATGTTATGCAGTTGACAAGATTTCGTATCTGGATGTTTCTTCGTCTCTATAATGTCGATAGACGATATCCTATCTATTGCAATACCGGAAGTTATAGCTAGGCATGGAAAACGGAAAATGCACAACCGCCACTAACCAATAATGCACCAGAGTCGAATCATTTTCAGAATTGTTCCGTTGCTACAGTATTACATAAACTTTATATCAATACTTCATGTATACCTAAGTGAAAATATATGCCGGCAGCTAGAAGAGTGGCAAGAAGAACAGCTAGAAGAACATCGAGAAGACGTGTAATATGAAATGATAATATAACCTTCTATTGGGAAATGTTCAATTATCTTTTTACTTTCGTCTACTGGGAGACCTCTCCAAGAAAAGAATAACAGTACCGCCGCAACAAATAGAGTATGGATTGCCAGCCATAAGAAGCAACTATTATCGGTCCTAATACCATACCCATACCCGCTGAATAAGCTGAAGTGACAATACTCTGACCGATTGAGAATTTTCCCGGTGGGAAAAGATATCTCACTATCTTTAAAGCTATTGTGGTATTTGCAATGGCGATGCCCTCATTACCAGTAATGTATTAATATCTTGAAAGAATCCTGCTAAAGCAGTTACAACTGCATAGATTAGCATCATTATTACTAGCATTCTTTTGGCTCCAAAAGCGCCACTAAAGTTTCCAATGAGTATACTCATCACGTACGCTCGAATGGCAATGGTGGCGACAATCACTAAGTGCCATCAGTGTTCGGGTTAGTACTTTTATTCGGGTATTGGGCCCAGTTTCTTGTTTTTTCTATCGACAACAGGACGGTCACGACAGCGCTACCGGATACCGGAGAGATACTATGGGGAGGAACACTATGGGTTATGTTGATGGCCATAGGTGCTATTGCAACCGCAGCTGTGTTTGTCGTCATTTACAACAAACCAAACCCATTAAGGCGCAAACTCAAGCAATAGAAAAAGACGTGAAACAAAGTCTACGGCAAACTAAATTGCTTGAAAAGGACGTGAACTATTGGTTTAGGCCTTGGCTGTACATGAAATGCAATATCCCTGTTGGAAAAGCCATTTTAATTCCAATTAATGTTGCTGTTCGCCGAACAACCCACTGGGGGGGGGCTTTGCTTCACAGGAGCAATACTTGAGAGGAGTTCACATGGATAACTACGAACAGCCCAGGTACTGAATAAATTCGATAAAGAAGAGCTCGTGATTAAGATGCATTAAGAGGGAAAGAATATCCGACAGATTGCAGCTGCTGCACACCTGTCGTTCGGGGACATTGGAACGATCATCAGAAGAATAGATGGTATACTAGCACTGAGATACAAACCAAAGCTTAGAGAAGAACCAGAAGTTCAGTTCAGAAGTGACAGAAGCCCTATAAGGTGAATGGATTACAGACAATAGATCTAAACGAGCCTTCTGCACCTGTTAGCTGGGACTGTTAGCGTGCAACTCGGGAGTATACCTTTAATGCTGACGACTGTTTTCATTAGCGCATTATCTATTGAAGAAGCCATATCTCTCTCGTACTCCCATTGTCGCCTATAGTGCTCCTGTAGATCCCTGCTTTATGATCAAGAAAAGAAAATTCATTACTTTCATGACCTCTAGCAGACTGCGGTATGTCAAAAAAGATCATGCCTGTAAATACGTAGGTTCCTTTATCTTGTCTATGTCCCAAATCATAAGCGTCCCAAGTGACTATATTACCGCTTTCAATCGATGATATTATGCCTTGTCCGGTTCCCCTTGAAACATTAGAGGATAGCTTGGTGTCCTCGTATGTCCCAATATTTTGTACGCTGCCTACGCCAGTAATCGTTGCGTTCTCAACGAAGGAATCCTCTATCCTGGGATAGTATGAGGTAACGTCTACTACTCGTCCACCAATCGAAGTCCCATTAACTGATTTGTAAACCGGAGTACCGGATACTGAGATAGCTTCTCCTGCTTGACTTGCTAGTATGGATCTTTGTGGAGATGCCAACATGAAACAAAGGATTAATGCAAGTGTGGTCAGCGCCAAACTCACATTGTGTATAAGTCTCTCATTCATATCAAAAGTCTCCAAGACATACCGCTGCTGAAGCTTAAAAATATTTTGCCCGTACTCCAGCAGTCTCCCTATCCCGAAATTATCAACGCAAAGCAGTACCTTTGCTGATTCTTTAATGAGTGAATCAATATCTACTTGCTGTGTGGGCCATTGGAATGGTTTTCTTCCCAGCATAACTGAGTACAGAGCTGCGACTGATGCTAACCTGCAGAGTTCAATGTAATTTTGCGTATGGTAATGAAGAATGGATCAGCCATGCATCAACACAAGATCTACAACTTTACTCTTATAGATGATACTTTAGATAGTATGAACACACCATGGTCAGTGTAGTTAATGGAATCTACATCCATTAGCATACGTCCACGTTCAATTAACGATTCATTGTAATGTCATGCCACGATTCATGATGGCGTTATCTTACATCTGAATCAGTACACCTGATAACATTGAAATGTTCTAGATCATTTAAATATAAGACGTACTGATGTAAATTTCATGCTCATAGTCGAGAAAGCAATCACGAATGAAATGGTAGAAGAAAAAATTAAAGAGTTGAAACCCATCCACCCGGAACTTGCCCAGGTAGCCGAGACAATCCATGAGATGGATCTGAAGAAGACAGTAAACACTATTCTTGTGGTTGATGCTTTGGAGGTCTTACTGAGAGTCCACGGCATGCGAGAAGCACGAGGAAAAGCTCTTACTGATGAAATGGCGGAGTATGTCGTTAACGAGTTAAAGCCTAAACATCCAGTCTTAGCTGCCATTATTGAGAGAGGGCATCAAATGGATCTGAAAGAAACTTTTGCTGCCTTGATTGTCCTAGACGCCCTTAAGAGGCTTTTAAAAATCCATGCTGCTAGGCTGGCAACAGACTAGACAACAAATAAGTATTGTAGTAATCACTACGCAACCTTTTTTTCTGAGTATTTTCATTTTGAACTGCTGGCAACAGACTAGACAACAAATAAGTATTGTAGGAAGCAAGAATAACCAGCAGGTTTATGCTGGTTCTGTCGATTGGTCCCACAAACGCTACGTACGCTAAACGGGTGATTTGGCAGCGTTGCGCCATAGGACCTGATAAATATCATCTAAACCAGCCTGTTGTGGTGTGGACAATGTGCTAGGTCAGATCATCGCCTATTGTGTGCATCCAAAGGACTGCCCATGTGTTTTGTAGAGCTTCCACTGGATAGTAAGAAACGAGCATTGGTATGCCACTAACAGTTTCTTCTATAGAACCAGACTTTCCATCTATAGCATTCTGAAAGCTTTCCAGATCACTAAACGATTCTGAAGTATTTAGAGTTGTCTTGTTAGAATCAGCGATCTTAGTACCATTACCATCGACATAGACTACTCGTTCACTATCAGTTAGATCCAGCGATTGAAGCTGCTTACCTAGACTAAAATCCATACCTCCTGCCCATATACCTAGTAGCGACTGGTTAGTTGGAGAGTATAGTGGGACAGCTACAAGGGCTTCTGATCGATTGGAAGATGCAGATTTAATTGCGTTCCCAAGGTATGTGCTCTCTGTATCCACAGCACCTCTATAATAGTCGCGAAAGCTGAGGTTGTTACTTGTAAGGTTTTGTTGCCTAGAGTAGGGCTGTTCTAAATATACATCGCCATTAGGCATGAGAAAAACAATTACTTGAATGTCATCATAGTTTGATATTATATCCTGTGCAACGCTCCTTTTTTTCAAGTCTGCATCCTCTGGTATACCGTGCAGTGATTCAAGAGTCGAGCTCAGCAAACTGGCATTCGGAGTGCTCCTTACATCTGACAAATTACCGGTAACCTGTAAAATTGCTGCTACATCTTTGAGTCTTTTTTCTAGACTTTTTGCCAAAATCTGTACCTCCAAAATGTCATCGTCATCTGCGTTGATATCAGTTTGGGACATTCCAGTTTGGTTTGAACCTTCGCTGCCTGAAACAGAAAAACTAGTATTTTCTTGAATTGCGCTATAAAGCAGCAACGTTATGACAACAAGAGGAGACATGGCGAGGTACGGATTTTTAACCACGCTAATTTTGATTTAATGCTAATTTTAAGTGTTTCTATCACTATCTGCGTGCCGCGCAGGCGTCATGACCAAGCTATGGCTACCATAAATCCGTGCAATATCCATTTGACATGGCCAATTAACCATGTCCAGCAATGATCTCATTATACAGCACCAGAAATCATGTAAACAGACATAACCCATGGAGAAATAGAATAAGGATGGTAGTTCCAGTAAGTATGAGCGCTGCCTTCCGAGCAGCAAATGAGATCGCTTCAGATTTAGATGATACTGATGATGCTGATGAGGACGATATACGCCGGGTTCAGATTCATTGTATATTAATTTTATGTCAGTTCTTGTCTTCTATCAGACAGGACACAATATCCTGAAAGGAGTTACTATAATCGAATGCGAATCATGACAATATTACCGATCATGAAATAACTGAGTAACTAATTCATCTCGCGTTGCTCGATCCGTATAGATAGTACGTAGGACGGATAGTTCATGCTATATTTCATACTCTAGCTATCTTAACTCATTCAACAGCTGAGAAGAGAATTGAGAACAAGAAGGGTCAAGTACTTTCTTTATGAACTCCTCTGATTTGTTGGCCGCTTCTATATTATCATAATCATCATAATGTTTCTCACAGAGTATCAATGAAGTTTCTACGTCATTCCAATTAAGTAAACAATCACATGGCAGTGAAATTTTGTGTTGGATCATTATCCTTTTCATCTTCAAGTCGTATATTGTTCATGTTCATTCTTAGGCAACACCCTGACCTCAGATTTTTTCAGTTTTATATAATCCTTGTCCACCTCTATTGCAGCAGACATTATCTTACTTCTTGTCGTCCCAGATGATTGCAAAAATATACTTGCGTCTTCGGACAAAGAATGTACTCCCATTCCATCTTTAGGCTCTGGTATTCTTACGTTCCATTTAGTATTGATCGCCCCCATTAATTCTGTAAAACTCAGATTGTTTGCCTTACAGTAAAGATAAAGATCTTCTGCAAAAGCTATTTGCAAATACTTATGTGCATGTTCGATATTCTTGGCTATCTCCACCATTTCTGTATCAGATACGTGATTTAAAGACTCGATAACAAGACTGGCCTGAGGTACATCAGAAGCAATAACATCGATATCTTCTTTGTTCTCGCTGGGCCTATGTTTTCTTGGATTCATTAAACCCCATCTCCTTATTGGAGGGAAACACTGTTCCCTCTGCTCAGAAACACCCGCATTTCAGTCATTCTGCCAGCAAGAAGGCCAAGTAGAGTGCCATAAGCAAGGTGGAACACTAGGGATCCTCCAATAATCAAGCCATAGGTCCCTTGAAAATGATTGGCAATATCGTAGATGTACTGGTTTGGTGCGGATATGGCATAAGAATCTAGTTTTGGTTGTATACCAAATGTAGCAAGAGGTACGAACAGCATGGCCCACAAAACAAACCCTGCGACCAACCCTATCATTATTCCACGCTTATAGTCTACAGGTGCCATTTTCCTCCAGAATATTGACACTTGTCCGTAGACGTTACCTGCGACAGTACCCGTGAGTAGGTGAAGTGCAAAGCCAACGTACTGAGCTATTGTCGGGTCGTTGATACCAAGCGATATCCCAATTACCGCAAAAAAGGTTCCAGTAGGAGTTCCAGAGATGTAATCAACGAGAACCAGCAATCCTGAAATCGCCCATACTGATATCAACCCAGCGATGGTACAGTACAGGATATACATTTTCTGATCAGAAATTCGCGAGGCTGATTTTGTTTCTATTTTCATAGCTATCTTGAAGCCGTTAAAGTATATAAATGGTGCTCAACCGTAGGGGCTGGTGCCTAACCTACATCTAATCCACAGATGTTCTTGCACTATTAGACAATCGATTGGCAATCATCCTGATCCGGTTCGAACCAGAATCTTAATTAAAGATAATAATTGTGTAAATATTCACATAAGTACTATTCCATACTCAGGGACTAGATTTTAGGGGTATTCTGATGAGAAATCCCATATCTCTACAGAGCATTCCTATCAGAGATAGTACTAGTAATTGTCCGTTGATAATGATATACGTAGTAGCCAAATCCAAAAAAACACGTATTGGTTAGAACCGCATATTTG
>DASQQK010000139.1:0-5465 GCA_035643435.1 Nitrososphaeraceae archaeon | reverse complement strand
ATTAAACGCACCAAATTCGGAAATACACATGTGTCATGGTGGATACTGGTTGTTAATAAAGGAAAATAAAATCACTCCGGGTGACCATCTCTTGGAATTCAAAGCGGAATCAAAGAATTATGAGATATGGGCAAAAATTTTGATTAATGCATTGTATTAGTACGTCGGCAATAATACGAATGTCCCGCGAATGACTGACCAAATGCTCCTGGGATTCCTCCACAGTTGGCTTAACAGTGCTCAACTGAACAATAAAGTTAAATAGAAAGTCTTATAAGAACTGCTATATGGAGAGAATATTCAGGATCTTGATGGCATTTATCAAAGGAGATTTATTCTTATCAGACTATCGCGGAGAGGAATTAAGACATAATTAGAAAGGATATACGAAAAAACGGATATCTGCCCGCCAAATCATCTTATATTTGAATTCTGCCTCAGCTATTCTCTATCCTCTTTAGACTTCAATTCAGTCAAAACCTCTTCCAAATATTTCTTGTAATCCATTTCTTTGGAAAGGGGTTCTAGGGGATCATCACGTAGATCCTTTGTCTTATCTAGGATTACGTTTATTCTATCTTCCAATCCATGGCTCATTTCTGCAATTCCGATACTACCCAATAGTCCTTTATTTTCTCCCACGATTTTAAAAATCTCCCGACGGATTGCTGTATCTCTTGATAGTATAACCGAAGCGGAAAGAATTCCCATCATTAGCATATATGAGCCCAGGCCCATGAATGATATAGTGACAAGGCCAAAAGGAGGGGCAACAATATTTGCAAGTCCGTGTAATACCGATGAACCGAACAAAATTGTCATTCCTATTCCTGCTATTTCAATTACCTTTTTCAAGTATGTTCTCTCAACTTTGTATGCAATTACCCAGAAAACAATTCCGAACAATAACCCTCCCACTTGTCTATACGCACCAAAAAGCATATAATAAATGGTGTTAAATTGCGCACCATATTCGAGTAATAGATTGTCAAATAATGCAAATTCATTACTCAAGAATGGAACGATAAAGTACAATAGAGGTAAAGAAGCAAGAGCCCAGAATCTAAACTTTCTTAAATTTCGAGAGTAATTTCTTAGCAAGAGAGCTGATGGTACCCAAGTGCTAACAAATGAAATTACTGACAAGTACGTGGTTAAATCGCTCAATAATAATAGTCTAGTTCCGTAACTAGAATAATCGGCAAATGATATCCTTATTGATTTCATTTGTACTTCAGCAGCCCGTAATGAGAATGATATGTTCAGTAATAACAAAGAAGCAATTAGATAAATTATGATGGATGTAAATGCATAAGCATACAGCAAAATTAAGTAGTTTCTATTTGTGGATAGCCAGCGAATAAATCTAAAAACTAGAAAAATGAGAAAACCAATTGCCGTAAGGTGTGATACGAACACGATAATGAGAGAAAGTAGAAGAGAATACTGTTCCTCCAAATGGATTTGAACTATAACAGTGATCAATACAACTGACACAAAGATTTGGCTGACAACTACCAGCTTGTCGAAAAATACGAGACGTCGCTGCGAGCCTATTTTTTCATTTGGACGAGTACTTATAACATATTTTAGAAATATGTAGTTTGTAAATAAAAAAAACATCACAAAGCCTACAAATAAATAGTAATTGAATAATGGCGCAGGAGCTTTGGGCATGCTGAGGTACAGCGAAACCAATATTGAATCCAGTACCATGATTATGCTACACGCAATAGTAATAGACAGAAGAGATCGGGAGTTAGCGAGAATCCCAAGTCCGCTTTTCCTCTGTATTACTGGTTCACGATCATTCAAACGTGTACAATTTGTGCATGGTCGAAATTAAGGTTAGCTTTTCACTTCGCAGTTTCAAAACCAAAAAGTTAAGAACTCGCAACATTATATTAAAGAAGATGGCGGCTATGTCAATTGTTATTATTCTATTCTTGGTGTCTTTGATGTGTCTTATGTCCCAAAATCACTTTCTGAAGCCTGTTCTTGGTGGGAGTACCGATTTTTTCGCGGGTAGAACAATCAATAATAAATCACTCGAAATGCTGGCACAAGAGTTTTGGAATTGGACCATGTCTGTCCCTGCAGACATTCCAATCGACCCTACTATAAATAAGAATGAATGTTATTTAGGCTCAGATACGGACGATCAAGTGTTGTTTGGTGTCGGAGTTTATGCCATTTCCTATGAGTCAGAGTGTACCATACCTGGTGGAAAGTATTTCCTTGTACCCTTATTGGTTGGGGAGTGTGACAGTACAGTTCCGGATCCTCGAGCTGCGAGTGATAAGATTGAAGATAAATGGGCCTGTGCAAGAGATGCCGACGAGATTTTCAAGGCATGGGAAGTAGTACTAGATGGTCACACCCTATTCAAGAACAGCGGGGGTGATGCCGTAAATATGGAGTTAAAGGATCAGATATTGGTTAGAAATTCTTCATTATTCACATTGGAAATACCAGAAGGCAATCAATTCGATGCTCCACCAGGTAGATATGACGCTGTAGTGGATGGATACTATCTAGTTCTAAATCCGCTTTCTCCCGGCAAACATAGCCTTAGCTATAAGTATGTTCACGAACAAGGAATTATAGGAGTTCAAAGGCCACAACAAATACCGGGCTCAGCTATGTACATCTTGAATGTTGAATAGGGATAGGTAAGCATCGTGGAAGATAATGTTGAGAAGAAAAGACCTAAATAGAAATAGGTCAGGCAGGTTCGACCTAGCTAAGATCAAATATCATTATTGTGGTGATGGAAACCTAGAAATTATAGTAAAATGATCTAATTCAATTACGTTATGCCAATAACAGATGCTACAAAGAAACAAATCGCTCAACAGCGACGTCTTTTCTTTAAGGTATGTTTCAAGTGCGGTGGGAGGAATCCAATATCAGCAGACCGCTGCAGAAAATGTAGAGGGAGCCAACTCAGGCTTAAGAATAGATCATTAGGAGCAAAGAAGTGATCGATTTCTTGAACAAGAGATATCCATTCTGAATTCATGACGGAAAGAATTACTGGAGGACTCACTATAGCTACCCTATTATAGTAGATCGAAGCTATGAGGTGTTACCGGAGCAAGAAGGGAATATGTATGAAGCTATCGTCGGTTTAATGCTGAAGACCATAGATCCTCTGTACAAGTGGTTCAGCGATAACTTGGTAGTTCACTTCATGACTTTCGGCAAGGAATTTGGGACTGTTGTTGTCTTTATATCTGCTGTTGCGTTCCTCCTAATTACAATGTACTTTATCATGAGGCAAGCAAAAAGACTGCCCAATCGATATGTGCTCGAAGCGTACAGTCAAGGTGGTAAGTCAATAGTTATTCCCGAATTGAGGGTGTCATTTGCTACATACCAGGCAGCTGCAAGCTACGCAGAATTCTACACCAAGCTTTATTCAGGCAAATATAAATTCAAGTTGATCGGGGTCAAAGACAAGATCAAGATTTCGATTCCAAGATTTCTTAAACAACCGTCGAAGTGAGTCGGAATTCATAAATCTCATCTAGCGCTATGCTTTCACCTCATTCATTTAGCGAGCTCTTGGACTAATGAGATAGAATTTTTTTCATAAATTTAGGTGAAATTGAAAAACTTAATATCCATCCTTATGAAATGGATATGCTTAGGGATCGGCGTAAAATCATTTCATGACATATCCAAAAGTTGTACTCACGGCTGACAGGACTCTTATGTCGCCCTACAGAGGCATATCGTTAGCATCCTTCTTTGGGTGTGCCCCTGCTATTGATATCAATAGAGATCCATCATCCTTATGGTACAGGATACTTGGACAGCAGGTAACACCTAGGATACTGTTTGATTTCATCTGTAATCCAATTGCGAATGTTGATGGAATAGCAAAATATGCTCCATATGGATTGAGGAAGGTTGAATCCTCACTTATCCGGGACGGTTATAGCAAGAAAGACGTAGTTGTAGCCCATCCCGATTATGTTGAGAAATTTATAGGGCCTGAAACTCAAGTCGTCGGTACCTATGAAATGGATCCTCTGGGTATGGGCCCTGTTACCATGACATTTACCTACGGACGCAAACACATGTCTTATGACGAATTTTATTGTAGAGATCTGCATATGCGAATTTCCCAGGCGAAGAAGGATAATGGAAGCAATGCAAAGGTTATCGCAGGTGCATCAGGAACATGGCAATATAACTATGATCCAGCCAAGATCGAAGAGTATGGCCTTTACGGCATAGTTGAAGGAGACCTTGGTGGGATTGGCCCGGAGATAGATGGTGCTGGCGCTAGCTTCTTCGATGCTTTAATAGATGGGGATTTTGACACTGCCAACCCCTTCAAGAAATCTAAATTCAAAGTTGAGATTAAAGAATACAATCGCCCTGAACGAAAATATCACGGCCGGTTTATTCATTATTGGGATGAACCAGCAGTAGATGAAATTCCTGACATCATAAATCCGAGCATGCATGGAATGGTCGAGGTGATGAGGGGATGCGGGAGAGGATGTAAATTCTGTGATGTGACCCTTAGACCATTACGTTATTACCCAGTCGAAAAAGTGCTGAAGGAAATTCGGGTAAATATGAAATACGGCGGAGCGAGGAATGCATGGATCCACAGTGATGACATCTTTGTCTATGGCCTAAACCCACGAACCACCAAGAACATGGAACCTAACAGAGAAGCGCTTGAAGAGCTCTTCAAAGGTATCATGGATACAGGAATTGAGCACACTAACCCTACTCATGGAACACTAGCAGGCGCAATTGCAGATGAAAGATTGATACCAAACATTTCGGAGATTATTCGATCCGGTCCTGATAATCACATTGGAATTCAATGTGGTTTTGAAACAGGGAGTACGCGCTTGATCGGAAAATACGCTGATCGTAAGCTGGCCCCATTCAAACCTGATGAATGGCATTGGGTTGTGAAGCATGGCGTCAAGATATTAAACGAATACTATTGGGTACCTGCATTCACACTGATAATGGGCTTGAATAATGACGAAACCCCTGAAGATAGTTGGGAGACCATCCGATTGATACACGAATTGGAGACGGAGCAGCCTGATTCGAGATTTACAGTAACCCCGTTGACGTTTGTCCCAATTGGGCTTTTGGAGAAATCAGAGTTCTTTGACATAAACAATACAATGGATCCACCAAAGTTAGGAGTAATGTACAAGACTTGGCAGCACAACTTCAAGTACGGAATTCAGAAGTTCATGCGCAAAGTTGGACAGCAGAATCCTGCAAAGAGGCTTTTTTTTGCTGGTCTAGCAAGATCACTCGGTGGCGTTCCTCTGAGTGCTATGGAGAAGTTTGCCCGAAGAAAAGGCCGAGAACACGAGTTGGTCATCGAGAAAATAAAGGCCAATTATTGGTAAGAACTAGTACCTCATTGATGATGGGAGACCTTTGATACAATTATGGAGACCTTTAATACACCAACC
>DASQQK010000138.1:0-6352 GCA_035643435.1 Nitrososphaeraceae archaeon | reverse complement strand
TTATCTTTGGTAACAGATAGGTACATGCCATGTATCTATTTAGTGTCCTTAACCAAGAGGGAACAAGGTGAAATAATATCTATTCACACGTCAAGTGTTTTAACTCCCGCTAATATCAAAAGAATCATATTCTGGCAGGATTTGATTTATAGATGTATAGATTTGAAAGCAGCTAACGCATCAGTTCTAGTAGTTACGGCAGTTCTTCTATTTTGCTTATATTATGGAAGCAATTTGATGTTATCTGCGTTCGCATCCCCTTCATCACCCACATTGATAAATTCCTCAGTTCCTAGTGCTGAATCTGTATATACATCAGAATCTATGAAGATTCCCCCATCAGTAGGAACATTCGTTATCCTTATTCCTAATGAATCACATGAGAACTGGTCTGATGAGAAGCACAAACTCATATCAGATAGGAACTCGTATTATGTGCCGACTAATCTGGCAGTTCCAAACGGAACATCTATCGTATTTCTGCATGCTGACGCTCCTTGGGATACACCCAATCCTCATACCACTGAAATACAAGACAGTGCTGGTAATGTGGTGTACAGTACTGGGCAGCTAGACTACGCACAAAGCTCCGAACCAGTAGTACTACCTTCTCCAGGAATCTACAACATAGTTGACAAGTCCTATGACACAAAGGAGTCAAGAATAACAGTATTGGATAATGAGACATCTACCGGTGATCTCATAGTTGGAGGTTTCTATACGCCGACCAATCAGGTAGCGAACACAAAGGATAATGATGGTGTATCCCATCCTGGCTCGCTCCAATACTATAGTGAGGCATTTAAGAGGGACGGTTTTGAAATACTGAGTGAATACAATTTTACTTATGCCACATGTGATTATTGTGATCCTGGAGGGTATTGGCCTGACAATAAATCTGGAGACCACACGTTATTAATATACGGTACCCAACAGCCATTAACGTCGGCGTTGGCTAAACTAGTTGAACTAGTGAGAGATAATGTGTATATCTAGCATTTCTTTCATTAATGCGGGACAGATGCAGATAATTGGGAGTAGATAACTGACTGAGGTCTGATAAGCAAATACACCTAATACCTACATCATAAGAAAAGTATGCGAAACAATAATCTGCTCGGATTATCGCATTCTAAGGCATATTCGATATTCAAAGCGACGCAGTGAGCTCAGAGGGATTCTTGGACTAGTCCTAATTGCCTTATAGGTGTATTGGGATGTAGCATGCGTCTTCTGCTGGCAAGTCGGTTAGCCGAATTTTATCTATCATATCTACTGATAAATAATACCCTGTTACAACTTTTTTTGCTCGACAAAAAAGATAAAAAGAGGACTCAGTTAGGCCCTGTACTTTTCGATTTCTGCTAAGGTGATTTTCAAAGATACTTCAGCACCGTTGTATCCTTCTACCTGGGATTTTGGGATCTTGTATTCAGCTCGATCGCCTTGAGAGGTAATTACGACAATATCTCCGAGGATCGCATCCACATTACCTGCTCCCTCACCTTCTTTAGATTTGACGTTCTAGTGGTAGGATCTTAAATTAAAAATAGCACTTTTGGTAAATAGAACACAACGCTAATATGGATACAGAAATAGAAGATGAATTAGAGCGAGTAGCAAAGGGAGAAGTACTCTCTGATGATTGGAATAAGAAAGTGTACTCTGTAGATGCAAGCCATTACTCTATTGAACCATCCGCAATTGTGTATCCATTAGATGAGTATGATCTATCGAGAATATGTCAGTATGGGTATTCGAAGAGTATATCCCTAACTGCAAGAGGCGCCGGTACCGGACTTCTAGGACAGTCACTCAACAGTAGTATTATTCTTGATTTTACAAAACATATGAATAAGATCCTGGAGATTGGTGCTGATTATGTGTTAGTCCAACCAGGATTAGTCAAAGGTGTGCTAGACAAAGAACTTAGGAAAAGGGGAAAATTCCTTCCCCCTGACCCAGCTAGTAGCAACTATTGTACTGTTGGGGGTATGATCGCAAATAATTCGAGCGGTGTTCATGCATTGGGTTATGGCAACACCATCGAGTTTCTAGATATGGTTAACGTCGTATACTCTAACGGTAGTTTCGGATGCGTTAGCAGTGGAGATAATATCAGTTCGAATGACGAGAGAATTACAAAATTATATAGTTTGTTATCATCTCACATGGACCTAATACAGACACACTATCCAAAAGTAACAAAGAATTCATGTGGTTATCGTCTTGATGCAGTAATAAATGACGACGGATTTCACCCGCATAAAATATTTGCTGCCTCAGAGGGAACATTGGGGATTGTGACTTCGGCGAAGCTAAAGATCTTTGATATCCCCTTGTATCGATCTACCATGGTATTTGGTTTTAAGGATTTGTTATCCGCTATTTCGGCAGTTCCTGTTGCTTTGAAATTCTCTCCAGTTGCATTGGAAGTGCTTGATCATACCGTGTTTCGTAACTTTGATGTTCAGGCTTACCCAAAAGTCAAAGATAATGTTACTGATGGAGGGTCTCTCTTATTCGCAGAATTTGCAGGAAACAGCCTTAAAGATGTAGAACAAAGAGTTACTATGTGCAAAGACAAATTATCTCCAGTATCTAAGATTATCGAGGCGGTGACTGACGACAATAGCTCCCGACAAATATGGGGTGCGAGAAAGAGCGCATTGAATAATGCTTTGAAAATGACTGTAGGGAGCAGAAAGCCAGTAGGCTTGATAGAAGATACTGTAGTGAATCCAGATATGCTCTATGATTATACTCGATTTCTGTTGCAGAAATATAACGATAACAAGTTAGATTATGTAATCTATGGTCATGCAGGAAATGGGAATTTACATACAAGACCGCTTATCGATACAGAATCGAGAACAGAACTTGAATTATTTAATATTGTAGGTGATGAAGTTTTTACTAAAGTAATTAGTTGCGGAGGAACTATCACGGGTGAACATGGTGACGGCATAGCCAGAAGTAAGTATATCAAATTGATGTATGGCACACAACTTGTTTCAATTTTTGAGCAGATCAAAAAAATGTTTGATCCGAAATGTACCATGAACCCTGGGAAGAAGGTAATTAGATCTGACACATAGAGGACAATATCTGCAAACTAACTAATTGAAGTGTTTGCTATGTTACGTTAGTGAAGTATGTGTTGAAAAATACATTAGTGAAGTATTGACTCTCGACATATCAGTAGGAGACTGAAATTCCGATCTACAAATTGACTGCACCAAGATGATTTGCTTTAGTCTTGTGTCTATCCAAAGATTCCTTGGATCGGAATACCATCTTACAGACCTTACAAATGTATTCATGTTTTTCATCCTTTCCAAATGGGTTTAACTTACTAAGTGAAAACTTCATTGCAGATCTCCCAAATAAACTGGTAGTAAACTGTTCCCATTTATGGCAGCAGATACTATCTTTAAAGACACTAAGTTCACTCCCTTTGTATTAATCGCTAGAATTCCACATTCGCTGGATAAAAGTAATCCGGAACTTAGTTAACTTGTTGCAATTTAATTTTGGCTTTCATAGTATTGATAGATCTATCTATTTCCATAGAGCGAGCACTAAGTCATCCTGTCGGAGTGGTGTAGTATGAAGTATAAGTGACCTTATACCCACCCAGTATTGCAGTGCTAGCAGACTGGGTGGATGTTGAGCAGGTAGTCTGCGAGTGCTACTGGGGCTGCAGCTACTCCCAGTGTCAAGGCACCCCATATAGCCGTCGGGACCACTACGTCTTTACCCCATGCGCCGGTTCGTAAAACTAAATCATAATTATTTTCTTTACCCCCTATCATTATCTCTACATCTCTTATGTTTCCCACCACCGCACTACTCATACTACACTTATGTGCCTTTAAATTGTAGTAATTATCGCCCCTCTCTTCATGGATTATTTCCAGCTTAAGCTTATGCAAATGTTTTTTGATAAGATCAAACAAACGAGCGATCTCTACATTTTGTAATGTTACGTGTTCTTGTCTCATCGGCAGATGTGCAGCTGCTTCCAACTCTCATTGGCCATAGCGTAAAAGACAAGGCCTTCATACACACTACGCCAACGAATTCGCTAGACGATGGAGGCCAATTATATCCTCATATCATATGGCGATTGAGGTGATGGTAGGAATAACTCATCCCTACTGTTTCTTCATTATGATCTTCGCCTTTGTCTCGGGGTCCATTGCTTGTTGCTTACCTAATAGATCAACGACTACCTTCTCAATGGTTCCAGTGAAGCGTGAATAGGGTTTATATTCGCCTGTCAAAGGAGTTCCCGAATCAACTCCTATGTCAAAAGATTCATCCAGTGAATAGATGAATCTAACCGTATGTGGGATTTCACCTTCTCCCTCTTTTTTATCATTTATATATAGTCTACCTATGCCACCTGCACCATACTTTTCTTTACCAGTTCTTTCGAAATCAAAGCGAAGCTTGACTTTGGTCCCAACGGGCACCTCTTTAGCAGACCTCACATAATAAAGATCACCGTTGTTGTTGTAGCAGTACACTAATCGTTGATCTTTCATATACAATGACCACCCACTACTAACACCTCCTATAACGCAGAGAGGACCTTCAGCACCAGTAGGAGGAATGTTTACTTCAGCTTTGATACTATAAGAACGATTCTTTGTGTCAGGCGCGGCACTCTGTGGAACTCTCACTGTACCTGGATATAATGTATATGATGTTCTTTCCTTTAGCTTGTCACGTGCGATTAATCGTTCTTGCTTTCGATCGTCTAACGGTAAGACATTATATCGACCAGCCTCAGCCCACCACATCTCTACAAGCTGACGAAGCTTCTCTGGATTTTTGTCAGCCAAGTTGTGACATTGAGAGAAATCCTCATCTACTTTATACAATTCCCATTTATCTTCATCAAAGCTCCATTTGGGTTTGTTTTCCCACGGAAGTTGTCCGTGAAACGTAACTGCGATCCAGTCTTTATACCATATTCCCCGATTTCCTAGCATTTCGAAATATTGCATCTGCTTTCTCGTAGGGGCCGTAGTATCGTTAAATGAGTAGTACATACTAATGCCCTCTACTGGAGCCTGAACGTATCCACCTATCTGAGATGGAGATTCGACTCCTATTGCTTCCAAAATGGTAGGTACTATATCTATTGCATGGTGAAATTGAGTACGTATCTTACCTTTGTCCCTTATCCCCTTTGGCCAGTGAACTATCAGCGGGTCTTTTGTGCCTCCATAGTGAGTGTATTGCTTGTACCATTTAAACGGCGTATCGCCTGCCATCGCCCAACCAACAGGATAGTGATTGTAACTTTTCGGTCCACCAATCTCGTCTAGTCTTTTTAAATTCTGTTCCACATTTTCGGGCTCCATATTAAAAAAAGATACCTCGTCGAACAAACCGGTGAGCATGCCCTCCGCACTAGCACCGTTGTCTGAACATGCAAATATCAGTGTATTTTCTAGCTTGTCAATCTCTTCCAGAAATGTTATGAACCTTCCAATCTGGTAATCAGCATGACTAAGAAATCCCGCATAACATTCCATATACCGGGCAAATAGTTTCTTTTCGCTATCCGACAGGTCGTCCCATTTCTGAACTCCTTCGTTGGGTGGCGCTAGGTCTGTATTCTTAGGGACAATGCCAAGTTTCTTTTGTCTTGCAAGTGTCTCCTCTCTCAGCTTATCCCACCCTTTGTCAAACTTTCCCTTGTATTTGTTGATCCATTCTTCTGCTACGTGATGCGGAGCATGACATGCCCCAAAGGCTAACCATAGAAGCCAAGGCTTATCAGGACCTAGAGACTCATGGTTACTTATGAATAGAATCGCCTTATCTACCAAGTCTTCACTTAGGTGATATCCCTCTTCAGGAGTCTTTGGAGGTCTAATTGGATGGTTATCCCACACCAAAGGAGGATACCACTGATTACAATCTCCTCCTAAGAAACCGTAAAATCGATCAAATCCCATCATTTCTCCTGTAGGCCAGCGGTCAAATGGTCCTTGGTGTCCCACATCTGTGTCAGGGGTGTTATGCCATTTCCCAATACAGAAGGTGTTATACCCATACTGCCTGAGCATAGCTGCGATAGTGGCCTTTTCTTTTGGCATTATACCATTATAACCAGGAAACCCTGTTGCAATTTCAGTAATGCCTGCCATTCCTACAGAATGATGATTACGTCCAGTCAGCAAACATGCTCGTGTTGGAGAACACAGCGCAGTCGTATGCCAATTATTATATAGCAATCCATTAGAGGCAAGTTTATCAATATTTGGAGTCTCTATAGGACCGCCATAACAGCTAAGCCAGCCATATCCTACGTCATCAAGTATGATATAGGCGA
>DASQQK010000137.1:0-14111 GCA_035643435.1 Nitrososphaeraceae archaeon | reverse complement strand
GGATGCACCTAGAGTAACAGAGTAGCATCAGTTATTTTGCACGATGATATTTCTTCGATTCTTCCTCTTTCTTTTCTTTATGCTGCTAATTAATGATTGTACGCCATAATATATAGCACATGATGGGCATACTAAATTTGTCCAATTAGGCGCATGATCTGTACTTTCATGGTTTTCGTAATCATCCTTTTCTTCGATGTCACTCATACCAAAACAATTATCGACCACCACGTTAATAATCATTACTTCTAACGATTAAGTCTTTTCTTGAACGATACAAAGTGAGTTGTACTGTTCAACTCAACTCTTAACATAGTTAAGTCAACTCAATTTCGCAAACTGAACTATCGGTAGCAATATTATTAATAACACATTTGAATTTAAAGTCAGGAAGTATACACCTCTGTTTCAGGATGAAATGCTGCCCACTCAAACCAGAATCCTTGATCTAAGGGTAATCTGTTAAGCTGTTTTCCTTGAAGCTGTCCGGCAATCGAAACTCCTTCAAAATTCCATTCGCTATCAGTTTGTATATCTACGAAAGTATTATTTTGAGGATTATATTCAAACTGTAAAGTCTGGCCATCAATAACAGGGTCAAACACCCTTACCATAAATGGAAATGCTGAGAATAATGATATTGGTTTCTTGTTAATATGATCATTAATTATCTTATTGTTCTCTATATCTTGGAGTTTGTATGCTTTGTATAAACTGTCACTCTCTAAGCCTATAATGATTTCTTTTAATCCAAGTCTGCCATCTTGATTGGAAACCGGAAAAAGCACTTGCGAGTTGGTATAGTAATCTCCGTACGGGTCTGCGCCATAAGGTCTATTGGATCCTGTATCTCTTGAGAGCACTTTACTCTCTGGATATAATTCCTTCCATTCCTTCCAATTAGCAACATCAAATGGAATTCTCTGCAAGATAGTTCCTGCATACTTGCCTACTATTCCCTGAGCCATAGCCTGGCTCCAATACGATTCACTAGTTCTATCATACATTACTAGATTACTATTGTACAACTTACCCGAAGTTCCAAATTCAACAACATTTCCATCTTCCAGTGTACGGTTAAAAACTTGATTAGTAAAACATAATGGACAGTAAGTTACCGCAACTGGTACATTTCCTACATTATCATTTACGATTTCATGCCATACAAGTATCTGAAGCGGATACGCACGAATATCTCCGTTAATATTTAGACCAATGACAAATTCACCATCCTCCATGAATTTATTAGCTTCCTGTACTGATACAAACTTTGGATTGTCTATAGAAGGTATTCCATCACGAGGTGGGCCACCACCAACTATTTGATCTAGCGGAACAATACTGTTTTCCTCTTGTGCTGATACTGGTAAACTGGGTGAAGAATTATCTGTATCTAAAGCAGGCAGTACAACTCCAAGAGCTATTCCTGCAATTAGACCTCCTGCGATGATAGATGCTAGAATAAATTTCCTTGCTGGTATCATGATAATCAATTTGACGGCCCTCCTTTTAGATTATTTGATAATGCTGATGATGCTGTCTGAGCAGCAGTTCTATTATTATCATAATTATCAATCTTTAGTGATTTTGTTGCTAATATTCTTCTCTCATCCAATTCTTTTCTAAGTCTTAGTACTGAAATTGCTGCAAATCCAATAACTACCGTAAGACCTACATAGGACAGAAGAGTGGAGTACTCGATCAGTACCACAGATAGAGTTCCTCCGAATACGGAAGGTAGCATAGATAGTATGAAAAGCCAGCTTCCACAACATCCTAATGGTACAAGAGAAAAGAACGAAAGAAATGAGCTGATAGCAGTACTTCCGCCTGAACTACCGCCGGCGCCGCTGCCCCTGCCAAAGTATAGTATTTTTTTAATACCCTTCTTTGGTCCGCACTTTTTTCCGTCTTCTATTCTACATCCTAGACCTTTGCTATAACTTGATGCAAAGATCTGCGTTCCTACGCCTACGGCTAGACCTACAATTATGATACCATTTACCGTTAATGCAGCACTTATAGCAGCACTTGGAGGAAGATTTGGAGTTGTAGCTACGACTACTGTTAGATAAACTGATGCTGTAATAATACCAACAATTACTCCCTTTAGTAATGCCTTTTTTGCATTATAACTAAGAGGTCTTTGAATTGGATTCCTTAGTATCATCGTCATACTTGGAAATATTCAATTTTCTACTATATATGCTCATATTTCAATAGTTAAAGAATTAATTGAACCGTTGGAGATACTGCTTATTAACATGAGATTAAAGAAAGATATCTCATATAAAGAAACATTATAAAATCATTATAATCAGTTCTGTACCAGCTGGTTTAACTGCAGCTATATATGTTACTCGTTGAGGACTTAAGCCAATTGTAGTTTCAAGAAATCAACCAGGAGCTGGATCTGGTTGCAAAGCAGCATTGGATGCAATAAAATATCTTGAATCAGAAGAATAGGGATTGAATTTGTACTAGGAAAAGATGGTAATGTTGTGAAGTTGACATTATCAATCATGTCTTTACATTCTATTCAAATTAGCATTCTTTCCAGGATTATTAATGATCCTATGTCTCTATGTTGGAAATCTTGTATAATTAATTAGTACTTTTAAGATTATTAAAGGGCTCATCAGTACCGTACCAATGACTCCACACATATATACACTCTTTACATTCAAACAATCTGCCATTGTTTCTTACCACGCAATTTGTAAAGTGTTTATAATTTTCATCAGATGGATAGTTATATTTTTCAAACCTTGGGACATGGATCGAAGGAGTCATTGCCCTAGTTGACCATTCCTCCAAGTTTTGAATAGACGATCTGTTTTGTTTCTGTAAGCTGTTCTATCAAAACAGTATTTCTTGTTCTGTTAATATATTTATTCTTGATCGCCAAGGGTTAAAGAATTACCATAACTTTTCAATAAAAGTTAGAACTGCTGAGTGAAAATATAGATTAGTAATAACAACAATGGTTACGCATCAAATTGTATGGCTTTCAGCTTGAGTACTTTGATTTGAAATAAGGTTCCTTTCTTCTGAAATCACTTTTAGCCTTGTAACATCTCGTTTGAATAATAAATCTATTATCCAATCTATCATCACCCTGAATCTCTTTTCTATTGAGGGAAGATTATCTAGATAATACATACGCCAAAGCCACCAAGCTAGGATCCCATGAACCTTGTAGCCAAACACAACTCCTACTCCATTTCTTTTTCCAATGAGAGCCATTATGCCTTTTGTCTGATAATCAATTTTTTCTCCTTTTCTATCCAAAGATCTCTCTGCTACTGAAGATGACACTCTTTGTTGTATATCAGAGATCATATTATCAGCCGCTACCGTTGCTTGTCTTATTGCATGTTGAGCAGTTGGAGGATATGGCTTATCTGTATTAGGATCTGTTATATATGCACAATCGCCGACAGCAAAAACATTATTCCATCCTTTGAGCTCCAGATAGCTATTGGATAATACCTTACCAGATTTTTGATCATGTTCACAGTTATTAATCTTGGTAACTAGTGGATCAGGCTTTACTCCGCCGGCCCAGATAAGCGTATGGCTTGATACAATTGAACCATCATTTAGTTTTATACTGTTGGAAGAAGCTCCTGAAACTCGAACATTTAACTTTACTTCAATTCTGTTTGTTCTTAAAATGCGTAATGTGAAATCTGCTAATTCAGCAGGCACTTCTGGTAATAATCTATCACCTGAGTTTACGAGAATAATCTTTGCGTCGTTCTCTTTAAGGTTATGATAATAAACTCGAATGGATTCACGAATAAAATCATTTAACTCACCAACTGTCTCCACACCTGAAAATCCACCACCAACGACTACAAATGTGATTAACTTTTTCTTTAGCTCTTCATCTTCATATTCAACATCCGCCTGCTCAAGCATATTTATAACATGATCTCTGAGTAGCATTGCGTCTCCGACAGTTTTCATTGTAAAGGCGTGTTTTGCTATTTCTGTATTCCCAAAGAAGTTTGTCTCTCCTCCAAGTGCTATTGTCAAATAATCATATTTGAGTGCATGATCACGCTGGTCTATTGGCCTGCTCTCCTTTCCTATTTTATGGCTTACAATTACTTCTTTATGCTTCAGGTTTATCTCCTTTATGCTAGCTTCAATAAACTTTGCCCTCTTGCAGAAAGTACGAATTGGTGTTACAATATGCCGCGTTTCTATGCTGCCTGAAGTAACTTCTGGTAACATTGGAGTGAATAGAAAAAAGTTGTCTCTGCTAACAAGTGTAATATCAATTCTTACGTCGTCCTGGAATGCTTTCTGAAGTCTCTTTAATATCTCTATTCCAGCAAAACCCCCTCCAAGTATAAGGATACGTACGAGCTGAATTGGCTTGATTCCATGCACTAGCTCCTTATGCTTTCTGTATGAATCAATTCGTGAGAATGAAATGTCACATTGTGAACATCTATATCTTGTACCAAATTTGATTGATAGAACAGATGAAAAGAATCCAACTGTAATCCCAAAAATTAAATGCATTATTACAGATCCTACTATTATTGTAGTAAAGTTATTTTTAAGCACCTGTTTCGCATCAATTTCTGTCATTTCTGGATCTAATTCAATCATAGTATTTGCGATCTGTGGAGATAGAATAAAATACTGCACTGGCAAGAAAAATACTACAAATACTACAGCGCCTGCAAAGAGCCCATATACAATTCCATTTGATATCTTGCTGATATTTAATATTCCAGTTTTGTAAAGGAAAATTCCTATTACAATTCCTATAGAGATAGATGTAATTACATGAATAAATATACCCGCGACTATGGATGTGGAGATAGGTGAAATTACACCAAGAACATGGCCGAATGCGATCCAAACAAGATAGTACGGTGAACCTAACAGTATCTGGAATATAGTTTCACTTATTCCAAAAGTTACTGCTCCTAAAATTGCTCCAACTACTACAAAGAATACTTCCCTTTTTAATGAAAAGTCGATTCTGGCTAAAGCTGTTTCATTCCTGGTATTAATAGCATCGTTATCGCTGTTATTACTGTATTTATTTGACCTCCCTGTTTTATTCATAATAAGTTGTATAATTGAAGATGCTTTTTCACACAACCCTTTTGTTAATGCTATAAGAAAGTGTCAAGTGTCACACAAGTTCATGTGTACATCTGTATACGCATTACACGTTAATATTACTCAGCGTATTGCTAGACACAAGAAGCTTTCCCAGTGTAGTGAGATTGATTATTATCTTTCCCCTATCTCCTCTGTCTACTTCAATCAGTCCCAGATCTGCTAAACCCTTAGAATCTTTACCTCCCTGTACATGATAGCTTAGAAGAGGCTTTCCTATCCCTGCTACCTGTTCTAACTGATCAAGGCTGTCAACTGCGCCACCAATGCTATCAATTGCCTTGAGTATCTTGATTTTTGCATCTGACACTATTTCATTATAGCTTAATTTTAGGACTGGCATTAAAAGAGGAACTGATTTCGTTGAATCCATTCCAAACGCCTTTATGCCATTTATAAAAGCAGCAGAAAGAGCAGCGCAGCCAATAAGCTTATCCCCACTGCTTACATTCATTAACACTTGTTGAAAATTTTTACCTTCAAGATTTAATATTTCATTTACTCTTTCCATAGTATCTCTAATGACATTCTCTTTTGTTACCAGGTTAATGGTAATGGGCATCCCAAGTACACTTTTTATCCTTCTGGAGAATTCCTCAGCTCTACTTTTATCGTTGTCAAAGCAGATTAATGCTAACTTTTGAACTGGAAAACTTCTTATTCCCAGTGCAACCCCCTCCTGACCATCAGATCCAAAAGTAGCAATCTGGAGGGTGGAGAGTTGGTGATGATGGTTACGGAATTGTGCTACCATTGTATTACTTTTTACCTACTAGATAATAAGATATGCCTCTAACCGTTCGAATTTATCTTTAACTGATTCAATATCATATATATGATAAATATCTATAACTGACTGAAATATGTGGTTATAGCAATATTCCTTTCCTGTCTTATGAATGTCACCGGAGATATTTTAGTACTTTCATGCTTGGGACTTTGTTACTCTCCAACCAGTAACCTCTTAAAAGATGAAGTAGAGGAGGCAGCCCATGTCGCGGTTGTTAGAAGAGTAGTGTATATGAAGGTACGAGCTTGACTACCTGCATCCCATGTCCATTTGTTCCCTGGGTGCCTATTCTTTAAGTAATTCAAATATTTGTCCTTTATGCACCTGTCTATTTTCTGCCGCCGCGCCCTAGACAAAAGTCGCATGCTGTTAGTGATTAAGGCAGACGGCCAATAAATTATGATGGTCCTGATGAGAATGTGGTCGTCCACCTTACCTCTTGGTAATAACCGGTACTTGTACAACGTGTATTGAGACTAAAAGTATTATGATATGGGTAAGGTAGACAACTAAAATAAAACTTGTTAGCCAACTCTTACCAGAATGCACATGAACGGCTGCCTACCTTGATGCCATTGCGTGTACACGATATGGCCTAAAGAGTAGATGAGGTAGGCGGCCACGGAAGCTTACAGGTATGCCAAGATGTGAGGCCGCCTACCTGATGCTTGACGTTGTTTACGCGATGCTGCCTTAGCTGTGGTACTTCTGTGTATCGCTGCAGCTGCTTGCACAACAAATTATAAAAAAATTCCGAATAATCTATAATGACAAAGTATGATAGCTAACTGAATGATTGATTATCTTCATGATAATGCAGTATATCTTCATGAAGAAGCAGAAGACTTTGATAATGATACCATATGCCTGAAGAAGAAAGACAGTACAGAGAAAGGTTAAGACGTACAATTGGAAAACTCAAGGTAAGCAAAGAACAAGATACGTATTGGACTACTGATGGAATCTAAGCGCTGCCAAAATAGTCCATTAATAGAAGAATGTAGAGATGATGAATATCGAGATAGTCAGAATCATCCAAGACAAAAATAATGAACGCAGCTTCATAGATAACCAGTATTATAGTGGATTCTTAGACGGATACGTAGCTGCTGGAAACACAAGAGAAATCTGCAAGTGCACATAAGGAATCTTTAAAAAATATAACTGCAATAATACAATTACCCAGAGAAAGGGATATCTGTTCCATACCAATGGTCCCAAACATATTTACATCGTTTACACCCATCAAGTTTTCCGGATTTCCTAATACCACAATCGATGAAGTGTTCATAATCTTGGTTGAGTGGATATAAGTATTTGTCAAACCTTGGAATAAATAATTTTCTTGGCTTCCTGGTTTCAGTTTGTGACAAGTCATTCGACATGTATGTTACGCTTTATGCTTTAATTTCACTAATAATATTTGTCTTAAAGTATCAAATATTCCCTTTAACGGTTAAATAAATAAATATATTTGGAGTATCTAATTCTTGAACAGATGTTGGGGAATTAGATTTCATGCTTAATACATAAGAATAAGCATCATGAATACGACAGAGCAAGATAAACTATTATATGTTTAATGTTCCCTCAATATAACTTTAAATTACAATTTTGCGATGATATGCCAGAGCTCTTTTATATAATAAATTCTCTTACATGTTAAATGCACTTCTCACATGAATCAATCCAGTTGAAGCTGTTAATATTAATCAAGGTAATAGAATCTGAAATGTCGCATTGGCTCTTGTGGCAGACTTCTGTAGATGTAGATGTACCCAAGGAGAATTGGATTGGTTGAAATGCGAATCATACAGACTTCTGTAGATGTAGCAGTAAAAAATATCAAGCATCCATCCGATGAGTTCATTTACAAAAGAATCATAAATTTTGTAATATGTGATTCGTGTTATTGGTCTGTTTCTTGTCTGAAGCTAGACAGATCTCTGGTTACATGTCCTAGCTGTGGTGACGACCTATTTGAGTTTATGCCTCTAACTGAGACAGAGGCATACACATTTGACAAGGATGACAAACGGCGTATGATTCCCGGATTTAGTAATACGCGTAACAAAGCCGAGGTGAGTCTTTTAAGCTAATTGAATATCTGTTCAGCAGAAACCGAGTGTTTAATGGTGGCAAAGATGTGCGGAAGTTCTCAGAGCAGTAGTAGTAATAGTAACGATGGCACTTCAATAAGGATTCCGAAGCCGGGGAGCAGAAGAAAGATAGCATATTCCTTAATCGATGTGTACCATACCCTTTGCCTGGATAAAAAGGATATAACACAAAGCGAATTATGTGCTTGTGAGAAACTTTTGGATAATACAATAGATGATAATGACAGAGTTATAATTAAAAATGAAATTTCGGAGTTACGAATGGCACTAGATCTTATTCATTAGGCGTATAGAGATGTAGAAATGCGAAGCTTGCTTTGTATTACGAGTAAATGCCTTCACACAATGTAATTTTTTAGTTTTCTCTTGTTTTCTTGACAGTGATGATCGAGCGCCCATTTCAACGTTTTCTCTGCAATTTCATGATGCATGGCCTTAACATATACCGGCTCATGTTCTATTTGTAAGAAAGAGTTTTCCTACCGCAGTAAGCCTTACAATAACAATGGTACCATTCTCGTTCCTTCTACTTTCAACACAAACTAATCCTAGGTCAATCAAACCTTTAGTATTATTACGTCCATGTAAATGATAACTCAATAAGGGTTTTACTAGTCCAGATAACCTTTGTAAGTGATCTAGACCATATACTATCCCCCCTGCTTTTGCAACCGAGTTTAGAATTCTGAGCTTTGTTTTTGTAATTATCTTGTCATAGTATGATCGGGGTATGGGTAGAACAGCCGGACTATCTAAGAAATTGGAATTTATCATAAACGTTTCTATCCCCTTCATATACGCAGCAGACAAGATTGTATATGTCAATAACTTATCACCGGAACTTACATTTAGCAATATCCGCTGAATTCTGCTTATCTCAGATTTGGATCCAACTATTCTACTAAAATGCCCAAATACGCTCTCTATAATATTTTGTCTAGATATCAGGCATATGATAATTCCAATGTTTTTATTAATTGAACTGATCACTTTTGTAAAGCGCTTCGCACTGATATTATCATAATCATAACATATTAGTACTAGTTTCTGCGAAGGATATATCTTTAATCTAGTTAAAATGCTGTTAGTACAAAATGCTCCGAATGTTGCAATCTGAAATATTTTTGTAACCATCTATGCTTGAAGATGAAAAGATAAAAGTATAAGCGATCAATAAGCAGATGCGAAAACTAAGTATTTGGGTGACAGGTAAATATGGGCTTTGACCATCTTCATAATCAGCTTTTGATTATATGATCTTTAAAAATTAAATGACTGAAAAAGAAAGAAAATGGATGTGATTCCAAGTTCTGTTTCCTTTTTGCCAATCATATATCTAGGTATCTTAGCTTCTGTCTGATGTGAAGCGATACAATCTTTCAGCCTATCTATTATCCGAATTGTTGGCTCTTGTGCTCAAATACTGTATCGGGATCAAGGAATGGACAATTAACCACATGCATGCCATCCATTGCTGGAGTTACCGTTATCAGTCCGGCTTGCTGCATCGCTCCTATATCGCTTTGACTTTCGAGTATTCTTGCTTGCAATGGGTCGTTCCACTCAATGAATTGGATGAACCACATTGGACTGTAATTATCATCTGTCGGATTGGCTCCGCCTATTCCCGCTTGAAATCCCATTGGTCCTGAACCATTAATGCCGTTCGTAAATTGAAACAAATCTACTGCTACCGGAGTTTCAACCAACTGTTCACTAGCAGGCACATATGAAACTCCCATCATATTTGCAGGCATATCCGGTGTTGCATCAGTTACGATATAGTATATTGTTTTTCCGTCAGGACCCCAACCTCTATGAGCTACCATGGTAACAATCATATTTTCGGTGTCTATATTCAGTACTTGTCCTCCCATGTATGGGGTATCATCATTTATATTACTCGCATCTTCTCTTATCATCAGTGAACCATTCTGCCATTGAATAGCTGGATGGTTAGCGATTATATCAGTTTGATTAATTGACAATTCTCCACTTTGTTCAGCAGCTGTGATCTCTTCAACTGATGTTAATTCTCTGGGAGTTGCATCGTCATTCCATGCAACAAGATTAATCTGCCATAATGGGCTATACCCTTCATCTCCTGGCTTTCCATTAACTACTGGGACCTGAAATCCAAATGGCCCATCACCTACGATCCCGTTAGTAAAGGCATATGCCTGAGCCCTAGCAGTTTCTGGAGTCTGAGCTAGTATAGGTGCATAATTTACCTTAAAACCTGTTAGATTAGTAGCATCAGCAGCTGTCTTTTCATCTGAGACGTCAGTTGCTATAAAGTATATTTCATTGCCATTCTCATATCCTTTGAGTAATGGGATGTCAATCGGTATATTAGTTCTTGAAAGCTTGAGTAGCGATCCAGGATCTGAAGGTTGTTGTGCTAATACTAGCTGCTGTATTGAAGTAGAACCCAAGATGACTGTTGCAGTTAATAAAAAAGCTGCTCCTGTCAGCATGGCATATCGTATATATGCTTGTTGCGGTATACTTACCATAGTCTTTCTGATTTTAATCATTAGCATCCGAAAACTAAGAAAACTATAAATGCATATCCTCTAACCCAGAGAGAGATTGTTTAATGGTTCAATTTATACTTTAACTGTAACAATGGAAGTATGGTACATAGACAATAACTACTCATCTCATATTAAGAGATGACAGTTACAAAATTAATTACTATTCATAGTATAGCAAATCAGCTTCCAATGGTCAAAAATAATGAAAGTTTAGCTCGACTTATCGAAGCTTGATGTCATAGAACATTAAATGGGCTGTGAATTCGAATTGCGGTGGAAAGTTATCAGTCATCGGACCAGGCGGTGACTGAATAATTAAATGGACCTGTGCAGTATTAGGGTCAGAGTATCCATCTGCAGGGTTCATAGGGTTGTATACAGACGTTTTATTGGCACTGAAGACCTTTCCAGATATAGGATCTCTTACTCCATCTGTTAACATCATGTGTCCTCCAAATATTCCAAGATTTTCTCCGTTCTTCCACAGTTCTCCTGGACCCCAAGTGGCCACATATGTAAATACAGTTGGAAGTACTGGTGGACCTGCATTTGTATTTCCATGTTCCCAATGATTAATAGCTACTGAATCGTTACCAATTCTCGTATTCACTGTACCATTAGGAAGGATACCATGAAGGTACAGCTGCTGACCAGGCATGAACTGTGTTTGTATAAAGCTCCAGTTATTGTTTTCGTTATCAACCCAGCTAGCATTTATTATGCCTGTTTGTGTGATGGGATCCACATTTACATTTATAGTCCCAGATTTAATCTTCACATGTCCACTTCCATCGTAGCTAAATGCATCTGTTCCTCCTTTTGGTGTTTGCCCACTTACTATGTAAGTATTAGTAGCTGTGAAGTTTGTCACAGGTATTTGTCCTCCAGAGAACTGGCGAGGTAGCTTATCAGTTGTTGTTGTTGCTGTTGCAGCTAGTACTGTTTGTTGATTAATCAATATATATACTAATGCCACAGTTGCCAACGATACGGCCGCTAGGATTATTGTATAACATTTTATCTTACATCCATGTTGTGATTCTTTATATTGATTCTTCATCAGGGCATTTACTATTAGGTGATTTAAATCTGTGCCCTCCAACTATTAAAGATTATTTTTAATAGTTAGACCAGATTCTATTATAGTTCAAGATAATACATATATTTACGTATCAGTTAACACCTACTACCAGATATGTCACTCAGGAGAAAAAATATTCTTTATGGAATACTTGCATTTATAATCACATCTATAATGGCTGCCGCTCTTGTTAATGACAGTCTATCTATTGGTGAAGTTTTAGGTCAGCAAGCTGGAGAAAATAGCAATAATAACAGTGCTGCTGCCGTAATAAATACTGGAACAGTAGAAGTTTCAATAGTTCCTGGAGCAGCAGCCTTAGGGGACAAGGCTTACTCGCCCAATCCAATCAATATTAAAGTTGGAGATATGGTAGTGTGGATTAATAATGATACTTCGGATACACCATTTCATACAGTCACATTTGGTAGCGGTCCAGATGATGAAAATAAGGGACAAGAATTTGATTCCGGGCTTACAGGAACCACAGCTTTGACGACGAAAGGAACCACATTTACTCACATGTTCGATGCTGTAGGAGAGTTTCCATACTTTTGTCAGCTACATCCGACTATGATAGGAAAGGTTATAGTCACAGGGTGACAACTGTATTATTATTACTGATGAAGTACGCGATATTGTGTAGGAGTATTGTAGACATGAAAGATGAAAGATGTGAAAGGAGTAGAAAAGAAGAAGGTGTATCGATAACTTCAAGTAAATGTGAGGATGTATGCAGATAGTGTTGAAAACTGCATTGATAGTTGGATCAGTAAGGCGTGATCGTCAGGGAATTAAGGTCGCTCGATGGATCGCCAAGAAATTAAAAGAACGAAGTCATGAAGTATTTTTTATTGATCCGTTAGAATTAGATCTTCCTCTATTAGATAGGATGTATAAAGAAATGGAAAATCCATCAGAAAAAATGGTAACGCTCAGAAATAATATTAACACTGCAGAAGGATACATTGCAATTACTCCTGAATATAATCACAGTACTTCAAGTGCATTGAAGAATACATTAGATTACTTTCTCGAAGAATATTATTTTAAGCCATCAGCGATCGTCTCTTATTCACCTGGTATGTTTGGAGGCATAAATGCTGCTCAACAGCTTAGATTGATATTTGCAGAACTAGGCGCACCTAGTATATCTTCTTCCTTCTCAATACCTAGAGTTCATAAGGTCTTCGGTGAAAACGGTGAGTTATTACAAGATGAATATAACAAGAGGATCAATAAATTTCTGGAAGAATTTGAATGGTATGTTAAAGCATTAAGAGCTCAGCGAGCCAAAGGAACTCCTTACTAGGGTCCGTTAGTTCTTCTGTTTTTTGATGAAGAAATTTGCATTTTTTACATTTAGTTGACAGCCTAGAACCGTTTCATTAAGTCAATAATAAGCAGCATAACAAACGACAATAACGTGATATGGAGGACACAGTTGAAGCTTACAGTAATGACAATGAACAGATGACCCAACCTAACCAACACTCCGAGGCTTATAGTTATGCTAATTCTCATACAAAAAAGCATGTAGAAAAGATCATGACAGATCAGTTGAAAATACGAATGTTCCTTCTTCTTTTTTATATTAGTGCTAATATAATATCTTATATGCTTCTTCGAATAGAAAATCCCTTTATGCAGTTAGCCAATAAACTTAGGAATCCTTTTTCTGAAGAAGAGAAGGTGAAGTTAGCAAGAGCCTTAGAATCTAGTTATGACAAAGTCCGTTCAGTAATGCTAGCTCAAGAAGCCGCTAAAGATCAATCCAAACCAACAGTTATCAAGTTAGGTAACGTCGGTACCCGATTCTTTATTCTGAATATTTATTATAATGACGATGAGATGTATGATGATATACCTATGTCTATCAGACAGATATTGCCATCAATTTCCCCTGTTAGAATAGATGTAATGGCCACCATTTCTAAAGCGTCTGCTGATTTACAAGAAAATTATGTCAAAGCAGCTCAAGCCTATGATGATGGAGATATTCATGCACACTTTTTTAAAGAGGTAGTGGAGGAAGATGAGGGGATTCGTCCAGTAGATGATAAAGTAGAATGAACACAGTGAAGGGAGAGCAGAAGGATGAGCTATATGATGCGCTATTTTATTGCATGTAAGGACAGAAAAAGGTCTGTTCTAATATGCAAGGATCCTAGGGGATAGTTCTATCTCCATCTATAAGCACGATTAAATGTTTGCGTATGCATACATCATTCTCTCTTACTCACAAGTCTTAGCTCATACTTACTTGTGAAGCAAACATGTACAGATTTCCTGATCTATCTCCAGCAATTATGTCTTCGTAGCCATCATAATTAATATCCATGGCGATTACGTTCGACGAAAGCCTATCCAAAAGTTCTAAATTTTCATCCACATAAAGAGTACTATCATCATTAAATATAGATATTATTGCAAGG
>DASQQK010000136.1:0-2486 GCA_035643435.1 Nitrososphaeraceae archaeon | reverse complement strand
TCACAGTTATGAACTTATTTAACGACGGCTCTTGGGCCTCATTCCTATCTGCAATGCTGGCCCAGGGGGTTAACAGAAGAGCAATGTGAAGCCCAGCGGCGACTCTCATGACTAGTTGTCTTGAAAATGCAATATGCGTGGATATCGGCGTGTAAGTATACTACGAAACAGTTAACCTTCTTTTTCTCATCTGCCTATCTCTCTTTAGGTCGATTTCTGCAATAATTCATACTTGTTACCATAAGACAGGTGTCAATGGAGTAATTATGTTAATATTTAAATATTTATCTTTATCAGATTAATCCCTAAGAATGAGGAATTTATGTGGGAGTTCTCTGGCCTATGTCGCGCAGACCACAAGAAGCCTTATTTTATACTTTTTGTTATCCATATTGTTAATAGATGATTTGCTGAAATGAATCCTAGATCTAATCCTGGAAAATTAGATCAAGATGTATGGATAGTGAATGGACCAGAAAAGATCCTGAATTTTTACATTTCCCGTACTAAATTTCTTGAGAAGAGTGTAGTATGTTGTTATGATTACAATGGGCCGATTAGAATTAGGAAGACTGCACCTATTTGGAAAGCTAACCTAGAAGTCGACAAGAGAGGAATTATGATAAGGTTCCTTACTGATATAAGAACTGAAAATCTAGAATACTGTAAGAGTATGCTCGAGGAGATAAAACATATAGAAATGCGTCATATGGATGGTGCAAAGGGTAACTTTACTATTCACGATGGAAAAGAGTATTTTTTACCATTCTTTGTAGATAAACCAGGAGAACCTGTTAGCAACCTCCTTCTCTTTTGTATACAGAAAGAAATGGTGGAAGCACATCTTTTCATTTTTGAAAATCTTTGGCGTCAAGCAACACCAGCACATCTTAGGATTAAAGAGCTAGAAGAAGGAATTCATCCAGAAGTACTTGAAACCTTGAGAGAAACTGAAGAGATAATTGGTACAGGATACAGACTTGTTAGTTCAGCCAGAAACGAGATACTCTTAATCTATCATTCAGCAAATGCTCTAATCCGTCAGGAAAATTCAGGTGGTCTAGACATACTTGTAGAAAGTACAATCCAGTACAACATCCAAGTTAAAATTCTTGTACCAGTAGAAGACAAAATAATAGAAATAATTCAGAGGTTAGAACGTATCAATGGTATTCAAATACGAAATATTGAACCTTCAATGCAAACCAGAATGACTATCCTGATTGTAGATAGGATGTACTCACTTATTGTAGAGCTCAAGGATGACATCATGGAAGATACTGGGCATGCGATAGGGTTAGCGACTTATTCTAATAGCAAATCGACAGTCCTATCCTATGTTTCAATATTTGAAACATTATGGAAACAGAGTGAATTACGTGAAGAATTAGAAATCCGCAGTCTAGCACAAAAAGAGTTCATTAATATTGCTGCTCATGAGCTACGTAATCCAATACAACCTATATTGGGTTTATCTGACATTCTTCTGCAATCAGGCACGTTCTTAGATAAACGTAATATTAATCAAGACAAACAGAAAGAATTAATTGAAATAATAGCTAGAAATGCAAGAAGACTACAACGCCTTACTGAAGACATACTCGATGTAACAAGAATAGAAGGCAGAACACTAAAGCTAAACAAACAAAAATTTCTTCTTGTGAAGATTATAAGGGAGATGCTGGGGGATTATAATACGAATATTATGAATTCCAACAAAAACATAATAATTGCTTTTTCTAATTCAAAGGAACTTGAGTCTACTTATGTATTTGCAGACCAGAATAGAATCAAGCAGGTGATGTCCAATCTAATTGATAACGCAATTAAGTTTACCAGTGAAGGAACAATAACCGTCACAGCCGAGATTGAACATGGACGGGGCCATATAACCATAAAAGTGAAGGATTCAGGAAGAGGCATTGATCCTGAAATGTTACCTAAATTATTTACCAAATTTGCTACAAAATCTGAAAAGGGAACAGGTCTTGGACTGTATATAAGTAAGGGAATAATTGAAGCACACGGTGGAAGCATCCGAGCTGAAAATAATGCAGCAGTCTACGGTGCAGGTGGTGGTGATGGTGCTACATTCAGTTTTAGTTTACCACTAGTTTATGCTTGAATGTCCTACACTTGTACGTTCTAAGCGGAACTTGTGCGGGAATGGGTGATCCTCGTCCAAACGTCATCTGCCCTCAAGAGAGCAATCCTGAAGGATATTGCCTCATTCATAATGACCCAGCATTTTGCAAAACAATTGGAGATCTCTGCGATGCAGATGGTTTTGTGAAGCCTGAATATCCATATTGTAGCAAATAATTTCTAAATGTATGCCCGTAGATGCAACTTGCTATTCGTGCTGATATCTAAACAAATCTCTAGTATCAAATATTAGTTTCTTAGATGATGATTCAGTTTGCATTTCATTTTCATTTGGATAATAATCGATTACCATGTTTGGTGGAGGGATGAATACATCATGC